>CAZDEF010000029.1:0-31638 GCA_964504385.1 uncultured Oscillospiraceae bacterium
GGTGCGGGGTCCCCCCCGACATCCCTCTGGCCCTAGCGGAGCGGGCCGCTCCGACACTCCCCTCGCTAGGGGAGCGACCTAACCACCCGCGCTCCAGCGCAACAAACAAAGGCAGCGACCTCCCCCCGCCGCACGCCAGCCCCCCCTCATTCCACCAACAAAGGAGTCCACCACCCGTGAATAAGATCCCATTCCTGACAAACGACCGCCTGTCGCGCCTGATGGTCAGCCTGTTGCTGTGCATGGGCCTGCTGCTGCCGCTGATGATGTCCTTCGGCGCAGGCAGCGCCATGCTGCAGGCCATCCTCATCGCCGCAGCCCTGCTTGCATTGCTGTGCATAGCCGGTTCGTTCCGAAGGGCTGCGCTCATCGTGCCGCTGCTGCTGGCGGCCGGCGCAGCGGTGCAGCTCCTCCTGCCCGGCATGGGCTTCTTCGGCGCAGCCGTGGAGGCGGTGAAAGCCATCGCCCTCTACTTCAATGATGTGCCCGCCGCCGCTCCCATGTTTGCGGGCGATATCGCCCTGCTGCTGGCCGTGACGCTGGCCGTGGTGTGCTACCTGTTCACCAGCCGCAGCGTGGGCTTCTTCCCCGCCATCATTCTGGTGGTGCTCACCCTGTTTGGCATGTGGAGCCTCGGCCAAGCGCAGTACCTGTGGTATACCACCCCCGCCTTTGTGGCGCTGCTGCTGCTCATTTCGCAAACCTCGCACGAAAAAACCAATCTGTTTGAAGTGCTGCCCATGGCCGCAGTGGTGGTGGCGCTGGCCATGCTGGTGCTGCCCGCCGGGCAGACGGTGATCGAGCCGCTGCATCAGGGCGCCATGCGCCTGAAGCAGACCATCGAGGATCACCTGTTCTTCACCGACCCTCGCAATGTGTTCACACTGGGCAACTACGGCTACTACCCCATGGGATCGGGCAAGCTGGGCGGCGCTGCGCAGCCCTCCGATATCCCCGTGATGACCGTGAAGACCGACCGCCGCACCCTGCTGCGCGCCGTGGCCAAGGACGAATATACCGGCCGCAGCTGGCGCGATACCTCCAACGCCAAGCGTTACCTGTATGTCAACCCGCGCTGGAGCGCCCTGCGCCAGAGCGTGTTTCTGGAGGAGCTGCCCCCGGCATCTGTGCAGCGCGCCAGCACGCTGCTGGATCAGCACGCCGTAACGGTGCAGATGCAGGACAGCGCCACCAGCACGGTGCCGGTGCCCGCCTACCTGCGCACCTTCAGCGCGCAGAGCGATATGGTGGCCTACTTCAACGCATCCAGCGAGCTGTTCATCACACGTGATCTGGCGCGCGGCGACCGCTACACCGCCTTCGCTCCCATCGTGGAGGGCGGCGACAGCGCGCTGGGCTCGCTCATCTCCGCCGCCCCCAAGGGCGCAGACAAGTACTATCAGGACGCGCTGGACAAATACACCGACCTGCCCGCCCATCTGGAGCAGAAGGTGTTTGAGGATTTGAACAACATCGTATCGGGCTACAACACCCCCTACGATCAGGCCTGCGCCATCATGCGCCACCTCAAGCGCTACTACCGCTACACCCTTGAACCCTCCACCCCGCCGGAAAATCAGGACTTTGTGACCTATTTCCTGTATGTAAGCAAGGAGGGCTACTGCACCTATTACGCCAGCGCCATGACGGTGCTGTGCCGCATGGCGGGGCTGCCCGCGCGGTATGTGGAGGGCTTCATCGCAAAGCCGTCCACGGACGGCTTTGCCTACGTCACCGGGCAGGACGCGCACGCGTGGACGGAGGTGTACTTTGAAGGTTTCGGCTGGGTGCCCTTCGACCCCACCCCCACGCAGGACGATCAGGACAGCGAGCCGCCCATGAGCGAGCCGGAACCGCAGCCCACGCCCACCCCGCCGCCGCCCGAGCAGCAGGACGCGCCCACGCCTACCCCGCTGCCCGATGAAGTGCCGGACGAGACCGGCTACGATGAGGACGACCGTAGCTTCCCGTGGCTGTGGCTGCTGCTTCTGGCGCTCATCGCCGCCGCAGCGGTGCGCGTGATCCTGTGCCTGCCCGACCGTGTCGCCAAGCGCCAGACCGACGAGCTGGGCTCCATCTTCGTATACGGCAGCGCGGTGAACGCCCTGCTGCTGCTCACCAAGCGCACGCCGCGCCCCGGCGAAACCCCGCTGGCCTTCGCCCGCCGCATGGATCGGCTGAAATCCGCGCCCGCGCCCATCCTGCCCCTGTGGCGCATGATGGCGCTGAGCAATTACAGCCGCACCGCGCCCGGAGCGGAGCAGACCGCGCAGGCGCGCGAGATCTTCCAGCGCTTCTACCACAAGCAAAAGCTGTTCACCCGCATCCGCTTCCTCACATGGGCGGCCTTCGGGCGCGGGCTGTACGCCAGTCTGGATACACAGCTGAAGCACGAGGAGCCCGCCCAGCCGTACAGCTACGCCAGCGCGCTGGCGCGCAAGAACGCATCGGGCAAGCGCAAGCTGACCCTGCGCAGCAAGGACAAGAAGGAATGTCCGTCCGCGCCCGTCAAGCGCGAAGCGCCGCCTGCGCCTGTGCAGACGGCTGAACCGGAGCCAGCGCCCGAAGCGCCGATGGAACCGGAAACCGAACCAGAAACCACACCTGAAACCGAACCGATCGCCGCACCCGTGCAGGAGCCGCCGCGCCCCGCGCGCCGCCGGCGTTCCGACCGCAGCAAGGAGGATGAATGATGCGCCGACTGCTTTGCCTGCTGCTGACTGTTCTGCTGGTTTGCCCCGCTGCGCTGGCCGATGACTTTGGCGTGCTGTACGATGATTTCATCGCCTCCTACGCGGAGAACATCACCGCGCTCAACCAAAGCGCCGGCCGCATGCTGCTGCCGCACTCGCCCACGCGCGATTACGATGCGAAGGCGCAGCGCTACTACCGCATCAACAGCGGCAGTCTGGCTGCGGAGATCCATCTGGATGACAGCGGCAAGGTCATTTCCACCTGTCAGATCGTGCTGACCGCGCCGGAGGGGATGAAGTACGGCGATGCGGCGTACACCAATTTCACCGTATCGGCGCTGCACTGTTACGCGCTGATCATGGCCATGGATGATGCGCCCACCGCCTACGAGCGCTACGCGCTGGTACAGCGGCTGGAGAGTGCGCTATCGCAGGCGGAAAGCTGCGAGGATGCTGCGGGCGACTACCGCATCACCTGCACCCGTTCGGGGCAATCGGCCACGTTCCTGTTTGAAAACGATCTGCTTCTGCCCTCCGCGCCCATCGTGCCTGACGAGGGGGAGGATGCGGAGGCGGACGAGGAGGAGGGGGCTTTGATCGGTTGATCGAGTCCCCTGCAATGGCAACAGCCATCACTGATCAGCCATAAGGCTGGTAGTGATGGCTGTTTGCGTCTACGAACGCAGAATTCAAGAACCTCAACCGTACCAAACTTAGAATCATACAACAAACAGGGGTCAAGGGGCCGTGCCCCTTGCGTGGGAAGGGGGGAGGCGGGGAGTCCAGAGGGGTGTCTCGGGGGGACCGGTGCGGGGTCCCCCCGACATCCCTCTGGCCCTAGCGGAGCGGGCTGCTCCATCGTTCCCCTCACAAGGGGAGCGACCTACCACCCGCGCCCCCGCGCAAATCCCCCCATCAATCACTCAACACAAAATGACAAAACCTCAATACCTCATACCAATCATCCGACTCAAAGCATACATACTTGTCATCCCGCAGCTCTGCCCCGGGATAAAAGCTCTTGGAGTACGCCATCGCATGCTTCGTGAAGCAGATCTCCATGCGGAAATGCTCCGGCATGGCTACCTTGCACAGCTCCGCCTTGCCCACTGCCTCGCGCGCGGCCGCCTCAATGCGCTCCACCGCCTCTTCGGGGTGAATGCTGGTCACACCGCCGCCGCGGCCCTCGTTGACCGGCACGGTGGTGATGTTGGGGATCACCGTCTTGGCAAAATCGCACAGCGCCTTGTCGCCGGTGATCATCACCACAGGCACACCGCAATAGCCCGCCGTGTACGCATTGATAAGGAACTCGCTGCACTTCACACCGTTGAGCAGCACATGGTCGTTGCGGGTGTTCATGGTGTGGCTGAGAGGATTGCCGGGGCAGCTGGCCCATGCGTGATAGCCGGTGAAGATCACCGCGCCGTACTCGTCCTTGTCCAGCCCGCTCATCATGCTGAGCGGATCGCCCGACCACGCGCGGTGAATGCTCGTCTGCCGGGGCAGCTGCGCGTAGTCAATGTTGCGGGCGGAATCGTGCGCATCCTTCACCAGCACGCTCTCCGCGCCGCCCTGCAGCGCGCCGCGGCAGGCGGCGGCCACTTCGCGGGTCATCTGCTTTTGCAGCGGCGCATAGTCCATGGGGGTGGAACGGTCGGTCTCGGGCCACACGGCAATGCCGCAGGTGCCTTCCATATCGGCGCTGAGGAATACCTTCATGATGGGATCATCCTTTCTTGACAAAATAAGAACCAATGGCGGTGATGGAATCCAGCAGATCGGCGCGGAAATCCGGCTCGCCGGGAATGAGACTGTTCACGGTCAAGCCGTTGTCGCCGTCGCGGGCGGTGGAGTGCAGATAGCGCCCTTCGCCCAGATACATGGCCACATGGCCGGGAAAGAAGATGGCGTCGCCCATCTTCATGTCCTCCCGCTCAATGGCGTGCAGGGCAAAGCCGTCCGCCAGCTTGGCGTCGCGGTGAATGACGATGCCGCACAGCAGGTACGCCGTGGAGACCAGTCCGGAACAGTCGATGCCTCTGGGCGATTTGCCGCCCCAGCGGTAGTGCGTGCCCCAGTACAGCATCGCCCGATCCACCAGCGCCCTGCGCAGGGTGTCCTCGTCATCCGACAGGGGCGATGTGCAGTATTCGTCCAGAATGCCCTTGGGCGCCCAGCCTGCGGCGCCGTCCGGCAGCGTCACCTTCGCCCAGCCGCCTTCCTCCTCGCCCGTGGGCGCAACGATGCAGCCGCGCACCAGCTCGCGCACATGCCAGCCCTGCACCTTCGGCTCGGCCAGCACATCGCAGGCGTTTTTGTGCAGCACGATCTTCTTGGGCAGCGCGTCCCACGCAGCGGCGCGGTCGTCGCCCACCACCAGATCGTCCATGCTCACAATGCCTTCGTAGCGGTACGGGGTGCGGATGCGCGCCCAGCCGGGGGCGGGACATTCCAGAATATCCACCGTCATGCCCAGCAGCGTCTCGTCCTCCAGCGCGCACTGGCGCGTGGGCTGGCCGTAGAGGGGGCACACGGCGGTGTTGATGATGGCTTTCATGGCAGCAGCCTCCTTATGGGATCCGGCAGGATCCCTTGCAAAGTTAGCTTCATGATACGCCAGTTTGCCCGGAAAAGAAAGCACGAAAGATGTTTTTTGTGAAAAACGACCTTTGAAATTTTCGCAGAAAATGTGTTATGGTGAGGACAGCGGCGCACGGCCGATCCCGTTGGCCGCGCGTTGAAATTCATCCTGAAATGGAGGGGGCAGCACTTATGAAACGTGTAAAGGCGGCTTGTATCTGTCAGACTCTTCATTTTATGCTGAAGGAAGATGTCGGACACGATCATGCTGTGAAACTGGTCAGAGACGAAGTGGAGCAGTACAAAAAGACGATGGATCGCAATCGTACTCAGTATAAGATCGTAGAAGAAACGGAGCAGCCCGACGGCTCTGTGATGGTGAAAGTCATCAAGCAGTACAATTCCAGCCCGGTAGGCAGCTATCTGGACTGATCCACAACCACAGACAAAAAAGCGTGTAGCCTATGGCGTAATTCCAGCGACCATGGCTGCACGCTCTTTATTTTGCATCAAAGAAAGGTGAGATCCCAACCCATGGAACAGAACAATCAGTTTCTCGGCACGGAGCGCATCGGCAAGCTGATGCGGCAGTACGCCATCCCCTGCATCATCTCGCTGCTGGTGGGCGCGCTGTACAACATCGTAGACCAGATCTTCATTGCCAACGCCAGCTATCTGGGCTCCTACGGCAACGCGGCCAACACGGTGGTGTTCCCGCTCACGGTGGTGGCGCTGGCCATAGCGGTGATGGTGGGCGACGGCTGCTGCGCCTTCGTGAGCATCTGTCTGGGCAAGAACGAAACGCACACTGCCCGCAGGAGCGTGGGCAACTCCGTGGTGATGATCGCGGCAGCCAGTCTGGTGCTGACGGGCGTGTATCTGACCTGTGCCGACGGCATCATCGCGCTGTTCGGCGGCACGGTCAATGAAGAGACCTTCCGCTATTCCAAGGAATACTTCTTCTACATCTCGCTGGGCATGCCGTTCTACATGTTCGGGCAGGCCATGAACCCCATCATCCGCGCCGACGGCAGCCCGCGCTTCGCCATGGTCTCCACCCTTGCGGGCGCGGTGATCAACATCATTCTGGATCCCGTGTTCATCTTCGGCTTCCACTGGGGCATGATGGGCGCGGCGGTGGCCACGGTGATCGGTCAGGTGGTCACGGCGGCGCTGGCCGTGGGGTATCTGCTGCGCATGAAGATCATCCGCCCCGGGCGCGGCGATTACCGGCTGAGCGCCTCCGTCTGCGGCAAAACGCTGTTGCTGGGCGTGACCAGCTTCCTGTCGCAGATCAGTCTGGTGGCGGCCATGGCGGCCATCAACAACATGCTGCGCAAATACGGCGCGATGGACGAGATCTTCGGCCAGCCGCAGTACGCGCAGATCCCCATGGCGGTGGTCGGCATCGTGATGAAGTTCTTCCAGATCGTGATCTCCATCGTGGTGGGCATGGCCGCCGGGTGCATCCCCATCGTGGGCTTCAACATGGGCGCGGGGCTCAAGCCGCGCGTAAAGGCGCTGTTCCGCACGCTGCTGCTGTGCGAGGCCGCCGTGGGCGCGGCGGCGCTGGTGCTGGTGATGTTCTTCCCGCGGCAGCTGATCGGCGTGTTCGGCGCGGCCAACGAGAGCGCGTACTACACCGCCTTTGCCGTGAAGGCCTTCCGCACCTATCTGTGCATGATGGTGCTGGCCTGCGTGAACAAGGCCTGCTTCATCTTCCTGCAGGCCATGGGCAAGGCGGCAGGATCCACCGCGCTGTCCATGGTGCGCGAGGTGGTGTTCGGCGTGGGCTTCGCGCTGCTGCTGCCCGTGTTCTTCGGGCTGGACGGCGTGCTGTACTCCATGCCGGTTTCCGATGTGCTCACCTTTTTGGTCGCCGTTTTCCTGATCCGCAGGACAGGACGGCAGCTGAGCGAATGATATACAAAGCAAAGCCGTCAGGGGCACTCGCACCCTGACGGCTTTTGATCGATTCAGTTTGCTTTTTCGGCGCTCCATTTGACGGCCGAGGCGTACAGCATGACCAAGGCAGCCGCCAGCAGCAGGCCCGCCGCGATATCCGTGAACCAGTGAACTCCGGAAAGCAGCCGGCCCACGACCATGACGACGATCATCAGCAGCGACAGGCCTTCCAGCGCCGCGCACAGTCCCTTCCGCTTGGCAAGCAGGCGGCGGAACTCCAGCATAGCCGTGCCCATGATGCACACGACCAGCATGGTGTGCGAGGACGGATAGGACGCTTCCAGTGCGCCCTCCAGCAGCACCGGCCGGTAGTTGATGACGACCTTTTCAAAGAAGAGGTACGCCGCCGCCATGAGAGCATAGCACACGCCCAGCAACAGCAGCTGACGATCCACCTTCAGCAGGCTTTTCCTTTTCAGCAGCTGCCAGAAGCCGGTCAGTGCAAAGCCGCACGCCACCAAGATCGCCGCGACGCCCAGCCATTCCGTGACCTCGTACCACAGCAGATGCACGCCCACCTTGTCAAACACCCAGCGGTTCAGCGTGGCCAGGCCGATCTCGGACTGCTCCGGCCCCACCGGCTGCACATCCGCCACGGACACCAGCACGGTGAAGGCCGCAAACAGCAGGAACAACAAGCCGGTCATCCAAAAGCTTTTTTGGCTTTCGTTTTTCATGTGTTTCTCCTTACTTCGTCATCCTCTTTTGCAAGCCGCCCGCCGTGCAGCGTTCCACGGGCTGACCGCTTGGGCGGGATCAGTCCGGCAGGATCAGATCGGCCGCTGTTTCCAGCGACAGGGTCACGGGCACACCGGCGGTCATGAGGGTGTCCCAGCTCTGATGTCCGCGGGCCACCAGAATGCAGCGCGTGCCCATGGCGCGGGCCACGTCCGCATCGTGCAGCGTATCGCCGATCATCAGGGTCTCCTCCGGCCCGATCTCGCAGAACTGCAGATAGGCCTTGCCGAAGGTCTCCTTGCTGCCGGCGTAGATATCGCCCAGCCCCAGCAGCTCGTCAAAATACGGGCGGATGGGAAACTGGCTCACCTGCGCCTCCAGCAGGTCGCGGCGGGTGGCGCTGAGCACCACCTGCTTCATCCCTGCCCGGCGGAAGCGCTCCAGCACGTCCTGCGCATCATCGTGCAGCGACACGCTGTAGAAGCCCCGCACATATTCGTCCGACCATGCGTTGGCCACCGCCACAAAGTTTTCGTCCGTCACACCGGCGCGCTCGTAGTAGGTGCGCACGGGGAAGGTGAACTGCTTGTGGTATTCCTCCACGCTGTCAACGGTGGGCAGGCCGAACGCCGGAAACGTGCGGTTGCGCACGTCCATGCCGTACTGCAGGTCATTGAGCAACGTGCCATTCCAGTCCCAGAGAATCTGTCTGATCATATCGGATCAATACGCCTTTGCAAAGTAAATGGTCTTGTCGGCCTTCTTGCCGCAGCACACGCAGGTATCGCCGCACTTTTCGCCTTCCTGGTCGAAGGGCATGTTGCGGGAGGTGGCGTTGAACTTCTCTTTGATGAGGTCTTCGCAGGCCTGGTCGCCGCACCACATCGCCTTGGCAAAGCCGGTCTGCACGGCCTCGCCCAGCTCGTCGATGTTGTGCACCACATGGGTACGCTCATCGCGGAAGGCCTTGGCCTGCTCGAACAGGTTCTTCTGGATGTCCTTGAACAGCTCCTTGAGGGAGTCGGCCAGTCCTTCGAGGGGCAGGGTGACCTTTTCGCACAGGTCGCGGCGGAACACGGTGACCACGCCGTTTTCCAGATCGCGGGGGCCCACTTCCACGCGGGCGGGCACGCCCTTGAGCTCCCAGTCGTTGAACTTGAAACCGGCGGAAACGGTGTCGCGGTCGTCCAGCTTCACGCGGATGCCGGCGGCCTTGAACTCGCTCTCCAGCTTCTGGCAGGCTTCCAGCACGCCGGGCTTGTGCGCGGCGATGGGCAGGATGACCGCCTGAATGGGCGCGATGACGGGGGGCAGGCGCAGGCCGCGCTCGTCGCCGTGAGTCATGATGATGGCGCCGATGAGGCGGGTGGTCACGCCCCAGCTGGTCTCATAGGCGTATTCCAGCTTGCCCTGCTTGTTCTGGAACTGGATGCCGTAGGCCTCGGCAAAGTTGGTGCCGAAGTTGTGGCTGGTGCCGGCCTGCAGGGCCTTGCCGTCCTGCATCATGGCCTCCATGGAATAGGTGGCCTGCGCGCCGGCAAACTTTTCCTTGTCGCTCTTGCGGCCGATGTACACGGGGATGCTCAGGCAGTTTTCCACCACATCCTTGTACACATGCAGCATCTGGATGGTCTCCTCCTGCGCCTCCTCGGCGGTGGCGTGGATGGTGTGGCCTTCCTGCCACAGGAACTCGCTGGTGCGCAGGAAGGGGCGGGTGGTCTTTTCCCAGCGCATGACGGAGCACCACTGGTTATACTTCATGGGCAGGTCGCGCCACGTCTGCACCCACTTGGCGTACATGGTGCAGAAGATGGTCTCGCTGGTGGGGCGCACGGCCAGCCGCTCGGTCAGCTCCTCCTGGCCGCCCTGCGTCACCCACGCCACCTCGGGCGCAAAGCCTTCCACATGCTCGGCTTCCTTCAGCAGCAGGCTTTCGGGGATCAGCATGGGCATGTACACGTTTTCGTGGCCGGTGGCCTTGAAACGGGTGTCCAGCTCCTCTCGGATGCGCTCCCAGATGGCGAAGCCGTAGGGGCGCAGCACCATCGCGCCGCGCACGGGCGCGTAGTCGCACAGCTGGGTCTGCAGGATCACATCGGTATACCACTGGGAAAAGTCCTCGCTGCGGGGGGTGATGAACGCAGCGATGCTCTGCTTCTTGTCTTCTTTAGCCATGGTTTTCTCTCCTTACACTTGAATCGGTCGGCAATGGGTAACAAAACGGCTCCGTTCGCTCCCATACGCGGCATTGCCACGCGCTGGGACGAAGGGAGCCTTCGCGGTACCACCCGGCTTAAAACGCTGCGGCGTGGCAGCTGTTTTCACCTTTGCGGGCCCTGTAACGGTGGCGAGCCGTCGGGGATTGGCCGATGGAGGACGAAAGCGGGGCGCACCCTGACCGGCCGCCGGTCTTTCAGCCATGGACCGGCTCTCTGCGGGCCTGATGAAGGAGGGATGCTGTTCCTTCGCCGTTCCTTCGCGGAACGGGGGTATTGTAACACATTCTGTTTGGTTTTGCAACCTTCCTCAGAATTGGAAATAGATGAACTGGCCCGCATCGAAGCCAACGCCGTACACGCCGAACAGCAGGATGAACACGATGGCGCACACATACGCCATCCAGCGGAAGGCGATGGGCTGCCGCGCCAGCTGCGCCTGAAACGCCGCGCCGCGCTCGCGGGCGGCGTCCACCGCCCACAGCACGCCGATGCTGCCCGCCAGCACCACCCATTCCAGCGTGGTCAGGCCCAGCGTTTTCAGCGTACCGTCGGTGAAGATCCACAGGTTGTTCACGCTGAACATGCTGCGCAGGATGCACAGCGCATCGCCCATGGAGGCGGCGCGGAAGAACACCCATGTGAAGCAGATGAGCGCGAAGGTGACCGCGCGCTGGAGGAGCCGCAGGCTGAAGCTCTGCCCTCGGCGCTGCGTTTTCAGCAGGCGGTTCTTGGCATCGCCGATGATCTGGAACGCGCCGTTGAGCGCGCCCCACGCCACATACGTCCAGTTTGCGCCGTGCCACAGGCCGCTGAGCACGAAGGTGATCATCAGGTTGAGATATTTGCGCAGCACGCCCCGGCGGTTGCCGCCCAGCGGGATGTACAGATAATCGCGGAACCATGTGGACAGGCTGATGTGCCACCTGCGCCAGAATTCGCTCACGCTGCGGGCGAAGTAGGGCTGGCGGAAGTTCTGCATCAGCTCCACGCCCAAGATGCGCGACGCGCCGATGGCGATGGCGGAATAGCCGCCGAAATCGCAGTAGATCTGCACGGCGAACAGCACCGTGGCCAGCACCAGCGTCCAGCCCGCGTAGGCCTCATGGCAGCCGTACACCTGATCCACCACCAGCGCCGCGCGGTCGGCGATGACCATCTTCTGGAAATAGCCCCACAGCATCAGCAGCGCGCCGCTTTTGAACTTTTCCGGGTCAAAGGGGCGCTTTTCCGCCAGCTGCGACAGCAGATGCCCGCTGCGCTCGATGGGCCCGGCCACCAGCTGGGGAAAGAAGCTGACGAACAGCGCATAGCGCAGGAAGCTGGTTTCCGCCTCCACATCGCCGCGGTACACGTCCATGGTGTAGCTCAGCGCCTGAAAGGTGTAGAAGCTGATGCCCACCGGCAGCAGCACATCCACCACAGGCGCCTGCCACGTCACGCCGAAGCGCCACAGCAGCGCCGTCAGGCTTTCGGCGGCGAAGCGGTAGTACTTGAAAAAGAACAGGATGCCCAGATTGCTCAGAAAGCTGAGCGCCACCCACAGCTTGGCGCGCCTGCGCATCCGGCGGATGAGCAGCCCGCTGAGGTAGGTGATGGCGGTGGAGGTGAGCATGAGCAGGGCGTAGGCGGGGTTCCAGCGCATGTAGAAGTAATAGCTGGCCGCCAGCAGCCACAGCGGGCGCGCCCGGTGGGGCAGCGCAAAGTTGACCAGCAGCACCGCCGGGAAGAACAGGAGGAACGAAACGGAATTGAACAGCATCTTCTCGTCCTCCTCCTTTACTCGTCCCAGTCGATCTGGGTCATGTCAAAGGTACGGCAGTCCATCATCATGCCGTCCAGCAGCGAATATACCGACACGTTGAAGCCCGTGCCGCCCTTGCCGCACGAGCGCCCGTCCACCGTCCAGCTCACGCGCTCGCCGCTCACGTCGTACACCAGCTCGTGCCCGTCCGAGTGCCAGTACAGCGCCTCTTTCCGGCCGTTTTCCTCGTAGGATGCCGCCAGCAGCCGGCCGCCGCACAACGCCGCGTCCAGCGTACCGGTGCCGGTGTAGTACCAGCTTTCCAGCGCGCCGCATGCCGCGCCCATCTCCTCGGTCAGCAGCAGGTAATCGTCCTCGGTAAAGCCTTCGTACACATCGCCCTGCGCGGAGATCATCACCAGATAATCCCCGTCCAGCGCCGCCGCCTGCTCCAGATATTCGGTCAGTCCGCCCTGCACGTCCTTCAGGTTCATGGCGGTATGCTGCTGATCGTGGCTGCCCTGATGATCGCGCCACGCGGCGTAGCGGTCATCGCTGTTGGTGCGGCGGTCGGGCAGATCAAAGTGCTCGGCAAAGTATTCGCTCCAGAACTCGGTATACTGCCGCGCGCCCGCATCGTTGAGGTGGCCGATGTCGCGCACCGTCTCCAAGCCCTCCACGCCGCTGTCGTGCAGCCCCACATAGGGCACGCCCAGCTCCTGCGCCAGCGCGCCCGCTTCCTCAAACAGCTTTTCCTCCGCCGCATTGGTCAGGTAGGGCGCGGCGCACAGCACCAGCTGCACGTCCCGCTTCTGCAGATAGGCGGCGATGCGGCGGATGGCGCTCTTGGCCTGCTCCATCATGTGCGCTTCTTCCAGCTGCTCGTCGGTGAATTCCCAACAGGTGCCCACCTCGTTGGCGGCCATGGCCTCCTGCAGCGAATACGGCCGCACGGAGATCTCCTCCGCCTTCAGCACGGTATCGCTGTAGCGATAGCCGAAATTGCGGATATAGCGGGAGGTGCCGGCGACGTGCTCAAAATCACTGCGCGCCAGCTCGCCGATGCGGCTGTGCAGGCGGGTGAGCTGGAAGTACGCGTCGCCGTCCGCGCCGGACTGCCGCCACGCCTCCCAGATGGCGGGCAGCTTGTAGGGGCTGCCCACCGGCAGCCAGCGCGCCACGCCGGTGGCTGTGTTGTAGGGGTTGGATCCGGCGGCCATGCCTTCGCGGTATTCCATAGCCAGCACGTTCTGCACATAAAAATAGCAGTACGGCGCGGCGGCGGCGTACACATCCAGCACCACCACCTGCGGCTTCTGGCGCAGCATGGCCTGCCGCAGCACCCAGTACGATGCGTTCAGATCCACCGAGTTGCCCGTGGCCATGGTGCTGGTCACGCCGCTCAGGTCGTACAGGTACTGAGGGATCACGTTATAGTTCATGTGCGAAGTGCCCAGCCACAGCACATCCGCGCTGTTGCGCGGCAGCGTGCGAAGCGCCGCAGAGCTTTGCAGTATGTCCTGCCCGCCGTCCAGCAGCGTGCCCAGTGCGTTCACCGCCATGGCCAGCACACAGGCAAACGCCGCCAGCTTCAGCCAGAACACGCCGATCTTCTTGCGCATACGTCCAGATCCTTTCCTTGCCCGTCCATCACGCGGGAGGACGAATTGCCTTCATTATAAGAGCAGTGCAAGGATCTGTCAAACCGGAGAGCGGATAAACAGATCGCCCCGTTCATCCGGCTGTTCACCGGAGGAACGGGGCGAGTCGATACAGGTCACAGGGTCTCCATCTGCTGCTGGATGTCCGCTTCGCAGCTGCGCATGGCCAGAAGGGTCTTTTCAAACAGCTCGGGCAGCTCCCAGCCCAGCTGCTGCGCGCCCTGCGTGATCACATCGCGGGAGCAGCCGGCGGCGAACTTCTTGTCCTTGAACTTCTTTTTGATGGAGCTGACCTCCATGTCCGCCACGCTGCGGCTGGGGCGCATCAGCGCCGCCGCGCCGATGAGGCCGGTCAGCTCGTCCACGGCGAACAGCACCTTTTCCATCTGGTGCTCGGGCGCCACATCGCAGCACAGGCCGTAGCCGTGGCTGACGATGGCGTGGATCATGTCCTCGCCCACACCGGCGGCGCGCAGCAGCTCCGGCGCTTTTTGACAGTGCTCCTCCGGCCACTGCTCAAAGTCGATATCGTGCAGCAGGCCGGTCGTGGCCCAGAAATCCGCCTCCTCGCCGTAGCCCAGCTCCCGGGCGTACCAGCGCAGCACACCCTCCACGGTCAGGGCGTGCTGCAGGTGAAAGGCTTCCTTGTTGTAGGTTTTCAGCAGGGCGAGGGCTTCCTCGCGGTTCAAACGGCTTTGCATGGCAATTCAGAACCTCCTTGCAGGATCATTCAAGCGGTGTGAAAAGCCCGCCGCAGCGGGATGGCGCTGCAGCGGGCCGTGGAAACAGTCGGTCAGGCTTTCTTGGCCTTCTTCTTGGACAGCAGGTCCTCCAGCTTGGCCCAGACATAGCCGTTGATCATGTTGGCGCTGTACACGCCAGACAGGATGCCAACGATGATGGGCAGGCTGAATTCGCGGATGCTGGCTACGCCCAGCACATACAGCGCCACGATGGTGACCAGCGTGGTCAGCGTGGTGTTGACGGTGCGGCCCAGGCACTCGCTCACGGACACATTCACGATCTCCTCGCGCGCAACGCCGGCGAAGGCGGGCATCTTGCGGTTCTCGCGGATGCGGTCGAAAATGACGATGGTGTTGTTGATGGAATAGCCCACGATGGTCAGCATGGCGGCGATGAAGGAGGAGTTCATCTGGATCACGCCGCGCAGCAGCACCATGAAGGACAGCATGATGAGCACGTCATGCACCAGACCGATGACTGCGGCCAGACCGGACGCAAGGTCGAAACGGAAGGCGATGTAGGCCAGCATCAGCAGCGAAGCCAGCACCACAGACCAGAAGGCGTTCTGCACCAGCACCTTGCCGGCAACGGGGCCCACATAGCTGGCAGTGGCGGTCTCGGTGTCCATGTCGGGGTACTTCACGCTCAGCTCGGCTTCCAGACCATTCTGCAGGCTCTGGATCTCGTCGTCGCCACTCAGCGCGGGCACGCGGATCTGCACGGTGTGGCCTTCCTCGCCGGAGGTGGACACGCTGTATTCCTCCACGCCCTGATCCTTGAGCGCGGCTTCCACATCGGCCTGCTCAAAGGCAGCGCCCATGTCGTACTGAATGTTCAGGCCGCCGGCAAAGTCGATGCCGTAGTTGATGCCGTATCCGAGCAGGGACATCACCAGCGCGATCACCATGATGGCGGCGGAAACGCACAGGCAGATACGGGAGCGATTCTGAATTTTCATAATTACTTCGCCTCCCCTTCGTTAGCAGCTGCGATCTTGGCAGACACATACAGCTTGGGTTCAGGCCACACGCGCACCACGCGGGTGAGCAGGAAGCGGCTGACCAGAATGGCGGTGATCATGGAGGTGATCACGCCGATGAGCAGCGTGGTGGCAAAGCCCTGCACACTGCCGGTGCCGAAGAACAGCAGCACCACCGCGGCGATGATGGTGGTCACGTTGGCGTCCACCACAGCGCTCAGCGCGTTCTTGAAGCCGATGCGCACGGCGTGGATCATCGGACGGCCCAGCGCCACTTCTTCCTTCACGCGCTCGAAGATCACCACGTTGGCGTCCACGGCCATGCCGATGCCAAGGATGATACCGGCAATGCCGGGCAGGGTGAGCTGCACGCCGGGCACGCAGGCCAGCAGCAGGAACACCAGAATGATGTACACACACAGCGCCCAGTCCGCCACAAGACCGGCCAGACGGTAGCGCACCACCATGATGAGCATGACCAGCAGGATGCCGATGAGGGCGGCGGTCACGCTGGTGCCCAGCGCGTCGATGCCCAGCGTGGCGGAGATGGTGTCCAGCTTATCCTGCCGCAGGTCCAGCGGCAGCGCGCCGCTCTGCAGCTGCAGGCAGATGTTCTCGGCCTGATCCTCGGTGAAGGAGCCGGTCACCAGCACCTGGCCGCCGTAGATGGCTTCGTTCACGGTGGGGGACATCAGCACCTCGCCGTCCAGCTGGATGGTGATGGCCTTGCCGATGGACTGAGCGGTCATGTCACCAAAGAGGTTGGCGCCCTCGCTGGTCAGCTTGAAGCTGATGGCGGGCTTGTAGCTCTCATCCACGGTGGGGGTAGCGGCCTGCAGATGGCGGCCTTCCATAAAGACATTGCCATCGGGATCCAGGAACTCCAGCTTCGCCGGAGAGCCGATCAGATCCAGCACAGCGGCGGGATCCGTCACATCAGGGATCTCCACGCGGATGCCGCTGGAGCCCAGCTGGCTGACGGTGGCTTCCGGATAGCCCTTTTCGGTCAGTCGCTTGGCGATGACGTTCATGGTGGAATCCAGCAGGGTGCCGAAGTCGAAGCCTTCGGCCTTCATTTCTTCGCTCATGGTGGCTTCGTATTCTACATACACGCCGCCCTTGAGGTCAAGGCCCAGAGAGATGGCCTGCGGCCAGTTTTCCACATCCGATGTGGGAAGCCACGGCAGCAGCTTGTAGAGACCGCGGCTGTCCAGCCACGCGCCGTTCAGGCCCAGAAAGCCCACGGCCAGAGTGAGTACCAGCGCAACGCAAAGCGCGATGATCGAAGCAGAACGCTTGCTCAGCTTTACGCGGCGACGATTGTTGACCTTCATGTGTGTCAACCATCCTTCCGTTTCAGAATTGGGGTGATGGGGAACGCTGTGGGGAACGGGCGCTTTCAGCCGCCGGCCACCTCGGCGCGGAACAGCTGATAGACGCATTCTTCGTAGCGCGCGGCGGTGACCACGCGGCCGTTTGCATCGCACAGCGCAAGGCGCGGCAGGCTGCGGGCGCACAGCGCGCACACCGCCGGCGGGGCTATGCCCGCGTCCGTCCGACGCTGCAGCCCCTCCTGCGCCGCCTGCACAGGCGGCAGCGCGGCGGGCGCAAACTGCAGATCCGTCGGGATGGGCGGCGCGTCCGGCGGCTCAGCCGCCTCCGGCGTGACCACCAGCGTGCTGAGCAGCAGCAGAAAAACGCCCGCGAAAACGACCGTCCACACCGCTCTGCGCATGCACGCGCGCCTCCTCTCCGAATTTGCACAATAAATGAATTATAGCCCGCCCCGCGTCACGCGTCAAGATTCGCCGCAAAGATTTGTCAGATCCGGCACAAAACAGGCGGGATCCATTTCCTTTCGCAGAATTTTGCCCGCCGCACTTTTATCGCCGCCAGAAGTGTGATATAATGGAAACAACGTAAAAAACCGAACAGGAGGTCCGTTGCTTATGGTTGAACACACGCCTGAGGCTCCCGCCAGCCGTACCAAACTCCCGCTGATCCTACTGTGCCTGTTGCTGCTGGGCGCAATCGTGCTGGCCTTTGTCATGTACAGCGGCAAGACCGAAGCCCTCAGCCAGAAGGCCGAGCTGCAGGCCCAGCTGGACGAAGCAAAGACCTCCGTGAAAACGCTGGAGGAAGAAGCCGCCGCAGCAGCCGCCGAGCTGCAGAACACCTCCGCCGCCCTGACCGCCGCGCAAGCCGAGCTGGCGGAGAACGAGACGGAGTTTGCCGCGCTCACCGCCGAGCTGGGCGAAACGGAGACCGTGCTGACCCAGACCCAAACCCAGCTGACCGAGACCCAGACCCAGCTGACCGAGACCGAGGCTCAACTGACCCAGACCGAGGCCCAGCTGCAGCAGTCCGCCGCCGAGCTGACGCAGACCAGCGAAGCCCTGACGCAGAAGCAGGCCGATTATGAGGAAAGCGCCGCCGCCCTGAGCACGACGCAGACCGCCAAGGCCGAGGTGGAGGCTCTGCTGACCGAAACGGAAACCAAGCTGACCGAGACCGCGACCCAGCTGACCGAGACCGAAGCCGTGCTGCAGGAGCGCACCGATGCGCTCACCGCCGCACAGACCGCCAAGACCGAAGCCGAGACCGCGCTGGCGGATGTCTCCGCCCAGCTGACTGAGACCGAAGCCGCGCTGCAGGAGTGCACCGATGCGCTCACCGCTGCACAGACCGCCAAGGCCGAATCGGAAACCGCGCTGGCGGATGTCTCCGCCCAGCTGACCGAGCAGACCGCCGCGCTGGCCGATGCAGCATCGGCCAAAGAGAAAGCCGAGACCGCGCTGGCAGAGACCTCCGCCCAGCTGACCGAGACCGAAGCCGCGCTGACGCAGGCGCAGGCCGATCTGGCGGCGGTGGATTCCACCATGAGCGATGCGCAGCGGAAATTCAAGGAGATCGAAAACACCAAGAACGAGTCCGAATCCCGCATCAGCGAGCTGGAGACCCAGATCCTCGAGCTGACGGCCGCCAAGGAAAACGTGGAGCTGGCCATCCAGCAGCTGTCCGAGGACAAGCAAAAGGAAGCCGCGGAGCTCAACAGCGAGAAGGAAGCCATCGAAGCGCAGCTGGCCGAGGTCGTGCGCGAGAAGGAAGCGCTGGAGAAGCAGGTGGAGCTGCTGACCGCGCAGGTGGAGGCCCTCACCCCCTATGTGCCCGATGTGGATCCCATCGAAGCCAACAAGCTGTTCCGCCGCCGGTACTGATCCTCAAGCCCGCCGGGCGGCAAGATGTCTTCGTAAAAAAGCAGAGAGAAGAGCCAGTCCGCTCTTCTCTTTTTTTCTTTTTGCCGTTTTCTTTTTGTTGCGATGGTCAAAATACTTCCTTTTCGGCATATCCTGTGATATAATATTACAAAATCGCTTATATTCGAACAGGAGGTCCTTTACCCATGGCTGACACCAAAAAGAACAATGCCCAGAAGAAAATCCCGCTCTATATCCTCTGCATCGCCCTGCTGATCGCCGTGATCCTGGCCAGCGTGAACTACAATGGCAAGAACGCCGCGCTGCAGCAGAACACACTTCTGACCACTGCTCTGGAAGAAATGAGCACTTCCATGGAAGAGCTGCAGGCTTCCCTGACGGAGACCGAAGATGCGAAAGGCGCTGCGGACGCCGCGCTGACCAAGGCTGAAGAGATGCTGGCGGAAAGCGACGCCGCCCTCACCGCCGCCAAGGCCGAACTGGAGACCGCGAAGGCCGATGCTGCCAGCGCGCTGGAGACCGCCAAGGCCGACGCCGCTGCCGAGCTGGAAGCCGCCGTGGCCGCTGCCAAGGCTGAAGGCGAAAAGGCGCTGGAAGAAAGCAAGGCCGCCGCTGCTGCCGAGCTGGAAACTGCCGTAGCCGCCGCCAAGGCTGAAGGCGAAAAGGCGCTGGAAGAAAGCAAGGCCGCTGCTGCTGCCGAGCTGGAAACTGCCGTAGCCGCCGCCAAGGCTGAGGCCGAGAAGGCCGCTGCTGCCAAGCTGGCCGAGCTGCAGGCGCAGTTCGACGCGCTGTCCGTGCAGCTCAGCGAGCTGACCGCGGAAGCCACCGCTATTGACGAGCCCGCCGAAGCGCCCGCTGCCGAGGAAGTCCCCGCTGCCGAGGAAGTCCCCGCTGTTGAGGAAGCCCCTGCTGCCGAGGAGACCCCCGCCGCGTAATGGCATTGCCCATCTGAATATGCAAAACGCAACGCCCCGCAGACGTGCACAAGTCTGCGGGGCGTTGCGTTTTTGGGGGCGGCTTTTACGCGTTGCGATGAACGGCGAAGCACTCGCTGCAATAGATGGGACGGTCGCTCTTCGGGATGAAGGGCACGGTGGTGGGCTTGCCGCAGGCGGCACAGGTGGTCTCGAACATCTCGCGGGGAGCGGCGGCGCGGTTGGCCTTGCGGGCGGCGCGGCACTCACGGCAGCGGGTGGGCTCGTTCTGGAAGCCCTTCTCAGCGTAGAATTCCTGCTCACCGGCGGTGAACACGAACTCAGCACCGCATTCGCGGCAAACCAGCGTCTTGTCTTCGTACATGTTGAGGTTCCTCCGTTCAAAATTTAGAATGAATACCGTGCATCCGGCTGACCTGGTCTTTGACCCCACACTCGCTGGCGGGAAGGTCTGCTCATCGCGCTTGCGCCCTACTCGCCTTCTCTCGCCCATTTTTTCGGACGGCCAGTCTTACATCTAGAACGCGCCATGCTCACCGGCGCTTTGGCCGGCTTACGTGGACCGCTTTGCCCGCGTCTGGCTTCGGCTTGCAACCACAGACCCGGATGCAACGCACACATTATAGACCTATTGAAACAAAAAAACAAGCACATCATCCAGTGTTTTACAATTTTACATCCCTGCGGATGTATCGCGGGAAACTTGCCGCTTTACAAAGGGCTGTGAAGTATGCTATGCTATGCTCGTAATAAAATGGGTAAGAATTGGTTTGTGTACAAGGGTACACAGGAGAGGAAAGAAACATGAACGCAACAATGCTGCTGACGCTGCTGGGTGGACTGGGACTGTTTTTGTTTGGCATCAAGGCGATGGGCGATGGTCTGGAGCAGGCCGCCGGCCCGAAAATGAAAAAGCTGCTGGAGGCGCTCACCCGCAACAAGCTGCTGGCTGTGCTGGTGGGCGCGCTGGTCACAGGCGTGATCCAGTCCTCCAGCGCCACCACGGTCATGGTGGTGGGCTTTGTCAACGCCGGGCTGATCGACCTGAGCCGCGCCATCGGCGTGATCATGGGCGCCAACATCGGCACCACCGTCACCTCCCTCATGCTCTCCGTGGAGCTGGACTTTGCCATGATCTTCACCGCCATCGGCGCGGTGTGCCAGCTGCTGGGCAACCGCAGCAGCATCAAGCTGTTCGGCCAGATCACCATGGGGCTGGGCATTCTGTTCGTGGGCATGAACACCATGACCGACGCCATGCGCCCCCTGCGCGACTGGGAGCTGTTCCGCAACCTGATGGCCACGGCCACCAACCCCATCGTGGGCGTGCTGGTGGGCGCGGGCGTGACGGCGCTGCTGCAGTCCAGCTCCGCAAGCGTGGGCATCCTGCAGGCGCTGGCCG
Source organism: uncultured Oscillospiraceae bacterium (assembly GCA_964504385.1). Taxonomy (GTDB): domain Bacteria; phylum Bacillota; class Clostridia; order Christensenellales; family Aristaeellaceae; genus Limiplasma. Next base: position 20,819 of record CAZDEF010000029.1, read on the forward strand.
CCTCCGGCGTGGTCAGTCTGGACGCGGCGCTGTTCATCCTGTTCGGACAGAATATCGGCACCTGCGTAACGGCGCTGATGGCCAGCGTGGGCACCAGCCGCACCGCCCGCCGCACCGCCGTGGTGCACCTGCTGTTCAACGTGCTGGGCACCATCCTGTTTGTCATCATCGCGCTGGCGCTGCCCTTTGCCGATTGGATCCGCGCGGCGGCGGGCGACAACCTGCGCCTGCAGATCGCCTTCAGCCACATCGCCTTCAACGTGACCACCACGGCCGTGCTGCTGCCCCTGAGCAGCGTGCTGGAAAAACTGGCCTGTCTGGTGGTGCGCGGCGAGGATGCGCAGGCCGAGACCATGCAGCTGCGCTACTTTGACCCCCTGCTGCTCAACACCCCGCCCGTGGCCGTGCAGCAGCTGTTCCGCGAGGTGCAGCGCATGGCCGCCATCGTGCAGGACAACTACCGCTTTGCCATGCAGTACTACTTTGCGCCCAAGGAACTGCCGCTGGACGATTTTAACAACAACGAGGAAGTCATCGACTACCTCAACGACGAGATCACCAAAAACCTGATCGAGATCGAAGCGCACAATCTGGGCCCGGCCGACACGCATCTGGTGGGATCGCTGTTCCATGTGGTGAACGATCTGGAGCGCATCGGTGACCACAGCATGAACATCGTGGAGATCGGCACCACGCGCAAGCAGGAGAAGATCGCCTTCTCCAGCAAGGCTGAAAACGAGATCGAAACGCTGGCGGGCATCGTGACGGAAATGTTCCGCAAGAGCCTGCACATCGTGGAAAAGCAGATCACCGATACGGATATCATCGGCGAGGTGGAAAGCATGGAAGCCCGCGTGGACGAGATGAGCGAAGCGCTGGCCGCCCACCATGTGGACCGCGTGAAGCACAAGAAGTGCACCCCCAAGAACGGCATGCTCTATCTGGATATGCTCAACAATCTGGAGCGCATCGCCGACCACGCCGACAACTTAGCCACCTCCGTGGATCAGAACGGCCAGTCCGGGGGCCGTCTGCTGTGGTAAACCCTACCGAAAGGAAGCGAAGGCCATGCTCAACCTGCGCAGCCTGTGGCTGCTGGCGGCGCTGGTACCGCTGGGCTGGATGACCCTGCGTTTTTTCAAACAAAAGGACAAGCGCCTCGCACGCCTCTTTGGCGTGCCCGGGGCGCTGTTTGCCTTTTCTGCGGCGCTGGCGCTGCGGCTGGCTCACTGCGGCCGCACCGGCTGGGACGGGCTGGCGCTGTGCCTTGCATGCGGCGCGCTGCTGGGGCCGGCGGCCGGGCAGGGCTTTCTGTGGCTGATGCAGGGGCTGGAACGGCTGAAAAAGCCCCTGCGCATGTCGCCAAAGCGGGCCTTCGGACTGGCCTTTGCGGCGCTGGCGCTGTGCTGGCTGCCGGTGTATCTGGCGTGCTTTCCCGGCATCACGGGCTATGACATGGGGCTGCAGACGCAGATGATCCGCACCGGCAGCTACACCACCCATCACCCGCTGGCGCACACGCTGCTGGTGGGCGGCTGCATGAAGCTGGGGCAGGCGCTGCTGGGCAGCGAATCGCTGGGCTACGGGCTGTACACCACGCTGCAGTACGCGGCGCTGGCGGCCAGCATCGCCTACGCCATGGCGTACCTGTGCCGCATCGGCTGCCCGCGCGCCGTGTGGGCGGGGCTGATGGCGCTGATGGCGCTTTCGCCCCAGCACGCCGTCATGGCGGTGAGCGGCACCAAGGATATCCTCTTTGCCGCCGGTATGCTGGCCGTGTGCGTGGAGACCGTGCGCATGCTCACCGAGCCCGGCCGTCTGCGGGATCGCCGCGTTTTCCTGACGGATGCGCTGCTCATCGCCTTGACGGGGCTGATGCGCAAGAACATGATCTACGCGCTGGCGCTGCTGCTGCTTCTCTGCGTGCTGTTCGCCCGCCGGTTCGGCCGCCGCTTCTTTGCGGTGATGCTGCTGGGCGCGGTGCTGTGCGCGGGCGCGGATACCCTGCTGGCCCAAGCCACCCATGCACAGCCCGGATCCGTGCGCGAAATGCTCAGCGTGCCCATCCAGCAGCTGGCGCGTATTTACGACCAGTACGGGCTGGACGAGCCCGTGGGCTACGAGGTGCTGGAGGTGCTGCCCAACGCGGCGGATTACCAGCCCGACCGTGCCGACGCGGTGAAATGGAGCGCCAGGGTGCAGCCTATGGACCGGATGGTGCGCTTTGCCAAGCTGTGGGCGCGGGAGCTGTTCCATTTCCCCATTGAGTACATCGACGCGTTCCTGTACAACACGCGCGGCTACTGGGACGTGACGGATACCTCCTTCGCCACCACCTACGACATGCCGGACGCGCCCACCGGCTGCATGGTGCTGGATCAGCCGGAAAGCTACGGCATCGAGCTGCTGAGCCTGCTGCCCGCCCTGCGCGAACGGCTCATCCGCCTGTTCACCTACAACGAATACCGCCAGTGCGCGCCGCTGTGGCTGCTGCTGCACCCCGCGCTGTACACATGGTGGCTGCTGTTTGCTATCGCGTGGGCGTGCCTGCGCCGCCATGGCGCGGCGCTCACGGCGCTGGGGCTGTGCGCGGCGTATCTGCTCACGCTGCTGCTGGGGCCCTGCGCCATCATCCGCTATCAATACTCGCTGATGCTGTGCGCGCCGGTGCTGACCGGCGTGCTGTGCAGCCGCAAAGGAGCTGACCTGGATCCATGATGATGGAAAACCGCCGCGCGCGCTGCGCCGGGCTGACGCTGCTGTTTCTGGCGGCCTGCACGCAGGTGCTGGTCGTGGCCTGTTATGAGCGGGGCGTGCTGGTCTCCAGCCATTACCTTGCGCCCCTCACGTTCGCCTTTTCGGGCTGGGCGCTGCTGAACGGGCGCTATGAAAAGCGCGCCGAGCTGTGGCTGGGCGCGTGCTTCTGCCTGTGGTATGTGCTCACCCGCATGCTGATGGGCGATCTGTACCTGAAATCTTCCTACCTCTACCTGTGCAACCTGTGCTTTGCGTGGATGCTGGCGCTGCCCGCGGCCCATGTGCTGCAGGACGAGCGGCAGACCGGGCTGCAGCTGTTTGCATGGGTCTACTTTGCGGGCTTTGCCGCGCTGACGTGGCTGAGCCTGCCGCCTGCGCTGCGGGGCGGCACCCTGCGTCTGCCGTGGCTGAACACGGAGATCGGGCTGGGGGCGTCAGACCGCCGCCTGACCATCGGCCTGCACCCCAACGGATCGGCCGTGATGATGCTCATCGCGCTGATGCTGGGCGTGTGGCTGCTGATCAAGCCCCGCCAGCGCCTGCTGCTCCTCCCCGCCGCCGTGCTGCTGGCGGGGCTGTACATCGGCATCGGCCTGACCGTGTCGCGCACGGTGATGATCCAGACCGGCTGCTTCCTTGGCGGCATCGCCGCGCTGTGCTGCCTGCGGCTGCTGCCGTGGAAGCAGCTGTGGAAAAGGCTGCTGGCCGCCGCGCTGGCCGCAGCCGTGCTGACGCTGGCGGTTTTTGTGAGCTTCGGGTGGGTCGCCCGCGGCGCGCAGACGCTGCACGACCGCATGCAGGCCGGTGCGGAGAGCTTTCCCGGCGTGACGGGGCTGAACTACGAGGACTACTACGTCTATCCCGAATACCCCAATGTGGGCAGCCTGTATGAGCAGGGCTTGGTGGCGCAGCGCGACTTTCTGCACGACCTGACCACCCTGACAGGCCGCACGGACATCTGGCGCGGCGTGCTGCAGATGATGAAGGAACATCCCCGCATGCTGCTGACCGGCGCGCCCGTCAGCGAGCTGGAGGGCCTGCTGATGCGCTACACGGCGCACACCCACGCGCACAATGCGCTGCTGCAGACCCTGTGCATCATGGGGCTGCCCGCCCTGCTGGCGGCGCTGCTGTTCACGCTGCGCGCCGCGTGGTGCGCCCTGCGGCTGATCCTCCGCCCCAAGGCCGCCTTTGCCGATCAGCTGCTGGCGGTCATGCTGCTGGTGTGGCTGCTGGGCAGCGTGACAGAATCCAGCCTGTTCGTCGAGTCCTTCACCCCATGCAACATCGCCTTCTTCCTGACGCTGGGCTACGCCATGGAAGCCGAAAGGCGGCTGTCCCCTCCGGCCTGATCGAACATAAAAATGGAGCGTGACCATCGCCGTCACGCTCCATTTTGGTTTCATCAGATCTTCTCCAGCGCCTGCGCGATGTCCTCGATCAGGTCTTCCTTGCTTTCCAGTCCGCAGCTGAGGCGCACCAGATCGCCGGGCACACCGGCGGCGGCCAGCTCTTCCTCGTTCATCTGGCGATGGGTGGAGGAAGCGGGATGCAGGCAGCAGGTGCGCGCATCGGCCACATGGGTCTCGATGGCGGCCAGCCGCAGCGCAGCCATGAAAGCGCCGGCGGCCTCGCGGCCGCCCTTCACGCCGAAGCTGACCACGCCGCAGGTGCCGTGGGGCATGTACTTCTGCGCCAGCGCGTAGTAGGGGCTGTCCGGCAGGCCGGCGTAGTTGACCCACGCGATCTTGTCGTGGCGGCTCAGGTATTCGGCCACGGCTTGCGCGTTTTCACAGTGGCGCGCCATGCGCACATGCAGGCTTTCCAGCCCCAGGTTGAGCAGGAAAGCGTTCTGCGGCGCGGGGGTGGAGCCGAAGTCGCGCATCAGCTGGGCGGTGGCCTTGGTGATGAACGCGCCCTCCTTGCCGAACTTTTCCGCATAGGTGATGCCGTGGTAGCTCATGTCCGGCGTGCACAGGCCGGGGAACTTGTCCTTGGCGGCCATCCAGTCGAAGCGGCCGCTGTCCACGATGCAGCCGCCCACCTGCGCGCCGTGGCCATCCATGTACTTGGTGGTGGAGTGGGTCACGATATCCGCGCCCCATTCAAAGGGACGGCAGTTCACGGGCGTGGCGAAGGTGTTGTCCACAATCAGCGGCACCTGATGCGCATGCGCGGCCTTGGCAAATTTTTCGATGTCCAGCACGGTCAGCGCGGGGTTGGCGATGGTCTCGCCAAACACGGCCTTGGTATTGGGGCGGAAGGCGGCGTTCAGCTCTTCCTCGGAGCAGCCGGGATCCACAAAGGTGAACTCCACGCCCATCTTCTTCATGGTCACGCTGAACAGGTTGAACGTGCCGCCGTAGATGGAGGCGCTGGAAATGACGTGGTCGCCCGCCGTGGCGATGTTGAACACGGCAAAGAAATTCGCCGCCTGACCGGAGGAGGTGAGCATGGCGGCGGAGCCGCCTTCCATATCGCAGATCTTGGCGGCCACATGGTCGCAGGTGGGGTTCTGCAGGCGGGAATAGAAATAGCCGCTGGCCTCCAGATCAAACAGCTTGCCCATATCCTCGGAGGTATTATACTTGAACGTGGTGGACTGGATGATGGGGATCTGGCGCGGTTCGCCGTTGTCCGGGGTATAGCCGCTCTGCACGCATTTGGTCTCGATCCGGTAGTTGCTCATGGGTCTTCCTCCTCACTGATATCCAAAAAGCCGAATTGGCAGAAGCCGTTTGGGAATTGGATTTCATGATAGCACGCAGGGGGAAAAGTGTCAACAAACGCAAAGCCCGGCCTGACGCGGGCTGCATCAGGCCGGGAAGGCTGTTTTTTGGTTTCGGAATCACTGGGCATACTGGGCAAAGGCTTCAAAGAAGTCGGGGCAGCTCCATGTGCCGCAGGCGCTCACGCTGTCCTCGCCGGTCATCAGCTGCAGGGTCAGGCCGTTGCTCAGGCCGATCTGCAGCGACACATCGCCGCTGAAGGCCGTGCTCTGATAATCGGCGCAGTCCAGCAGCGTTTCCATCAGGCGGCGGGCTTCCTCACCCTCGGCGCGGCCTGTGCCGTCCAGCTCCATCCACGCCACGTCCTGCGCGGCGCACAGCGTGTCGGCCAGCGTTTCCGCGCCGATGATCGCCGTGCCGGCGTAGCTCACGCGCTGGAACACGCGCATCGCGCCGTCCACCTGCGCCGCCACCAGCGCGCCGCCCATATCCTCCACGGCGTACACCTTTGCGCCGCAGGCGGCCGCGTTGCTCACCACGCCGCCGCTGCCCAGCGCGGGCTCTACGTTGAACTCGCTCACCGTGCCCGCCTCCGCGCCCAGCAGGGCGCTGTCCAGCACTTCGGGGCGTTCCAGCATGCGGTAGTTTGCGCCGTTGAGCGTGATCAGCGGGAAGCTCGCGTTTTCAGACTGGCTGAACAGGCTGCCCGCGGCGCGCCGAACGCCCGCGCTCATGCTGATGCTGCCCTTGGGCACGCCGTCCACCACCGTCTGCTGCGCGGCGGCGTCACCGGCGGCGCGGCTGTCCAGCGTGCGGGCGGCCACCATGGGTTCGTCCGTCACGGCGGGCTGCTGGGGCTGCAGCGCAGCGACCGCGCCCACGCACAGCACCAGCGCCGCGCATACCGCCAGCACGGGCCGCAGCACGGCGGCGCGTACGGGATGCTGGCGGCGCTCCGCCGCCTCGATGCGGATCTTGCACAGCAGCGTGGAATCCGCTTCCAGACCGCCCAGCTGCCGGGAAGCGATCTGCGGCAATTGCTCAAGCTGTTTCATTGAGCAAGTCCTCCTTCATCCTTCAGGATTTCCTCCAGCTTCTTGCGCGCACGGGAAAGGCGGCTGGAGATGGTGCCTTCGGGCAGATCCAGCATCTGCGAGATCTCGCTGATGCCATAGCCCTGATAGTAGTACAGCAGGATCGTTTCGCGGAACGCCGCCGGCAGGCGGTGGATGGCCTGCATCATGGCCTCCTCATCGTCCCGGCGTTCAATGTCGTCCGGCGCGGGAACCATTTCAAACGCGGGGCTTCCCAGCACCACGCGCTTCACCCACGCGCCGCGCCACAGATCGCGGCAGCGGTTGAGGGCCACTTTCAGCAGCCACGCCTTTTCCCGCCCCTCTTCCAGCTGGGGCGCGTTGGTCATCAGCCGCACAAACACGTCCTGGCACACGTCCTCGGCGCGCTGGCGGTCGCCCAGATAGAAGTAACTCACACGCAGCACGTCGGTGGCGTACTTCTCGTACAGTTCCTCGTAATTCATCATGCCCGAGCCTCCGCTTGTGCCCGGCGCTTTGGCAACCTCGGGCATACTGTGCTCATCCATCCAACGAACCAGCCTTCCTGTTTCTTGCAGATCTTTCTAAAATATTTGTCTTTTTGTTTCCAGCTTTATTCTGCCCCGCCTTGGGCGCGATGATTCAGCGCCTGCGCCATGCGCGTCTGCGCCGCGGCTCCTCGTACAGGGGCACGCACGCGGGCTGGGGCATGCGGCTGGTGGGCACGCAGTCCTCGCCGTCCTCGTCCTCCTCATCCTGCGGCAAAAATGGCGCGAGCAGGTCGTCCAGCTGCGTCTCGGGCAGGCGGGATGGGCGCGCGGCCAGCACGGGCGGCTTCATCAGGGACGAAGGCGCGGAGTCCTCGCGGCTGACCAGCTGCGCCTTGGGCTGCGCCTGAGGCTTGGGCTCGGGCTTGCGCAGCAGCGCGTCCGGCGGCATGGGTTTGAGCAGCGTCGCCATATGCGCGCCTCCTTTCGTCTTTTCCGTTTTTTTGTTTCATCGCCATGCTTTATGATAGCACAGAACCCCGGCAGCGTCAATTTGCGCGCTGCAAACTGCGGCCTTTCCGTCTTTCTGTCCTTGTGGTATAATAGTAGGCACAAGCAGGCAGCCCCACGGCCAAACCGCCTGCTGGCTTTGGAGGACATATGAGCGAAACACGCAAACCCACCGTGCTGCTGGTGGACGGCTACAGCCTGATCTTCCGCGGCTTTCACGCCCTGCCGCTGCTGACCACGGCCAGCGGCGAATACACCAACGCCGTGCACGGCTTTTTCAGCATGCTGATCAAGGCGCTGGACGCCTACCGCCCGGACGCGCTATGCGTGATGATGGATATGCATGCGCCCACCTTCCGCCACACCCTGTACGATGCGTACAAGGGCACCCGCAAGCCCATGCCCGAGGAGCTGCGCCCGCAGCTGCCGCTGGTGCGCAAGCTGCTGACGGCCATGCACATCCGCATATGCGAGATGGAGGGCTACGAGGCCGACGACCTGCTGGGCACCGCCGCGCGCATGGCCAACGAGCGCGGCCTGCGCGCGCTGGTGCTGACCGGCGACCGCGACAGCCTGCAGCTGGCCGGGGGCGACACGCAGGTGATCCTCACCCGGAAGGGGCTGACCGAAAGCCTGCTGCTGGACGCGCAGGGCGTGTACGACGAATACGGCTTCACCCCCGCGCAGGTGCCGGATATGAAGGGCCTGATGGGCGACGCCAGCGACAACATTCCCGGCATTGCGGGCATTGGCGAAAAGACGGCGCTGAAGCTCATCACCCAGTACGGCACGCTGGACGAGGTGCTGGCCCACGCCGACGAGGTGACGGGCAAGCTGGGCGAAAAGCTGCGCGCCGGCAAAGAGGTGGCGCTGCTTTCGCGCGACTTGGGCACCATTCGCCGCACCGCGCCGCTGGAGGTGGATTTTGCCCAGTGCGGCTGGCAGGGCATGGGCGATGCCGCGCCCCTGCTGGAGGAATACGAGCTCAAGTCCCTCGCGCGCAGCATCAGCGCGCTGCTGGGCGGCGCGCCCGCTCCGGCCGCCGCAGACGCCGCGCCGCGCGCCACCGCCGCCAGCCGCCGCTCCGCCGGGCGCACGCGCAAAGCGGAGGCGTCCGCCGCCGCCATGGCTGTGGAGGACGAAGCCAGTCTGCCCAAGGCGCCGGCCCCGGCTGCGCAGGAAACGATCACGGATGCCGCCGTGCTGGCCGCCAAAGCGCAGGCGCTGCTGGCCAGCGGCCCGCAGTGGGCGGCGCTGCACGTTGCAGAGGAGGAGATCACAGTCTTCACCCCGGCCATGGAGCTGTGGCGCATGCCCATCCTGCGCGATCTGACCGGCGCAGGCTTGTATGACGACCAGATCTTCACAGCGCTGCGGCCGGTACTGGAAAGCGTGCCGCTGATCGTGCACGGCGCGAAGGCGCTGTTCCACCAGCTCGACCGCTTCCGCCTGCCCATTCCCGCCATTCACCGCGATACCATGATCGCGGCGTATCTGCTGCACACCGCGCAGAAGGACTACGCCCTGCCCGCCACGCTGAGCGCCGAATACGGGCAGGCGGCGCAGCAGCCCACCGCGTGGGACGTCTATGCGCTGTCCCTGCGCCAGTTTGCGCGCATCGAGGCGCGCCAGCTCACGGCCCTGCTGCTGGAGGTGGAGCAGCCGCTCACCCGCGTGCTGTTCGACATGGAGCGCGAGGGCTTTCTGGTGGACGCGGACGTGCTCAGCGACCTGAGCGAGTGGTTCACCCGCGAGGTGAACGAGTGCCGCGAGGCGGTGTACCGGCTGACCGGCGTGCAGGATTTCAACCTGAACAGCCCGCGCCAGCTGGGCGATGTGCTGTTTGGCAAGCTGGGGCTGCCCACGCCCGCCAAGAAGGGGGCAACGGGCTACTCCACCTCTGCCGAGGTGCTGGAAAACCTGTTGCCCTATCACCCGGCCATTGAGCCGCTGCTGCGCTACCGCAAGATGGCCAAGCTGCAGTCCACCTACATTGACGGGCTGCAGAAGCTGCGCAGCGCGGACGGGCGCGTGCGCACCACCTTTGACCAGACCGCCACCGTGACGGGGCGCATTTCCAGTCTGGAGCCCAATCTGCAGAACATCCCCATCCGCACGGAGGAGGGGCGGGAGATCCGCCGCGCGTTTGTGGCAGGCGAGGGCTGCGTGCTGCTGGATGCGGACTACAGCCAGATCGAGCTGCGGGTACTGGCGCACATGAGCGGCGACGAGGCCATGTGCGACGCCTTCCGCCGCGGGCAGGACATTCACACCCGCACCGCTGCGGAGATCCACGGTGTGGGCATGGACGAAGTGACCGGCGACATGCGCCGTTCGGCCAAGGCAGTGAACTTTGGCATTGTATACGGCATCAGCGGTTTTGGATTGGCGCGCAATGCGCACATCAGCCGCAAGGAAGCCGATTACTTTATTCAGATGTATTTTGAACGCTATCCCGGCGTACGCGCCTTCATGGATGCCTGTGTGGCCAATGGCCGTGCGACCGGCTATGCGGAGACGATGTTCCACCGCCGCCGCGAGCTTTTCGAGCTATCTTCGGCCAACCGCAATGTACGCTCCTTTGGCGAGCGCGCTGCCATGAACACGCCTGTGCAGGGCACGGCGGCGGACATCATCAAGCTGGCCATGGTGAAGGTAGCGCAGCGTTTACGCGAAGGCGGTTATCAGGCGCGGCTGATCCTTCAGGTACACGACGAGCTGGTGGTGGAGTGTCCGCTTTCGGAGGCAGAGGCGGTATCGAAGCTATTACAGCAGACAATGGAATCGGTCGCGGAGCTGAGTGTGCCGCTGGTTGCGGAGGTTTCCAGCGGCAAGGACTGGGAAGCGGCGCATTAAAGGGTGTAACAAGTTTTGCAAGAGGGTTGGGGGGACAGCGGCGGGTGTGGTAGAATGGCGGTGGGGCGTGAGCCGCACAGGGGTGCGGCGCGGCCCTGTTGGAGCGCAGATGCTTATTTTAAGAAGTGCTTTGCGGCGGCAAGCTGGCGCTTTCTCTACAGCTATTATTTACGCGCCACAGGAATGCCTCCGGCGGCCAAGGAGAGCAGGGGGAACGTCGAGGTTCCCCGCCCTTCGGGCCTTTATTGTACCGGAACATGTGCCCACCGCAGGTGCCTCCTTGGATCCTCCTTCCCCCCTCCCCGACAAGGGGCACGGCCCCTTGACCCATGTGGGTTGTATTATTCTAAGTAACAATCCGTTGTGCTGATTGAATTTTGCGTCCGTACACGCAAGCAGCCATCAGCACCAGCCTGACGGCTGAC
>CAZDEF010000030.1:0-30924 GCA_964504385.1 uncultured Oscillospiraceae bacterium
CTTGGCTCTCTGTTTTCTATTCCTTTTTTGTTACCTATGTATTGTACCTCAACACTGTATAGAAAAATTGACAAAAATAGGAAAAGAGAAACAACTATCATTCACTATATAGAATCAGGTTTTGCAATCGCGAAATTGTCGTTTGCGATGAATTAGCATACTGCACATGGTTACAAAATCTAACCTGAATACAGAAGGGTTCAGATTCCACTTGGCGGGCTGCGATCCTCTAAACATTTCGTTCGGGTTTTGCAAGTTCACATCGCCATGGTTTCGGCGATCGCGTCCAAGAATGCGTCAGAGTTCAGGCCGATGGCCTCGCCTTCGTACAGCGCGACCAAGTCCTTGGTCATCCGTCCGCCTTCAATGGTGGCAATGGTGGCTTTTTCCAGCTTGTCGGCAAAGACGCACAGGTCGTTCAGACCGTCCAGCTCGCCGCGCTTGCGCAGCGAGCCCGTCCATGCAAAGATGGTTGCAACGGGATTGGTGGAGGTCTCTTCGCCCTTGAGGTAGCGGTAGTAGTGGCGGGTCACGGTGCCGTGGGCGGCTTCGTATTCGTACTGGCCGTTGGGGGAGACCAGCACGCTGGTCATCATGGCGAGGGAACCGAAGGCTGTGGCGATCATATCGCTCATCACGTCGCCGTCGTAGTTCTTCAGCGCCCAGATGAACCCGCCCTTGCTGCGGATGACGCGGGCGACCGCATCATCGATCAGGGTGTAGAAGTATTCGATGCCGGCTTCTTCAAAAGCGGCTCTGTACTGCGTTTCGTACAGCTGGGCAAAGATGTCCTTGAAGCGGTGATCGTAGGTCTTGGAAATGGTGTCCTTGGTGGAGAACCACAGATCCTGCTTTACGCTCAGCGCATACTGGAAGCAGCTGTGTGCAAAGGAGGTGATGCTCCTGTCCGTGTTGTGCAGTCCCTGAAGCACGCCGGGGCCGTCAAACTGCATGACGGTCTGGCGCGTCTCGGCGCCGTCCTCGGACGTGAAGACAAGCTCGGCCTTGCCCGCAGCGGGCACGCGGTACTCCGTGTTCTTGTACACGTCGCCATAGGCGTGGCGTGCGATGGTGATGGGCGCCTGCCATGTGCGCACGCTGGGGCTTACGCCCTTTACCAGCACCGGCGCGCGGAACACCGTGCCGTCCAGAATGGCGCGGATGGTGCCGTTAGGGCTTTTCCACATCTGCTTGAGGTCGTATTCCTCCACACGCTGGGCGTTGGGGGTGATGGTGGCGCACTTGACGGCTACGCCGTATTTCAGGGTGGCGTTGGCGCTGTCGATCGTTACCTGATCATTCGTTTCATCGCGGTGCTTCAGTCCCAGATCGTAGTATTCCGTTTTGAGATCCACATAGGGCAGGATCAGCTTGTCCTTGATCTTCTGCCAAAGAATGCGGGTCATTTCGTCGCCGTCCATCTCCACCAGCGGGGTGATCATGCGAATCTTTTCCATCACTGTATATCCGTCCTTAATGCTGTTGTTGGCTGTAAAGCATTCTCATCGTATCAGCTTTGCGGATTCTTTTCAATAGAGGTACACGGAAAGAACAGAACGGAAAATGTTTTTTGATTGTACGGGGTTGACAAGAAAGGAAAAGGCGTGGTAACATCATATTCGTTAACTGAATACCCTCCCCAAAGACGATGATGAAGACGGTCGAAGCAGACGCTTTCAGAGAGCCGGTGGACGGTGCAAACCGGCAGCGGATGTTTCAAACGACCCATCTCTTCTGAGTTGAAGACCTGAAACAAGAGTAGGGTCTTACGTGAGGCTGCGTGAATGCACAGGGTTTGATGGAACCCGTTGAGTGGCAGCGCTGGCTGCAATTTGAGTGGTACCGCGGATGTAATGTACACCCGTCTCAAAGCAAGAGCTTTGGGGCGGGTTTTTCTGTATGAACGGTTAGGAGGTTTTCGGGATGAATCAGACGGAACAGCATGTGCAGGAGATCGCCCTGCGTATCCGCGAAATGCGCAACATCATGGGTTATTCCACGCTGGAAATGGCCATTCGCACCCAGCTGAGCGAGGCGCAGTACAAGGAGTATGAAGAAGGAAAGATCGACCTGCCCTTTTCCTTCATCCACAAGTGCGCGCTGGCATTCGGCATTGAGCTGACCGATCTGCTGGAGGGCTACAGCGCCCATCTGTCCAGCTATACCGTCACCCGCAAGGATCGCGGTGTGACCACCGCTGCCGAGCACGGCAAAAACATCCAGAACCTTGCGCCCATGTTCCGTCACAAGCTGGCTGAACCGTATTGGGTGCGCTACGAGTACCTGCCCGATCAGCAGGACAAGCCCATTCAGCTGGCCACCCACGCCGGTCAGGAATTCGACCTGATTTTCAAGGGATCGCTCAAAGTGCAGATCGGCGAGCATGTGGAAACGCTGCATGAAGGCGACAGCATCTACTATGACTCCGCCACCCCGCACGGCATGATCGCGGTGGATGGAGATGAGTGCGTGTTCTTAGCCATGGTGCTGCACGGCAAATCCATGGCCGCGCCCGAGGTGAAGGAGAAAAACGCGCCTGTTTCGCAGAACGATGAGGAACTGTGCTGCCAGAAGTTCATCCATGCTGTGGAAGACGAAAACGGCGTGCTCAAGTCCATCGACTTCACGAATGAGGACAGCTTCAACTTCGGCTTCGACATCGTGGACACCGTGGCGCGCAAGGATCCCGACAAGCTGGCCATGCTGCACCTGTCCCACACCAAGGAGGAGCAGCGCTTCACCTTCAAGGATATCAAGGATCTGTCCGCACAGGCAGCCAACTATTTTACCTCGCTGGGCATCCAAAAAGGCGACCGCGTCATGCTGGTGCTCAAACGTCACTGGCAGTTCTGGCCGGCCATGGTCGCCTTGTGCAAGCTGGGCGCAGTCGCCATCCCGGCCACCAATCAGCTGCTGGCGCACGATTTTGAATACCGCTTCAACGCGGCTGGCGTGAGCGCCATCCTTTGTACGGCGGACGGCGATGTGGCGCATCAGGTGGAGCTGGCCGCGCAGACCAGTCCCACGCTGCAGACCAAGATCCTGGTAGGCGGCCAGCGCGAAGGCTGGCATAGCTTCGATGCAGAGTTCGGCCTGTTCAGCCGCCGCTATCAGCGCACCGAGAACACGCCCTGCGGCGATGAACCCATGTTGATGTTCTTCACCTCCGGCACCACTGGCTATCCCAAGATCGCCATGCACAGCTTCAAGTACCCGCTGGGACACTATATCACGGCCAAGTACTGGCACTGCGTGCACCGCGACGGCATCCATTTCACCATTTCCGATACCGGCTGGGGCAAGGCGCTGTGGGGCAAGTTCTACGGCCAGTGGCTGTGTGAAGGCGGCGTGTTCACCTACGATTTCGACCGCTTCGACGCGGCGGACATCCTGCCGCTGTTCGGAAAGTACCGCATTACCACCTTCTGCGCGCCGCCCACCATGTACCGCATGATGATCAAGCAGGATCTGACCCAGTACGATTTCTCCTCCGTTCGCCGCGCGACCACGGCTGGCGAAGCGCTCAACCCGGAGGTATACTATCAGTTCGAAAAGCTCACCGGCCTGCAGCTCATCGAGGGCTTCGGCCAGACCGAGACCACGCTGTCCATCGCGAATCTGGTGGGCAATGCGCATAAGGTGGGCTCCATGGGCAAGGCCAGCCCGCTGTACAACATCGCTCTGCTGGATCCCGACGGCAATCCCGTTGCGCCCGGTCAGTCCGGCGAGATCTGCATCAAGACCAGCGAGAAGGTGCCCTGCGGCCTGTTCTTGGGCTATTACCGCGATCAGGAAAAGACCGATGCCGTGCTGCATGACGGTTGGTACCATACCGGCGATGTGGCGTGGAAGGACGAGCAGGGCTACTTCTGGTATGTCAGCCGCGTGGACGATGTGATCAAATCTTCCGGCTACCGCATTGGGCCGTTCGAGATCGAATCCGTCATCATGGAGCTGCCCTATGTGCTGGAATGCGGCGTGACCGGCGCGCCCGACGATGTGCGCGGTCAGGTGGTGAAGGCCTGCATCGTGCTGACCAAGGGAACCGAAGGCACGGACGAGCTGAAGAAAGAGATCCAGAACTATGTGAAGCAGCACACCGCGCCCTACAAGTATCCGCGCATCGTGGAGTTCCGCGACCAGCTGCCCAAGACGATCAGCGGAAAGATCCAAAGAAACAAACTGTGACCATCCCCAAACGCCCGCCGACAGCTTCGGCGGGCGTTTGTCGTATGCCTTGACCGGAAGGGTTCCGCAACGTATAATGCAGTTGCATCTTTACGCAAAACACTCGAAAAGCAATGCAGGAGGAAATGAAGACATGCAGATCACCCGGGATGAACGCCTCAAGCGCACTGCCCTGCTGATGAGCGATGAACAGATGGAAAAGCTCCGCAGCGCGCATGTTATGCTGCTGGGCCTTGGCGGTGTGGGCAGCTATGCGGCGGAAGCGCTTGCACGCAGCGGCGTGGGGACGATGACCATCGTGGATAGCGACGAGGTGGCCGTGTCCAATCTCAACCGGCAGCTACCTGCTTTGAGCAGCACCGTGGGTCTGAGCAAGGTGGAGGTGGTCGCCGGCCGCCTGCGCGACGCCGCGCCGGATATGACGCTTCATGCGGTCAATGCGTTCTATCTGCCGGAAGCGCCGGTGGAGATCCCGGCGGACTGCACCGTGCTGGTGGATGCAATCGACACCACATCGGCCAAGCTGCATCTGGCGCAAACGTGTATGGAACGCGGCATCCCCATGATCAGCTGCATGGGCATGGGCAACCGGCTGGATCCCACGAAGATTGTGATCGGGGACATCTACGAAACCACGGCCTGCCCCTTGTGCCGGGTGATGCGGCGGGAGCTGCGCAAGCGCGGAGTGCCCTCGCTGCGCTGCGTGTATTCGACCGAACCTGCCATTGCGCCCCGCGAGGATCCCCATGCGGAACGCCGCGCAACGGGCCGCCCGTCGCCGGGATCCGTCAGCTTCGTACCGTCCGTGGCGGGGCTGTATCTGGCCTATGAGGCCGTTCGCCTGATCATAGGGGATAATTGTGAATGAATTAGCAAAAATGATAGATTTTTATCTGTTTTCATGTTACAATAACGCATAAGGGCGTATGAACGCCTAAATGCTTGGAGGGTTCACATTGAATAAGGACATCATTATCATTGGCGGCGGCGTTGTGGGCTGCGCCGTGGCAAGGGTTCTGTCCCGCTACGATGCGAGCATTGCGCTGCTGGAAGGCGCGAGCGATATCGCAGAAGGCGCCAGCAAAGCCAACAGTGGTATCGTGCATGCTGGCTTTGACGCGAAGCCCGGTTCTCTCAAGGCGAAACTGAATGTGCAGGGTGCGCAGATGTATGCCGCGCTGTGCGCCGAAGTGGACGCGCCGTATGCGCAGCCCGGCGCGATGGTGCTGGCCTTCAGCGAAGACGAGCGCCCCACCATTGAAAAACTCTATGAACAGGGAATTGCCAATGGCGTACCGGAAGTGCGCGTCATTGAGCACGACGAGATCATGGCGCTGGAGCCCAATGTCAACCCGGATGTTGTGTGCGCCCTGCTGGTGCCCACCAGCGGACTGACCAGCCCGTACGAGCTGACCTGCGCGCTGGCGGATCACGCGGCGGTCAACGGCGTGGAATTCCTGATGGATGCTTTTGTGAATGACATCAAGCCTGTGGAAGGCGGCTTCGAGCTGAACACCTCCAAGGGCACGATAAATGCGAAGATCGTGATCAACTGCGCGGGCGTTAACTCCGCCAAGCTGCACAACCAGCTCTCTGAACGGGAACTGACCATCATCCCGCGCAAGGGCGAGTATTACCTACTTGACCACACCAAACCCCTGCAGTTCACCATGACCATGTTCCAGTGCCCCACCAAGATGGGCAAGGGCATTCTGGTCAGCCCCACCTGCCACGGCAACCTGCTGCTTGGCCCCACGGCTACCGACATCGAGGACGGCACCGCTGTGGAGACCACCGCAGAAGGCCTCAAGTGGGCTGCCGATGCCGCCCGCAAGACGTGGCCCAAGGAAAACCTGCGCACCGTGATTACCACTTTTGCCGGTATTCGTGCGCATGAAGTCAACGGCGATTTTGTGATTGGTGCGGTGGAAGGCTGCCCCGGTGCGTATGAGACCGTTGGTATCGAAAGCCCCGGCCTGTCCGCTGCGCCCGCCGTCGCCGAATATCTGGCGGAGATGATCGTGAAGGACAACGGCCTGACCGAAAAGGCCGAGTGGAAGCCCGCGCCAAAGCGCGAAAAGCCCTTCTATGCCATGACGCTGGAAGAACGCGTGGAGCTGGTGAAGCGCGATCCTATGAACGGCACGCTGGTGTGCCGCTGTGAGCAGGTGACGGAAGCGGAGATCCGCGCCGCCATTCGCCGCCCCGTGGGCGCGCGCACCATTGATGGTGTGAAGCGCCGCACCCGCGCCGGTATGGGCCGCTGCCAGGGCGGTTTCTGCAGCCCGCGCGTGCTGGAAATCCTGTCTGAAGAACTGGGACTGGATCCCACCGAGATCACCAAGTGCGGCGGCAAGAGCAATCTGCTGGTCGGCACCATTGCCGAGGCGGCCGGAAAGGAGAATGCCTGATGCTGAATGCTGAACTTCGCAGCCAAGTGAAATATGTAGACGTGCTGATCATCGGCGCGGGCCCTGCCGGCATGGCGGCTGCCATCGCTGCCAAGGAGGCGGGCATTGAAAATCTGCTGGTGCTGGAGCGCGAGCAGAACATGGGTGGTATTCTCCGCCAGTGCATCCACAACGGTTTCGGCCTGCACCGCTTTAAGGAAGAACTGACCGGCCCTGAGTACGCCCAGCGCGATATCGACAAGGTGAAGGAACTGGGCATTGAAGTGCGCACCGGTACCACGGTGCTGAGCGTGGATGAAAACCGCTTCGTCACCGCCATCAGCCGTGAGCACGGCGTGCAGTTGTTTGAAGCGGGCGCGGTCATCCTTGCCATGGGTTGCCGCGAGCGTCCGCGCGGAGCGCTGGCTACGCCCGGTACCCGCTGCGCCGGCATTTATTCCGCCGGTACTGCGCAGAAGTTTGTCAACCTTGAAGGCTATATGCCTGGCAAGCGCTGTGTCATTCTGGGCTCCGGCGATATCGGCCTGATCATGGCCCGCCGCATGACCCTGCAGGGCGCCAAGGTGCTGGCCTGCGTGGAACTGATGCCCTTCTCCAGCGGCCTCAACCGCAACATCGTGCAGTGCCTGCAGGACTACGATATTCCGCTGTACCTCAGCCACACCGTGATCGACATTCAGGGCAAGGAACGCCTCAGCGGCGTGACCGTGGCACAGGTAGACGCCAACCGTCAGCCCATTCCCGGCACGGAAAAGCAGTTTGATTGCGATACGCTGCTGCTCTCCGTCGGCCTGATCCCTGAAAATGAGCTGACCGAAATGGCCAATGTGGAGATGAGCACCCTCACCTCTGGCGCTGTGGTGGACGACAGCCTGCAGACCAGCAAGGAAGGCATCTTCGCCTGCGGCAATGTGCTGCATGTGCATGATCTGGTAGACTTTGTGAGCGCCGAAAGCTTCAAGGCCGGCAAGGCTGCTGCCGAATATGTGCAGGGCAAGAAGCGCGTTGGCAAGTATGTGAACATGAAGGACGGCAACGGCGTGCGCGGCGTGGTGCCGCAGAAGCTGCTCATCCCCGAGGATGAGGCGCAACCTGTGCAGATCATGTTCCGCCCTGCTGGCGTGTACAAGAACGCTACGGTGCGCGTGATGGATGGCGACCGTGAAGTGACGAAGCTCAAGAAGATGATTTTCACCCCCGGCGAAATGGCCGAGCTCAACCTCAAGCCTGAAATGATCAAGGGCCTGAGTGGCGGCGACGTGACCATCCAGATCGAGCAGTAAGGAGGCATGCGGATATGGAACATCAGATCACTTGTATCAACTGCCCCGTGGGCTGCCGTATGACCGTTACTGTGGAGGACGGCACGGTCGTAAGCGTGACCGGCAATACCTGCAAGCGCGGTCTGGCCTATGCCCAGCAGGAGTGCGTGGCGCCCCAGCGCATGGTGACGGCCGTGGTGACCGTGGCGGATCGTAAAACGCCCGTGAGCGTAAAGACCCGCACGCCCATTCCCAAGGCTAAGATCTTCGACTGTATGAAGGAACTGGCCAACACCCGCGTGGTCGCCCCTGTTCACATGGGCGATGTGGTGTGCCCCGATGTGTGCGGCACCGGCGTGGACGTGATCGCCACCAAGACGGTCGAGTAAAAAGAGTACAGTATCTATGCAAAAACGGCACAGTCGGTTTTCGAACCGGCTGTGCCGTTTGGATTGATCAAGATAGAGGGGGAGGATCCGATGCGGCGTTATCTGATCACAATGCTGTTTTTGCTGCTTTCTCTGTTTGCTGTTTCAACTTCGGCTTCTGCTGACGAAAATGACATATTGTCCTTTGTTTCGTCGGCCACTTCGGATCGGGTCCACTTGCGGGCACAGCCAAGCACGAAATCAAAATCATTGGGCTTGTATTATGTCGGCACCCCCGTGATCGTTGTTTTCGAAGATCCACGAACCGGATGGTCTGAAGTGATGATCGGTGCAGAAAAAGGGTATATGTATACGCAGCTTCTGACGGAAGCTGCAGCTCCAAAGAAGCTTGAAAGAAAATGGAAAAAGGCTGCGGTGGCAGTAGCGGGCGGGGCGGATCTGCATACAGCACCGCGCCCGGATGCACCGGTGATCGAAAGAATGGCCGAGAAAAGAGAGATCGCATTCCTTGGAGAGACCGTAGACAGATGGTGCTATGTGAAATGCGGCAACAAATATGGCTATGTCCCCTCACGCTGCCTGCATACGACCGAAGCGATTTTTGAAGAAACGGGATATCAAGAGGCGCGCATGCCCTTTGCGACGCCTTGCTCATGGTGCTTGACAAGCGGTGCGGGCGCTTGGTCGAGCGTAATGGTCGTCTTGGAAGATGGAAGCTTTTGGGGATACTATCATGACAGCGATATGGGGGATGCAGCCGATGATTATCCCAATGGAACCTTATACGAATGCTCTTTTACCGGTAAATTCACAAAGAGTCAGATGATCAGTGAAAAAGAAGACAGGATGAAAGTGGAGAGCTTTCAGATGTTTGGCGCCGAAGGGCAAAAGATGATTTGGGACAAGCAATTGGTCATCACGATCGATGCGTGCGGCGTTTCGGACGATGAAGCGTTTGTGTGCTATCACCTTGACCTTACGAAAGATGTGATCCCTGATGAACTATTGGAAAATGGGATAGGCTTTTTTGACGGTTGCGAAAGCATATCCCTGCTGTATGGATGCACAGGAAAAAACGTCTGGTATTAAATGAATGCGTCTGAAAAGGTGAGAATCTATGATCAAACGGCACGGCCGGCTTTCGAACCGGCTGTGCCGTTTGACTGTTACGGGGCTTCTGGTGCTTTCCAATGATTGAGCTTGGGTAGTTGCTCTTTGAAAAAGGCACGGGCTTGTTCTTCGGACCATTCGCTATTCTGCATGTGGGCCACGAGAAAATCGATCAGTTCTTCCAGCGATGTGTAGACAAAATGGCCGTCCGCATAGCACCACTGACAATATTCCTCATTCGGCGTGCCGTCGGGCTCCTTGCTGAGGATGGAATCCTCCAGCGGCATGCCGCAGCACTGGCAGATCAGCTTTCGCGGCGAACCCAGCAGCGTGTTGATGGAAACGTCAAACAGCTTGGAAAGCAGCTTCAGGGTTTCGGTGTTGGGGATGGTTTCGCCGGTTTCCCAGCGTGATACCGCCTGACGGGTCACATAGAGCTTTTCGGCCAGCTCGTCCTGCGAGAGGCTGCGTTCTGTTCTGAGCTTAACGATGATTTCCTTGGTTTCCATGGTCAAACATCACCTCAAAAACAATGGTAGCATATTTGCCAGCAGCTGCCAAGCAACGCGCAGTTGCGCGAAAAAGTTTTTGCCTTTGTCATCCATAAAGAGGAGCTCGTTCGTCTTAGTAAGTACGGAAGCGCACGAAACGATCGCTTTCGGAGGGAAAGGAGCGAATGAACATGAAACGAACGGCCATCTGGGGAATGATCCTTCTGCTGACGCTGTGCAGCAGCATGGCGCTGGCGCAGCCTGTGACGGTGCAGGAGCTGCGCCAGCAGCTTCCGCAGGACTGGAACGCAGGAGAGATCCTGCTGCCGGAACTGGAGAAGGTGCCGGTCGCAGTGGTGGACCCGCCCGAAGCGATACGTTTTTCAGCAGGGACGTTTGACGAGAGCGCGAGCGGAAGCTTTGTACGATCCAGCCGCTACGGCAGCACGCCGCCGCGCACCGCACTGAAAAACGGGCTGACCCTCCAGCAGGTGCAGCAGATCATGAATGACGAGCTGCAAGCACGCCTTGGCCTTTCTGCAGCGGAGTACGGCCCCATCTGGACGGAAATTGCCGAGTGGAAGCAGATGGAGACATGGCTGCTCTACTACGGTCAGCGCTTCTTCGGACTGACGTGCTTTGACGCGGGCTTGACCATCGATGCGCGCACGGAGAGCTATCGTTACATGATCGTTCCGCATTGGCGCGTGCGCGAGGTGACGGAGGAGGATGTGCCGCTGGCTGCATGGGAGACCGTGCGGGAAAATGTGGAGCAGAAGCTGGCAGAACAAGCGCTGGAGAATGTGGTGCTGGAGCTGGGCTATCTGCTGAGCGAACAACAGGCGCTGGCACCCGTGTGGATGCTCAGCGGCGTTGCACCAAGCGGCTATACCAGCTGGTACTTCAGTGCACAGACCGGCAAGAAGATCGTGTGGCTTGGGAAAGCCTATGCGGTGCCCGAGCCGTTTGGATGGCAGCAGTAAGCCGAAGCCAAGGAAAAGCAAAACGATCGGCAGATGATACCGCCGGTCGTTTTGCGTTCTCAGAAATTCAGCTCATAACGCGTGCCGTGCGAAAACAGCACGCCGTCCGTCAGACGGATGCGCAGGATGATGGTGTTGTGATCCTCAAAATGGTTGTGGCCGTTGTCAATCCACGCGGCAAAGGCAGAGCGCAGCTTCTGCGCGATCTCACGGTTTTCCGCAAGGCCGAACCAGCCCAGATCCTCGCCTGTGCCGTGTGCAGTGAACCAATCGCCGCAGAGAGCGACAGCCGGATTCTGCCGGATCTGCTGCATTTTGCGGGAAAGCGCATGGGTGATGACGTAGAAGCAGCCGTCCTCGTAGTACGCATTGACAGCGCGCACCTGCGGCAGAACGCCTTCGCAGGTGGCGAGCGCCATCAGGCTGTCCTTGCCAAAGCGCTCGTTCAGGAGCTTCTCCGCTTCATTCATCGCGGTCAGCCTCCATCACATGGCCGCTGTGGATGCCCTCTGCACCGTCCTCCAGCGGCAGCCATTCCAGCACCCGCTGAATGGTCATATCCCAGAAATCCCAGTTGTGATCGCCGGGAAACTCCTCGTACGTCAGATCGTAACCGTTTTGCAGCAGGCAATCGCGGAACAGCTGATTGGATCTCAGCAGCGCATCCTGCGCGCCGCAGGCCATATAGATGCGGGGAAGCGCTGCGCCCTTGGCATGTGCAAGCGCCTCGGCCAGCACGCGCGGGTTTTTGTCGCTTTGGGCGGCGAGGGCCAGATCGCCAAAGCAGCTTTCCGGGTCGAACAGAGAACGGGTGCTGTCCTGCTGCGGCGTTTCAAAGTAGTGCATCGCGCTGGAAAGTCCGGCGATGGCGCCAAAGGTATCGGCATATTTCAGGCCGTTGCGCAGCGCGCCGAAACCGCCCATGGACAGGCCGGCGATGAACGTATCTTCGCGGCGGTGGGAAAGGGGGAACATGTGCCGGGTGATCTGCACCAGCTCCTCGCCGATAAACGCGCCGTAGTCGTTATTTGGATCCCGCTGGGGAACGTAGTAGGAATTGTCGCCGGAAGGCATGATGACACATAGGTTTTTGGCCTCGGCAAGGCGCTTGATGCGCGTTTGGTTGATCCAATCTCCGCAGCTGCCCAACAGCCCGTGCAGCAGATAGAGCGTCTTGAACGGTTTGTCGTAGGCAGGCTTCAGCCCGTCCACCGGCAGGATGACCATCATGGGCACGCTGCGTTTGAGAGATGCGGATGTGAAGGTAACATTGAGAAGCGCCATGGGGGAGACCTCCTTGTGATTCCAGCGCGACAGCTGTTTTGAAATGTTGTGCGAAAAGGCCGCTTGCTGAACTCAGTATAGCACAACTGCGCAGAGAAGAAAAGTGCGCGCATGCAAGGCTTGACAATAACGGCACGAATCCGTATGATGAACAGGAGGAATGCTGTCGAAGGAGCGGGACAACGATGGAAAAAGTGATAACGATCGGCATGCTGATGGGCTGCATTGTGTGCTATGTGTTTCAGGGGCTGTTTGGAAAGCTGTACTCTGCCTCTTATGATGGGCGGCAGAGTGATGCAACACCCGTGTATTCTTGCCTGTATGGACTGATCGTGGGCATGAGCGTGCTGGCTGCGGCGCTTGGCTTCCAGCTGCAAGCCGGAAGCGCCACATGGGGTCTGGGCATTGCCAACGGGCTGGTGCTGTTCCTCTACAATCTGGGCGTGATCAACGCGTCGCGCACGGGCCCGTTCGGGTTTCAGAGCATCTTTCGCACATTCGGCGCGGTGGTGGTGCCCATGGCGTTCTCGCTGGTGTTTTGGGGTGATTCGCTGTCCGCCCTGCAGATCGCAGGCATTGTGCTGATGCTGGTGAGCTTTGTGCTCATCAACGCCGACGGCATGGCGCTCAAAGAAGTGAAGAAGGGCTATATCGGCTGGGTGGCGCTGCTGTTTACGGTCAATGGGACGTATGCCGTCCTCATGGCGGCGCAGCAGCGTGTGATGGCCCACACGCAGAGCAATGAGATGATCGTCATCACCTTTTTCAGCTCGGCGCTGATCTCGCTGGTGTTTCTGCTGGCCACGCGCAGGGGCCGCGCGCTTCGCGCCTTCCGCATGTGCAGAAAGGCATGGCTGTGTGCGCTGGGCGCAGGCGTGGTGGCTGCGTTGGCCGTGGTGCAGATGATGATACTGCTGGGGCGGATGGAATCGCTCAGCGTATTCTATACGGTTGAAAACGGCATGGTGCTGGTGCTGACGGTGCTATCCAGCGCCCTGCTTTTCCATGAAAAGCTCAGCCGCAGTGCGATGCTGGGCATCGGCATGGCGGCGGTCAGCTTGGCCCTGCTTTCGCTGTGAGGACAGTAAAACGCGCGAATGGCTTTTCTACCATTCGCGCGTTTGGCGTTCTAATAACATTTGCTCGAATTGCTTAAAAACATATCTTGGTTGAATGAATATATTTTGTCATTGGATGAGCGATGAAGTGTTTTCAAGCGGCCTGCTGTAACTGATCGATGCTTTGCGGCTTGGCTGATTTCATTTCTGTAGCAACCGATTGATGAGCCCCAGCAGCATCAGCAGGTCGCTTTCGTCTAATTGGCTGATGCCTGAAATGGCTTTTTGGATCAATTCTGGATTGGTAGAACCTTCATCAAAAAACTGCTGCGGCGTGATTCCAAAATAATCACAAATGGCCAGAAATTCTTTCATGGGAGGCAGCGCTTTTCCGGAAGAAATATTATATACATATCCTCGGCTATGTCCCAAATCATAGCTCATTTGATATTCGGAAACCCCTTTTTTGAGTCTTAATCTTGTGATTCGTTCTCTAATGAAACTTTCATCCATTATACAACACCTCATGCGTATGATATCGTTCCTTAACGCGAGCGAAGACAAAAAATATATGTTGTAGTGGTTGAAAAAACAATAATAATTTGTTATAATTGTAAATGTATCAATTTTCGTTTGATAATAGATGAAAATTGACAAAAATGGAAGCATGTGCTTTCAAGACGAAAAGAAGTACGGAAAAATGAAACGGTTCATAGTGGTTGTGCTGATGTTCATTTTGCTGCTTAGTAACATGACGATTCTGCCTGCGCTTGCAACAGAAAACAGCCTGCCTACAAGTATATCGGAAGGCCCTAAAGTATGTGAACATGAAACAGCTTATGCCAGTCTTTCTACAGACTGTTATTTGGTTGTTGATTCGCAAAAACATGTAAGAAAAGATTATTACATTACATATTGTGATGAATGCGAAATCGGCACAAACATGATGACAGTCGTAGAAACTGAGAATGAGCATGAAATGGATTCGCTCACCAATAAGTGTTCGAAATGCAACTATAGTGAAAAAGCTGCGTCTTGCGAACATGATTTGGTTGGAATCGATACATCGCTCTCGTACCGCATGTATCATACTTATGATGAAAAGTATAACGATATCTATCCTTCCCACACTGTTTGGGAACAGTATGGAACCATGTGTCACAGCTGTGGAATCATTTTGGAAGATGAGTTTATTTGCTATCAGGAAGAACATCAGCTGGATGGTGAAGGTGTTTGCGAAAAATGTGGTTATAATAACGTAGCGAATACATGCACTCACGCGCGCGAAATATGGACAGAAAGTAGAACTTATGAACAAAAAGATGAAGAGACGCACTATGAAGTGATTTCAAATACCATCAACTGTGCTGAATGCGGTTTTGAATTTGCGAAAAATATACAAATCAATAAGTATCATAAATATCATAACGTTGTAAATGGCAAGTGTGATTGTGGCTATGGCGAAGGTCAAGGCTGTGAACATGAGTTGAAACATCAGGGACTTCAGATTCAGTGTTATGCATACTATGATGGCCCAAACAACACTTCTACCATTCATAATGTAATAGAGAATGCAATCTCTATTTGCCAAAAGTGTTTCACGCCAATCACAGGGGAAAGCAATAGTTATTACGAAGCACACGACTATGACAGTTCTGGTGTGTGTAAAAAGTGTAATTATAGTGATGCGAACCCGACCTGTGGACATTTAACTAATCCCCACTTGGCAACGATGTCTTTGTGCTTGGAGTTGTCTGCATGGACAAGTCTTGACGCAGTAAGTCGTGATGAAGACAGGGAGAATTGGGATCCTGTGGGAGGCACACTAAACGCCTATAACCTTCTTGATGATATTGGTTTTGTGGGTATTGGTCGCAACGATGACTGGGAATCCAAACCCGAGATGAATACCATGGGTGTTATTGCAGCATATAAAAACATTCCGAATACCGATACCACTGTAATTGCACTGGCTATGCGTGGCGGTGGATATTATTCTGAATGGGGCGGCGACTTTGTCATTGGTGAGGAGGGGAACCATTTAGGATTTGAAATCTGTCGTGACACTGCGCTGGATTTTCTGAAAGAATACATCGGTAGACACAAGAACGAGTTTAACTCCACAGTAAAACTTTGGATTGTTGGTTTTAGTCGAGGTGCTGCAACTGCAAATATGGTTGCTGGAGCATTGATTGATTGGTATAAACACCCTCAGGCAAACGTCGGTATGATTTTTGAACCCGCAAACATTTTTGCGTATACATTCGAAACCCCGATGGGCTACGTGGGTGACAATACTGGTTATGAGAGTATTAAGAACTATATTTTGAGCTATGATCTTGTCCCTTTGGTTGGCCCCTATGATTGGGGATTCAGACGGTACAATGATGACGATCACTTGCTGTTGGGAGGTTCTTTGGGTAGTATTCATTATAATCAGTTGGTCGAAGAATTCAAACAACAATATAACAAGGTCTTGGCTGGTGTTCCACATAGCGCCAAAGAGCAAAACATAAGTTATAGAATAAAAGCCTATTCAGATCAGATTCACATTGAATATTCTCCCACTCAACCTTGGCGCGTAGATTTTCCATCCTCGGGAACTCAAATTGATGTTCTTCCTGGAATAGGCTTTGAAGTTGAATTTGTGGAGTCAAAAATTCCAACAGATAAAATGCTTGCAGATACAGCAGGTATTCTGTTCAGTAATTTTCCGGGACTTCGAAACGGTTATGCAACGAATATGGAAAAAGGACTAACAGAATTCCTTGCTTGGTTCATGGATTACAAAGGACCAAAGGTTGATACGACAAATCTGATAGATAAAGTACTCTTTGACGACTCTTATAAAGGTATACGGAAAGCTATAGGTACATTTCTCGTATATGGTGTTCCAGGTCCAAATAAAGGACGAGATAGAGCAATAAAGGAGACCGCGACACAGTTGGTTAAAATGTTCGTTGATGAGATTTTGCAGCAGAATGGTGAAACGTTAGATAATGCTTTAGTGTCAAGTCTCCGAGGGGTTGTTATTGCGTTGCTGGAAACTTTTTATGAATCTCCAGCTGACCTTGTTTCGCTCTGTTATTATATAGCAAGCACGGCTTTCCAATGTCATTGGCCAGAAATATCGCTTGCATGGCTGATGAGTAAAGACAGCTATTACACCGATACAGAACCGGTTTCTATCAAATATCGTTTTCCAGAAATCTGGCGTGCGGTAATGGTTAACTGCCCTGTTGACGTGATTGTCTATGACGAAAATGGCAATGAGTTTGCCTCTGTTCGTGGCGAGAATGTTACCAACACTTCCGAGGCTCATGGTATTTCCATTACTGAGACTGGTACAAAACAAATCATTCTTCCTTCGGATGCGAGTTACAGCATCCAGATCACCGCTACGGATGCTGGCGAAATGGACTATTCCATGCTGGAGTACAACGTTCGCGACCGTAAGTACAATTTGGTACAGAGCTATCAGAATCTTCCCTTAACTACTGGAAAAAGCTATCATGCAGGCATTCCTGCTTTCCACACTGATGACTACTACGATGAGGAATCTGATGGATCTGCCACAAAATATACACTTCGCAATCCGGAGGACGATGAGCTGCAGCCGACGACCGTGCTTCGCGGAAACGAAGTGTACAAAGCAACTGTCACTCTGTCTACAAACAATAACAAGGGTATCGTAACCGGCGGCGGCAGCTTTGTTGCAACTGAGTATGCACAGATACAAGCGGTCTGTATGCCCACTGTGGAATTCTTAGGCTGGTATTGCGACAGCCAGCTGGTATCCACTGAGGAAACCTATCGCTTCGAAGTACTAGAAGATATCGAACTGGTTGCTTATTTCTCCGAAGGCGATTATCATACTCTTTGTATAACCAGCACAGAGGGTGGTACTGTACCAGAAGGAAGCTGTGATATTCCCGCGACAGTTCAGATCCAGATTGCGGCTGAAGCTTCCGATGGTTATGAGTTTGTGCGCTGGGAAGCTACGGCAGGATCGTTTGATAATCCGCAGAAGATAAATGCACTCTTCACCATGCCTTCTGAGAATGTAACCGTTATGGCAGTGTTCCAATCCATCAAGAACACACTGCCCCCGAAGACTGGCGATGACACACCGCTTGGACTGTATGTGGCGTTGCTTAGCGTATCGGCGTGTGCTTTGGGCGTGAGTATGCAAAAGAGAAAAACCAAATTTGTAAAGTAACACAAAACCTTAATAAGCACTCCCTGTTTTCTTAGACAACAAGCAGAGAGTAACTTAAAGTGAATGAGAAGATTGAAGGAACGCAGCCACTAATGGCTTTCGGAACACAGAGGCCATTTGCCGCCGGCGAGCCGAAGGCGAGTAGGCAAATCAAGCGCAAGCGCCATGCTTTCTTAATGAAGGCATGGCGCTTCTTTTGAGCAATATTATGATCATTGCGCCAACCTTTTGATGGGCTGATGCGTATATAATAGTGAAGAGCTCTTTAAGCGACTGCGAAGGAGGAAGCGATGTGATCGACGAGACAGCCTTTGTGCGCGAGGTGACGGGGTGCGAAGTGGCGCTCTACCGCATCAGCCGCACACTGCTGCAAAACCCCGCGGACTGTGCCGATGCGGTGCAGGAGGCGTTGCTCAAAGCATGGCAGCACCGCGAACGGGTGGATGAAGCGCATTTCCGCGCATACCTGACGCGGATCGTCATTAACGAATGCCACAATATCGGCCGCAGAAGGTCGCGGGTGACGGTGATGGAGGAAGTGCCGGAGCGTGCGGCAGCGCCGCAAATGGATGTGATCGAACTGCGCGATGCACTGGAGAAACTCGATGAGGAACTTCGGCTCGTGCTGGTGATGCATGAATTGGAAGGGTATACGCTCGCGGAGATCGCACAGGTGCTGCGGGCGCCACTGGGAACCGTCAAGTGGCGTCTGTCACGGGCCAAGCACGCCCTTCGGGCCCAATGGGATGAATCGAAAGGAGAGCTGGGAGTGTGAAGGAACAGAAGAATCTGCATGATCAACTGGAAGCGGTTTATGGCACCATGCCGGAAGCCTTCCATCATCGCGTTCAGGAAACGCTGGATAAACTTTCCGCACAGCCTGCAAACGCTGTGCAGTCAAGGCGGCCCAAGCTGCGCTGGGGCGTGGTGCTGGCGGCGGCGCTGCTGCTGGCCACAGCCATTGGGGCGGCAGCTACATTGAGCCGTACCTTGGGCTGGATCACCCATACGGCGGCAGATAACTGGGTGCTGGAGGAAGCGGAAGATCTGCTGCACACGGACGGGCTCAGCACGCAGATCAACGGCTGTGCTATCAGCCTGAAAGAATGGCTGTGCGATGGCGAACGGCTGTATGTCTGCGTGAGCGTGAGCGACCCCGAGCTGCAAAACAGCGAAAACAGGGATCCGGAGGCACTGCGTCGCTGCGCCGCGCGCTACAGTTTGGGCGCGGTGAGACTTTCGGCGGGGAAAACATCAGGCGGTATGACGTGGGATTATGAACCGGGGGACGAGCCGGGCGAGATCCTCTATATCATCGAGCAAAGCATTGAAGGCGTGCCGGATGCATTCGAGGTCAGCATTCCTGTTTATGCTCCGGAGGGAGAATGCAGCGTTGGTTTCCGCGTAACGCAAGCGGATCGGGGGCGCATAAGGGAATTTGCCCCTTCGCCGGTCTTGCAGGCACAGGGCTATACCGCGCAGATCACCCGCCTTCGCGCAACGGCGCTGCGCACCTATGGCGAGCTGACACTGACGTTTGATCCATCCTTGCCCATGGAAAAGCGGCGCGAGATCGTGAACGGATATATGGACGGACTGGGTGTGCCGGAGGGACGATTGGACGTGACCGCAGGGGAAGGAGAGGAGATCCTGCTGCCTCACACGGCGCAATGGGCGGAGGATGGCTTGCTGTGCGCGATCCAGCTGGATGGCAATCCGCGCGAAACGTACCCCGCCGAAATGGTCTACTGCCCGCGCTGGCAGACGGGCGAAGAAGAGGAACAGGACACGCTGCCCCCATTGTCGATGGAAGGCGCTGTGGTGATGGAGATCCGCGAAAGGAACGGTGAACAAAGATGAAACGGTTGTTGGCACTGCTATTGGCGATGATGAGCCTGTGTACCTGCTCGTCGGCCGAACGGATCGAGCACACGCTGGAACCGGAACGGTCGGATGCGCCTTGGTGCGAGAATATTGTGTTTGACATGGATATGGAAGAACCGGAGGACTTTCCTTGCCCGATCCCCTGCTATCAGACGAAATATGCGGACGTCAATGTGGACAAGCTGCTGGAACTGCTTGCCGAGTGCGGCATGCCGAAGCCGGAAAAGGAAAGCTGGTACAAGGGGCGTGATGATATCAGCAGGCGCAATTTCGTATTCAAAGAGAAAAACCACCTGCGTTATCAGCTGTATGCCTATCCGTGGGGCTTGCCGGTGTGGACAGCCGACACGCAAAAGCAGGAGCAGGCGAATGCCGCTGTGGAGATCTGCCGCGCCTTTTTGGAAGATGCGGGCATCACGCAGATCGAGTGGCCGTATTTTACGGTGAAGCGCGCAGCAGACAAGCCGGTTTATGAAAGGAATGCAGAGACGGATGAGGAAAACAACGTTTTCACTGGCATTGGCTTTCGCTATATGCTGGGCGGTCTGCCGGTGGTTGTGCCGGGCCTGTGCGACCCGGAGCATCCGGAAGGCCGGGAGGAATACTATGACAGCTGGGGTTCCATGACTGTCCGCGATGACGGTGTGATCACGGCGTTTGAGTTGACGAACTATCGCGAGGTGGAGCAGGAACTTGCGCCGTATGGCGGCGCGGTCATCCCGTGGGAACAGGCGGTGGATACTGTGCTGAATGAAATGATCCACTGGACGTATACCGTCTTTGGAGAGAGCGGGCCGAAGCACATCGTGGAAAGCTATCGCCGTGTCAGCGTGAAAAGGGTGGAACCGGCGCTGGCGCTCACACCGGGCGGACGCTCCTTCCCGGTCTGGGCGGTTGGATTGGAAATCGAGGAAGAACATGAAGAATGGGGAAGCTATCGCTATAGCATGACGCAGCATGTGAATGCCATCACAGGTGAATTTGTCGATGCTGGCGAGGAACTGCCGTAAGCGAAGGAAACCCATTTCAGCGGAAAGAGCACCGGCTTTGATGCAGCACAAGGCCGGTGCTCTTTTCACATGATTCAAAAAAGTTTTCCAAAAACGCGAAAAAACGGGCGACTTCTACGTCTTTTAGGATGAGGAGGCGAATGAATATGACGGGCAACTCCATGGGAGCAGGGCATGCATCCGAAGAGGAGCTTTCCAGGTGGATGCAAAGCTACGGCTCCATACTGGTAGGCACCTGTACAGCTTTGCTGGGGGATGTGCATCAGGCGCAGGACATTGTGCAGGAAACCTTCATCAGGGCGTATCAAAACCGGCACCGTTTCCGCGGCGGGCATGAGAACAGCGAAAAAGCATGGCTGACACGCATCGCCATCAACCTCTGCCGGGATCAGCAGCGTTCCAAGTGGTTTCGGTGGGTGGATCAGCGCGTACCCATCGAGGAGAGGACGCTGGCAATGCCGGAAGCCGACGAGGAAGCGCGGGAACTGTATGCGGCTGTACAGGCCCTGCCTGCGAAGTATCGCGAGGCGGTCCTGCTCTCGTTCTATCAGAACATGTCTGCGGACGAGATCGCCCGCGTGCTGCATCTCTCTGTGTCGAGCGTTTATCGCCGGATCAGCAAAGCGGTGCAGCTGCTGAGAAAAACACTGGAAAGGTGGGATTTCCGTGGATGAACGCAAACTGAAAGACACCTTGAGAACCTGCCTGATGGAAGCTGATTTCCCCGTGGAACGGCAGCGTGCAGTGCTTCAAGCTGTCAGGAAGGATGAAAACGTTATGAAAAGAAAACTCTCGGTTGCGCTGGTATTTGCCATTGTCATCACGCTCGTTGTTGGCGGAGCTGCGATTGCCGTGGGCTTTGGCGTGTTTGGTCAGGCCGGAAAGGATGCAGCGAACGGGCAGAGCGCCGCACGATTGGCACGGCTGGAGACGGAAGCCCTGAGCGTGAACGACATACAGGCGGTACAGGGGCAGACCGCGCCAGAAGCGACAGCCGCGCCGCAAACACTGTATGACGCCATCCTTGGCAAGCTTTATGAACGCAGCTTTCAGCTCACGCTGAATCAATCGTACTGCGACGGGAATAAGCTCTACTATTCATACACCCTGTCAACCAACGCGCCTCTTGCATGGTATGAGGGCGGGGCTGTTCCGACCGGCTTTGACCATTGGGATATGCAGGAGAGCGGAAAGTACATCGACCATTACACGCAGTATGACGAGGAAGTCCAGTGCCGATATGCCGCCTTTTTTGCCGGGCATCCCATAGGATACATAGGCAGAGAAAGCATGAGCTTGGGTGATGGCGCGGATCTGAACGGTCAGCCGCTTACCATCCTGGACAGCGGTGAGACCATGGTTGATGACTGCACGATCCAAGGTTTTCAGGAGGTGGAGCTGCCGGAGGGCTTTGCTCCGGATGATCCCATTGAAATAGAATTGTCTGTCCTCTATGGCGCGAGCATTTATTATCAGGATGAAGATACCATCAGCTGGACGCATATCGCTACGCCGCAGAACCGCGGGATCCTGCGGCTGCCCTTCACGGTGCAGCTGAACGGACAGGCTGAAGCCTACACCGGCGAAGCCGTGACCAGCGCATACAGCGCCAAGGCGACCATTTTTGTTTCCGACGTGGATATCAGCGGCGAAGTGGTTTTTGATGCGCCTAAATGGGCGGAGGCTTTCGAGGTCGATCCGCTGATGAAGCTGCCCTTGATCAGCGACTACGCGCTGGTGGCAGATGGCGTGGAATATGTCAATCTGGACGGTGACTATGGCGTAAACGCAGACGGTCAGTTCTTTGTCCGCGTCCGCTATGATCTGCCTGAGAATGCGAAAGAAATGACGCTGCGCCCAAAATACTCCGGGCTTTCCAGCGCGGGTAATACGGAGCATGAGGAGATCGTTCTCGCGAAATAAGTGCAAACCAAATCGAGGGACGGGCATGGCCCGTCCCTCGATTTGGTTGGAACGTTTGATCTGTCAGAACACAGGATGGATCGACAGGCTTTCAATGTCTACATCGCCTTGCAGCACGGTCAGGCGGAGCACACATGCATCAGCGTTGCTCATATGCATACCGGAAAGAACCTGTGCATAGGGCATGCCGCTCAGATCGAAGATGCCCAGCAGGGAATCATCCTGCCGAAACTCCAGCCGGGCGGGTTTGGCTGAAAGGCATTGGATCTCCAAACTGGAGCTGCTGGTGACATCGTAAACGCTGTACTGTACCCATTCCTGCTGATGCAGACGCAGCAGCGCATTGTTCCATAGGCCGTCGAAGGGGAAAGACTTGGCGTCACTTTGTTCTTTTGTGATGATCTCCATGCCGGTGTCGGCACGGTAACAGCCTGCTGGATAGAGCGTAGGCGCGTGATGATAGCTTTCATCCGCCCCGGGTTTTGCATCAAAATCGGTTCCGCGGATCACGCAGCCGGGCAGCCGGAACAGATGCGCATTGATCTGCTCGTTCAGGTCGCAGTGCTCCGCCTGAATGTGGTGCAGCAACTGGTTGAAGATCTGCTGCGCCGTTTCATAGTCCGGCTGCGGCCCGCCTTTCAGATAAGTGCGGATCAGCGCCCAGTCGTCCGGTTCGCGCACGGAACAGGGCGAATTGACACAGGTCATTTTCTTCCATGGCCACAGTGTTACGCTGATGCCCTGCTGAAAGGCGAGGGGGATCATCGCGGAGAACCATGTCATGGTGTTTTCACCGGTTTCGCCCAGCCAGAGCGGGATGTTCAGCTTCTTCGAAAGCTCCAGATAGGGCTGCAAAGCGGAAGAATCCGGCGGACAACCGTAGCTGTGGAAATGAAGGACCATATTCGGATCATAAACATGGTCGAATATGGAGAGATCCGCAGTGTGGAGCGGGCCTTCCAGCGCGATCATGTGGCGCTGATCGTGGCGGCGAATGCGCGCGATGGCCTGCTCGTAGAAATCACGCAGACGTGGAATGTAGATGTCCAGATTGGTATCGCCTGCGTAGCGTACAGGGCGGATCGGTTCGTTGAGCAGATCGTATCCACCAATGATCCAGCGGTTCTGATACCGCAAGGCGATTTCTTCCCATAGCGAAAGCCCGCGTTCAAACTGCGCCTGATCAATGAACAGGCGGCATTGATCGTCGATGGAATCGTCAGTGTTGGCGCCGGTCTGGCCGCCGGGGGCAGCATGCAGATCCAGAAAAACGTACAAACCGTACTTTTCGCAGGTATCCAGCAATGTGTCCAGCAGACGAAAGCCTTCCTCACGGAAACGAAGCTGCGGCCCCTCCTCCAGAAAGAGCCTTGCGGCGAGTGGAACACGCAGGGAATTGTACCCCATCTCCACCATCATCTGAAGATCGCTTTCTTGAATGAACAGTTCCCGGTAGCGCTTCCAGAAACGCTTGGCGTACACTTTTCCCGTCAATTCCTCCAGCGTCTGTTCGATGCGCCTAGGCCGGTCGAACCGGGGAATGCCGGACAGATTCCACATGTACCCTTCGCAAAGAAGCCAGTTGCCAAGCCCCCAGCCGACCAGCAGCACCTGCTCATCGCGATCGTTGCAAATGGCTTGCCCGCATGCATGCAGAAAACCGCTCACCCGGTCTCTGGATAATTCCTTCTTCATGAGAGATGGTTCACCTCGTCCATAATGCGAACGTTTATTTTCCATGCGTCACGCATGTTCGAATTCAACGGTGCTGATGCTTCCTGCTGGGAGCGTTACGGGGTAGACCCGATCGTTCATGCGCAGGAAGAAGGATAGGCTTTCTGTTCCCCGGTTCAGCAGCACGGCGACAACGCTGTCATCCGGATTGCGGAAGGCGGTGGCTTCCACGCGGTCGCTAAAACGGCTCAGGCCGATCCTGCGCGCGCCGGGCTGAATGTAGCGGCTGAAATGGCCGATGTAATCGTAGGAGAGGTGACGGCGCAATTCACCGCTGGTGCGGTCGTACATAATGGGTGCATCGCAGAAGTTGCCAACATGGTTGGGGCCTCCGGTTTCGTCCAGAACCAGATTCCAGTCTAGGAAGGCATTCATGCCATGGTTGAAATTTCCGATGATGTCGTGCGCATACATCTGCGCGTTCCGCAGCTCATGTCCGCTGCCAAACAGGCCGTACTCCACACAGGCTTCGGAAAAGACGATCTGCTTATCCGGGTAGCGGTCGCGAATCATCTGAAGGGCTTCGAAATGATCGCCGGAATACCAGTGTACGGCAATGCCATCGACCAGCCGGTTCATTTCATCGTCGCAGAGGATCTCCCTCGCTCGATCATAGGCGCGTTCCTTGTTGTGATCCCAGATGAGCAAAGTGAGCGCTTCCAGACCATTGCGCTTGAGCGCGGGAGCAAGATGGGAACGCACATATTCTCGCTCCTGCTCAGCCGTAAAGATGCAGGAATCCCACGTCTGCACCGCTTTTGGCTCGTTCTGCACGGAAAGCAGCTTCACGTCCACACCCTTGGCCTGATAGGCCTTGATGAACCGGCACACATACTCCGCCCACAGGTCGGCGCAGTCCTCCTTCAGCTGGCCGCCATGCACACGGCTGCCATTGGTCTTCATCCATGCGGGGGGACTCCACGGCGTGAGCATCATGGGGATCGCGCGGCCGGCTTCCTGCTGCGCATCAGCGATCATTGGCAAAACGTACTGGCCGGCGCGGGAAATATCAATGGCGGATAGGTCGGCGCCCTCAGGGAGAGAATCGTACAGTCCGGCCGAAAAATCGCAGCTGTCAATGGACGTGCGCCCCAGCGAGTAGCGCAGACCATCCGGTGAGTAATAGGCGCGGATCAGCTCCTCCTTTTGCGGCTGCGGCAGGTGGGCGTACACATAGCCGGCGGCGTCCGTGAAGGCCCCGCCAAAGCCGCTCACCTGCTGATACTGCATGTCGGGATACAGGTTGATAAGATCCTTTTCCCGCTCCTGCTCTTTTTCTTCAAAAGAAATCTCCTGCACGGATACGCGCTTGTTCTGACCGTCAAAGAGCGTCGTCGTTTGTCTCATAATGATTGGCATTCCTTTCGAATAGGCTGTTCGTCATTTGCGAAATGCGCAGGAACGGCGCACGATGATGCTGCCCGCGATCTGCTGCATTTGCCCTTTTTCACCGGCGAGCAGCCGCATGATCTCTGCAGCTGCTGTTTTGCCCACGGATTCCATATGGGTGCGGATGGTCGTTAGCGACGGGGTCACGAAACTGGCAAACCGGTTGTCATCGCAGCCGATGATGCTCACATCCTCCGGTACGCGGATGTGAAAGTCATGCAGCACATCCAGCACGCCGATGGCGCTCAGGTCATTGGAGGCGAAGATGGCTTCGGGCAGCTGGTGGCCTGCAGACAGGTACTGATGCATTTCCCGGTAGGCGGCAGCACGCTCAAAACGGCCTTCCAGTATGTTTTCCTTGCGTAAGGGGATGCCTTTTTCCTTCAGCACATCCTCAAAGCCGCGCTGCCTTTCGGCGCTGTCGTAGTTGTGCGGTATGCCGCGAACATGCATTAGATCGCGGTGTCCAAGGCCCAGCAGATACTCTGCCGCCATGCGTCCGGTTTCATAGGAATGGTAGAGCACACAGGAAGCATTCCACTGGCAGAATTCTTGATCCAGAAACACGACCGGAAGACCGGCGCTGAGCAGCTCCTTGCGCTGCGCATCGTTCATCGGGCCGCAGAAGATGACGGCGCCGTCGACGCGGCTGGCGTTCAAACGTCTGCGGATGTCCGCCTGATCGTGGATCATGTAGATCTCCAGATCGTAGCCGTATAGCAGCAGTTCGTAGAACATGCTGTCGGCAAGGTTGCTGTAATATTCGCCCGTCATTGAACTGACAAACAGGCCGATTACACGGTTGGCACTTTTGGCACTCGGGCGGGTACGCTTTGGATTCTGGGCGGATGTGTAATGGAGAGATTCCGCAATGGCCAGCACATGCTCGCGCGTTTTGGGATGCACGACCTGAGAATTGTTCAGCGCGTTGGAAACGGTCGCGATCGACACGCCCGCTTCCTTTGCCACATCCCGGATACTGACTCTTTTCATGCCAACAGCCTTTCTGCATGCGTTTGCCGCGAAATCGAATTTGCTTTCCGCTTATCATACACTTACGAAGCGAAATTTGCAAGAAAATATGTGCAGGGATAAAGACTGCCGGAGAGGAAACCTCCCCTCCGGCAGCATGCGTTCAGAACTGACAAAGGGCTGTTCTGAGCACTTGGTTACTGGTAATTGTATTCCTCGCAGTAGGCGGCCCACTGTTCCTTCAGGCCTTCGCGGCACACTTCTAGACCAGCGTCGGTCACCTTCTCGCGGAACTCGGCCACAGCCGCATCCACATCATCCACCAGACCAGCCTGCAGAGGAGCCAGATACTGACGCATCACGGTCGCAACAGCGGCGCGCTCAGCATCGTATTCGCTGTAA
The DNA here is from genome assembly GCA_964504385.1 of uncultured Oscillospiraceae bacterium. Classification (GTDB taxonomy): domain Bacteria; phylum Bacillota; class Clostridia; order Christensenellales; family Aristaeellaceae; genus Limiplasma. The sequence continues at coordinate 26,710 of CAZDEF010000030.1, forward strand.
TCCTCGGTGAAGCCGTCCCAGATGTTGGTGTTCGGGAACTTGGTCTTCGCGCCCAGCTCGGCATACTTGTCGAACATCTCCTGCAGCGCCACGTCGGTCTGCTTGGGCAGCTTGTACTCGTTCACACGCAGGTTCCAGGTGTTGAATCCTTCGTAGGGGAACTTCTCGCTGGCTTCCAGATCCTGATAGACGCCGTTCTCGTCCACATCGTAATGCGTGCCGGCGAGGCCGTACTGCACCAGACGGTTCATTTCTTCATCGGTCATGAGGTAGTTGAGCACCATCATGGCGCGCTCAGGATGCTTGCAGGAGCGCAGGATGGCGGTGCCGTTCTGGGTGGCGTGTCCGGGATAGATAACGCCGGAGGTCTCGCCGTAAGCGATGTAGGCGCTTTCCCATTCGGGATGATCCTTGGCGAACTTTTCGGCAGAGGTGATCTGCTTGTTGGGGTTCATGCCAGCCACTTCAGCCACGGCCAGACCGTTGTCGTAGGCTTCGCTGTCGTTGGTGTCGGACAGCGCGGACTTGGACCAGAAGCCCATGTCGGCCCACTTCTTGAAGAGTTTGCAGTCTTCCACAAAGTCCTCGGAGAACCAGTAGTCGTACACGTCGGCGGGCGTGTCGTAGTTAGCGGTCAGGCCGTAGGGCATGCCCAGATTGTAGACCCAGGGGTACTTGGCGGCCAGCAGGTAAGCAGTGTCAAAACCGATCTGCAGACTGGAGGCGGACTCGGTGCCGGTGGGGCGCAGCAGACCCTGCTCGGGCTCGTTCTCCTGAATGCCCTTCAGGTAAGCTTCGACGTTTTCCAACGTGGTGGGGTAGGGCAGGTCATACTTGGCGCGCAGGTCTTCGCGGTACTTGATGCCCACGGACACGTACTCCGGCCACAGGGCGGGAATGGCGTACAGCTCGCCGCCCACACGGCACATGTTCAGGTTATCTTCGCCGCACAGCGCCTTGAGCTCAGCGCCGTAGGTATCCAGCAGCTCGTCCAGCTCCAGGAACGCGCCGTTGTTGGCGTTGAGACCGTAGCTGAGCCAGTTGGCAATGTAGATCAGGTCAGCGCCGGCAGAGATCAGCGTGTTGGCGTACTTCTGCTGGAAATCCGTCCAGGTGGAGAACTGGAATTCCACGGTAGCGTTGAACTTTTCCTTGAGCTTCTCGTTGATGGCGGCCTCTACGAGGGCTTGATCGGTGGGGGCATCGCCCATCTCATAGATGATCAGATGCACTTCTTCGGACAGATCGTCCTCCGCGCTGGCGAAAGCGCAGCAGGACAGGCACAGCATGAGCGCGAGCAGCATGCTGACCAGACGCTTGACGTTTTTCATGGAATAACCTCCTTACTTTTTGTCTGTTATTTTTAGACGTCAGAGATCGCACTGCCGACGTCCTCAGACCATCATCAGCCCTTGACAGCGCCTACGGTAATACCGGAAACGAAGTAGCGCTGCACAAATGGGTAGAACAGAAGCACCGGGCCGGTGGCCACCACGGCCATCGCCAGCTTGACCGACTGCGTAGGCAGATTGGATGTTTTGATGCTGGCATACTGCGCCATCTGCTTCATTGCCTGGGTGGAGTTGACCATGTCGTACAGGTAGAACTGCAGCGACCATGTGCTGGAATTGGTGGAAAACATGGAGGAACGGTACCAGTCGTTCCAGTAACCGAGCGCCTGGAACAGGCCCACCGTTGCCAGACCGGGGCCCAGCACTGGCAGCACGATCCGCCAGAAAATGATCCAGTGCCCAGCACCGTCGATCTTTGCGGATTCGATGACTGCGTCCGGAACAGCGCCTACGATGAACGTGCGCATCAGAATGACCAGAAACGGCGTCATCAGCGCCGGGAACCAGATGGCCAGCGTGGTGCCGCGCAGCCCGAGCACGTTGGCGTACATCAGGTACCAAGGGATCAGACCGCCGCCGAAGATGGTGGTGAAGTAGATGAGGAAGGAGACCGTGTTGCGGTATTTGAATTCCTTGCGGGAGATCACATAAGCCGTCAGCGTGATGACCAGCAGCCCCAGCGACGTGCCCATGAACGTGTAGTAGAAGTTCATTTTGTAGGCTTGGATGATGTCCTGCGGCGTTTTGAAGATCGTCTCATAGGCGTCCAGCGTGAATTCACGCGGGAATAGGCTGAAACCTTGGCGAATGATGACGGAGTTGCTGGTGAATGAGCCGGAGATGATGACGATGAACGGCAGCACGCACAAAACGGACAGGAGCGTGAGCAGCACGCCTTTGATGATGTCGAACGTGATGGTGGAACGATCCTTGATTTTCATGCTTCTCTCCTCCTATCAGAACAGTGCGTACTCGGGGTTCTTTCTCTTGATAAAGAAGTTGGTAAGCATGATGACCACAAAACCGAACAGCGACTGGAACAGACCGGCTGCCGTGCCCATGCCCATGGACAGCGGCTGCGTGGTGGTGATGCGGTACACATAGGTATCAAAGATATCCGTTGTGCTGAACAGCGTTCCGTTGTTGCCGATCAGCTGATAGAACAGCTCGAACTGTCCCTTCATGATACCGCCCAGCGCGTAAAGCAGCAGGATGATGAAGGTGGGCTTCAGCAGGGGAACGGTGATGTACCAGATCTGCTGATAAATGCTTGCACCGTCGATCTGTGCCGCCTCGTAATAATCCGTTGAGATCCCTGTAATGGTCGCCAGATAAACCACCATGCCGTAGCCGATGTTCTTCCACAGATAGAAGATGGTGATCAGGAACGGCCAATAGCTGGGAGAATTGTAGAAGTCGATCTTCTGCCAACCCAGCGAAGTGACCAGATTGTTGATGAGACCCACATCATATTCAAACAGATTGAACACCAGCACGCGCAGGATGACGTAGGACACGAAGTAGGGCATGAAGATCAGCGTCTGGGAAAGACGCTTCAGCGGCTTGCTGGCAACGTGGCTGATGAGAATGGCAAAGAAGATCTGCAATACATTGCCCACAACGATGAACACCAGATTGTACAGAATGGTGTTGCTGGTCAGATGCATGATCTCCGAACGAAACAGGAAGCGAAAATTGTCCAGACCCACGAAGGGACTAGCAAACAGCGAATCGCGGAAATTGAACTTGGTGAAGGCGAAGTATACGCCGAACATCGGCAGATAGTTATTGATCAGGAAGAACGCGAAGCAGGGGATCAGGAATACAAACAGCAGCCAGTTGCGCCGCACTTCCTCCACAAAGCCGTGCTCTTTGTAGACCGAGCGTTCTTCCTTTTCCAAACGCTTGCTCAGGCAATACCCTGCAATGCCCAGCACCATGACCGCCACGCTGGGCCAGCAGGCGCGGAAGGCAGACAGCCCATAGGAATGGTTGCCGAACCAGCATAGCAGCAGCGTGCCCAAACCGGCGAGCACTGCAAAAGTCATGGACTTTTGCAGCATACTGCAGCGCTGCAGGTCGCCCTTGCCGCGGTTCAGCTTTGGAATGCAGACCAGTGCAAGGCCGTAAAGCGCCAGAAAGATGCTGACCAAGCAGATGAGCAGCAGCAGGAAGGCGTAGGGCCCCAGCAAGCCCTTTCCGCTGGTTTCCACAAAGGAAAGAAAATTCAGTGGAGAGTAAGCGTTCCCCAGTGCGGTCGCAGCCTTGCTTTTGAGCTGCATGGCATCGTGGAGCGCTTCTGCATTTTCAATGCGGATCCAAGGCAGCATGGGCAAAAACAGCCCTAGAATCAGCACGGCGCACAGCGAAGAAGCGATCAGTCTGCGCTCTGTTCTGCTCACTGCAGGCTCTCTGCCGGTTCTTGTTTCCATCAGAGTCATGACCGTTCATCCTTTCTCGATGAGAATGAAACTGTTCAATTTGTTTAAGATGATTTTATTTTAACGTTTTGAACACTGAATGTCAAGAGAAACAAAAACATTTTTTGTGAAAAATCAACAGTAATGGATCTCTGAAAACGAGCGCTGCGCACATGCGGAAATGGTCACACAGTTTTCGCAGACTTTTCACCTATGCTCAAAGGTTTCTTTAAGGTTTGGGCTTTACCATGGAGCCATCAAGACCAACAAGGAGGAACCTGCTTTGATCGAGGTCAGGCACTTGTTCAAGCGCTATGGCAACCATATGGCTGTGGCGGATTTGTCTTTTATGATTGAAAAGGGGAAAGTTTATGGCTTTCTGGGGCCGAATGGCGCAGGAAAGTCGACAACGATGAATATCATCACGGGCTGCCTTGGCGCAA
>CAZDEF010000031.1:0-29447 GCA_964504385.1 uncultured Oscillospiraceae bacterium
TTTTCTTGCTTTTCCCATTTGAAAAGACCGCTGACGACTTTGTCAGCGGTCTGCAGCCTTGCGCAGCAAGGCTTTCCTTACGCCGCTTGCCGCCCGGCGAGCCGTAGGCGAGTAGGCAAACTGTGCCTTCCCTCGGCGGAAAAGATCGCGTAGCGAGCTTTTTCGACGGTCTGAGCAGCCGCCCTCCCCCATTTGCGGGGAAGGCGGCTGCCGTTTGTTTGGTAATGAAGAAAAGAGGAAACCGATCAGCCGATCTTGGGCAGGCTGGCGGCGGCCACGCTCTGGCCCACGCGGCGGCTCTTTTCATCGGGCAGGTTCACCTGCATCTTCAGCTGGGGATATTCCGTATCCAGCACTTCCTGCGCCTTGGCCAGCACCAGATCGCCGCCCTTGCCGCTGGTGACGCGGCCCATGAGCAGCACATGGCTGATATCGTAGAACATGGCGTAGAAGGCCAGCGTGTAGCCCAGATAGACGCCGATGGTCTCGTAGATGGCTTCCGCGCCCTTGTGGCCTTCCAGCATCTTGCCCTGCACCACCTTCAGCTTTTCAGCGGGGGACAGGCTCTCGTCCAGCTCGATGCCGGCGACGGGGGCCAGCTTGATGACGGCGTCCTGCGAGAAGTACTTCACGCCGCAGCCGATGTCGCCGCTCCACTCGTCCACCATGGCGGACTCTGCCAGATCGCAGGGCACGAAGGCCAGCTCATTCAGCCAGCCGGTGATATTGCCGTCCATGTCCACATAGCCGCCGGCCTCGCTGGTGCCCATGGCGATGCCCAGAATGCCGTTCTCGCCCAAGCTCATCGCACCGGCCAGCGCGGTCACATCGCCATCGTTGCACACGGTCAGCGGCACATCGCCGATCTCCTTGGCCGCGCGGATGTAGATGTTCTTCACATGGCTTTCGTACAGCTCCTGCGGCACCTTCAGGAACAGGGAAGCGTTCATGGTGTTGTTGTTGATGTACACACCGGCGGAGCTCACGCCGATGGCGTCCACGCGGGGCATCTTGCTGGCGGCGGTCTTCATGGCGTTGACGATGCCTTCGAAGTGGTAGTTGGGATCCTCCGTGATCTTGGGGAACCACACCACTTCCTCGGAATACACGCTTTCGCCGTTGATGACGGCGCTCACCTTGCGGTCGCTTCCGCCCGCGTCAAAGCCGATGCGGCAGCCGTCCAGATGGCGGCCGATGGGGGCGGAGGCGTTCTTGGCCTTGGGCGCTTCCTCGGGGGTGGCGGCGTAGAGCACCTCAAAGGCATGCTCGTACACATGGGCCATAAAGTCCGCATCGAAGCCGCGCTTTCCGCCGGTGACGTACTGCGCCTTCACGCCCTCGTACACGGAGCGGCTGCCCGCAATGGTCACGCGGAAGCCGCCGTACACCCACAGCATGCTCTTCACCATGCGCTCCACCATGCGGATGTTCAGCGCGTCGTCCGTTCCTTCGGGCAGGATGCGCATATCCTGCACCGCCACCAGACCGTCGTTGCGCTCCAGCGCGATGCGCACCTGCGGGCCGTTCAGCTGGGCAGCGCGCGCGCCAAAATCGCACAGGCCGCGGTAGATGGGGGCAAACGCTTTGTCCAGAGGGGCCATAACCTTCAGTTCTTCCATAGGGATCGCCTCCTGTTGAAATGAGTGGAATGTGTGTGAAAGGGTTGGGATGTCTCCTTCCAAAACCCTGTTTTTCCTACGGTTTTCATTATATCGTATGCACTGTGGAATGTCCATCTTTTTTTATGCGCATCAGCCAAGGCGGATGTCCAGCCACTTGCCCTGCCGCACGCGCCACGCCAGCAGCCGGTCGCGCACCACCGCGTCGATCAGGAAGGCGAGCCACGGGGCGGTGACCGCCAGATAGGGAATGGGCAGCGCATCGGCCAGCGGGTAGCAGAACAGCCATGTGAGCGTGGGGCGCAGCAGCGTCACGCTCAGCAGCGCGCACCCCGCCACGAACCGCGTATCGCCCGCGCCGCGCAGCGTGCCGGACAGCACCACGCGCCCGTTCTGCGGGATCATGGCCACGATGACGATGTACAGCGACACCGTCACATCGCGGATGATCTGCTCATCCGTGGTGAACAGCAGGGCGATCTGCCGGCTGAACAGCGTGATGACCGCCATCAGCCCCACCGACACCATCATGCCGATGCGGTAGGCCACCTGCGACTGCGCCATGGCCAGATCCTTGCGCTTTGCGCCCAGCGCCTGCCCCACCAGCGACGTGCCCGCCGTGCCCACGCCGTCGCCCAGCGTGAAGGACAGCGACGTGACCTGGCACACGATCTGGTACGCGGCGAACGCATTGGTGCCGATGCCTGCAATCAGCCGCGCCAGGATCAAAAAGCCCGCGCGCAGGCACACGGCCTCCACCATGGAGCTGGAGCCCACCTTGCCCAGCCCGGCCAGGGTGGCGGAATCGAACCGGGGCAGGGCGAGGTGGAAATAGCCGCCGGGGCGCAGCACGGTGAAAATGCACATCAGGCTGCCCACCACCGTGCCGCAGGCGGTGGCGATGGCCGCGCCCTTCACGCCCAGCGCGGGAAAGCCCAGCTTGCCGTTGATGAGCACATAGTTCAGGCACACGTTCACCAGATTGGCGGTCACGTTGGTCAGCATGGTCACGCGGGTCTTGCCGATGGCGCGCATGGCGGCGCAGATGCACAGCTGCCAGCACGACGGCAGGAACGCCAGCGAGATCACGCGGAAATAGGTCACGCTCAGGCCGATGGTCTCCTCATTGGCTCCGCCCAGCTTCATCAGCCATTCCGCGCCAAAGTAGCCGGTCAGCGTCATGGCGATGCCGATGAGGGTGATGATGGCCAGCGACTGGTTCAGGCAGCTGTTGGCGGCCTGCTGGTCGTGCGCGCCCTTGCGCCGGGCGCACAGCGCCGTGGTGCCGATGCACAGCGCCTGCGCCAGCACCAGCAGGATCATGCGCGGCTGGCTGGTCAGCCCCACCGCAGCGATGGCCGCCGCGCCCAGCCCCCCTACCATCATCGTGTCCACCGAGCTGATCACGCTCAGCAGCGCGCCCTCCACGGTGGACGGCCACGCGATGGACAGCGTCTTGCGGTACAGTTCCTTTGTTTGCTGCGGATCCACGGGCTTGCCCTCGTGGTCGCGCACGCTCAGCCATTTCTGCATATCAGGCAGGTTCCTTTCGGGTGTAGAATCACGGATGGTTTCATTATAGGCTCCGCACGCGGGGGTTGTCAAATCCGCTTGACAAATGCGGCGGGGGTGAAGTATGCTGGCCTCAGCCCTGACATTTTACACACAGAAGGAGCACAAGTGCATGGAAAAGCTGATCTGTTCCGGTTGCGGCGCTGCATTGACGCCCAACACCACGCAGCCGTATCTGGTATGCGAATACTGCGACACGGCCGTCCCCAACGCATTTTATGCGGAGCCGGCGCAGGCGGAGGCCGCGCCCGTTTCGGCAGCAGCCGAGGAAGCCGAGACCGTGGAAGCGGCAGAGACCGATCCGGTCTCCGCCCTGGTGGAGACGGTCGGCGGGGTCGCGCGCACGCTGCTGCAGCGCAGCATGATGAACCGTGCGCTGCAGCGCTCTGTGCGCCAGCGCCCTGTGATGCAGCGCACCGCAGCACGCCCGGCAGTGCAGCGCATGCGGCAGGAACCCATGGGGCCTGTGCGCGTGCCCAACGGGCACGGAATGCGCGGCGGGCATGGCGGCCCGGGCGGACGCGGCCCCGGCGGGCCGGGGCGCGGGCGGCGGTAAGGTTTTAGCTGCTTATAAGCAGTGCTTTGCGGCGGCATGCTTGACGCGTCCTTACAGCTATATGTTACGCGCAACAGGAATGCCTCCGGCGGCCAAGGAGATCAGAGGTAACGTTGAGGTTCTTGAATTCTGCGTCCGTACACGCAAACAGCCATCACTACCTGCCTGACGGCTGACAAGTGATGGCTGTTTTGCTGCGGGCGGGATGAGGGGGGTGCCGCAGGTTACTCTGTGCAAGGAAATGGGGTTGTCATTGACTTCCATTCTTTGTTATGCTATACTAGCAACAGGTGAGGAGCCTGACCTGTTGCAGTCAGGTCAACGAATCATCTGTGGATGACCGTCGTCCTTTGGTGTTTTGGGGGGCGGTTATTTTTTATGCTTCGGCCTTAGCTTTAGCACTTCAAATACCACATAAGCGATCAGCCTGAGTAAACTGATGATGTCACCAATTTTCATTCGGCATCATCTCCTTTGTGATGTAGTATCACTCCGCAGATGACTCGCTCAGCTCCTCGCCCAGCGCTCAGGGGCGCCCTTGAGCGCAAACCTATCATAGCATGGTTGTTACTGTTGTGACAACCATTTTTTACTATCATCGATCGATATTGCAGCGAACAGAACAAGCCGCTTGTCCCAATTTCCCTTCCGTCCCCTACCTGTAGCACAGCTCTGCCGAAGGCAGAAGTAGGGCGGGTCTCGCCGCGTCCGCGGAATACCCCACCCGTAACTTAGATAAGTTACCCCGCGACCACGGGAGTCAAGGGGTTTACCCCTTGCTCACGCCAGAGCGACCGGGTCGAAGGGCAGGGTCCCTTCGACTGAAGGGAGCGGCGCGCAAGAACGTTAGAAGCGGAGGGCAGGCGCGGCGCTTCAGCGCCGCGAATGTCCGGTGCTGCTGGGAGGCGGGGAGTCCAGAGGGGTGTCTCGGGGGGACCGGTGCGGGGTCCCGCCGACATCCCTCTGGCCCTAGCGGAGCGGGCCGCTCCCCAGCTCCCCCTGCAAGGGGAGCAGCCTAACCACCCGCGCCCCAGCGCAACCAGCAATCGCAGCACCCCCGCGCGGGGGCCACCACCCCCCGCAAAATTTCACACACACATCACCTCCGTATCAACCCCGTACCACCTTCCCCGCGTAAACTGGAAAATGGTTCATCAGTTTTTGTTAAAATGCGGAGGTATCGCCCTATGCCAACCCCCAAAACCGCAGGCAGACGCAGGAAACGCCGCTGGCGTTCGCTGCTGCTCCTGCCCGTTGCCGCACTCCTTGCGTTTCTGGGATGGAATTACCTGCGCCCGCTGCTGTCGGACGAGACCATCCCCACCTATGCACAGTATACCGCCGCGCGCGGCGATGTGCTCACCAGCCGCAGCTTCAGCGCCGCGCTGGCCGTGCGCAACAGCGAGACCCTCTCCAACAGCCGCCAAGTCACCTCCGTGCGCAAGGTGTATGTGCAGGCGGATCAGGACGTGAAGGAGGGCGATAAGCTGCTGCAGCTGGAGACCGGCGAGGTGCTCAAAGCCGGCATCGACGGCACCGTGAACGAGATCCGCTTTCAGGAGGGCGAGTGGATCTGGCCCAATGTATCCCTCATCCAGATCTGCGACCTGACCAACCTGCAGGTGTCCCTCTCCGTGGATGAGTACGACATCGCCAATGTCGCCGCGGGCGAAGCCTGCACCGTCACCATCGTGCCGCTGGGCCTCACCTTTGAGACCCGGATCGACCATGTGGACCGCGTGTCCTCCGCCGGCGGCTCCGTGGCGTACTACGCCGTTACCGCCAACCTGACCGTGCCGGAAAATGTGCTGCCCGGCATGACCGCCAGCGTGTCCATCCCCTCCCAGCAGGCGCTGGACGTGGTCACGCTGGACATGGCCGCCCTCTCCTTTGACGATGACCAGCAGCCCTATGTGCTGGTGCAAAACGGCGGAGCCTATGAAAAGCGCGCCGTGCAGACCGGCCTGTCCGATGGCATGCGCGTGCAGATCGTCAGCGGGCTGAACGAAGGCGACACCGTATACCGCCAGACCGGCGAGGAAAAAGCCGCCGGATCCCTCTCGCTGATCGAGCTGTATAAGCAGATCGCGGGCGAGACCGTCATCATCAACGACCGCAGCCAGACCGGGCGCGGCGCGCGCGGAGAACGAGGCGAGCACAGCGGCATGCCTGGAGATATCGAACTGCCGGAAGGCATCGAACTGCCCAAAGGCATCGAATTGCCCGAAGGCATGGAGATGCCCACCGGCGAACAGCCGCCAAGAACAGGAGGAGCACCCAATGAAGAAGCTGATTAGTGCGCTGGCCGCAGCGGCGCTGCTGGCCGGCTGCGCGTCGGCGCTGGCGCAGGAGTTCGACGGCACAGTGATCGCGGGCGAGACCGTCACCCTCACCGCGCCCTATGGCGGCGTGATCAAGCGCATGGATCTGCGCGAAGGCGCGTTGCTGAGCGTGGGCGACCCGGTGGCCGTGATGGACACCACCCGCGTGCTGGCCAGCGAGGATGGTACCATCCGCGGGCTGAACGCGCAGGAGGGCGACAGCGCCGAGGGAACGGTGCTGTACCTCAGCCCCGTCGACCGCTATGTCATCAGCGCCAGCCTGAGCTATGCCTACGAAAGCCCCGCCACCACCTATGTGACCCTTGGCGAAAAGGTGTACATGAAGTGCGCCTCCGACGGCTCCCATAAGGCCGAGGGCATCATCACCGCCGTGAGCGGCTCCAGCTACACCGTGGAAGCCACCGCCGGCGAACTGTATCTGGAGGAGACCGTGTACATCTACCGCACGCAGGACTATTACTGGCGCGAACGCATCGGCAGCGGCGCCGTGGCTCGCATGGCGGATATCGCCGTGAGCGGCTCCGGCAGCGTGCTGAAGCTGCATGTGCAGGACGGCGAGGAGGTGGAGCGCGGCCAGCTGCTGTTTGAGACCGTGGAGGGCAGCTTCGATGCGCTGCTCTCCCCCGGCAGCACCATCCAGTCCGCCGCCGCCGGCGTGGTGGCCCATGTGGCCGCACAGGCCGGGCAGAAGGTGCAGAAGGGCGATGTGCTGGCCACCGTGTACCAGACGGGGGATTATCAGGTGCAGTTCTCCATCACGGAGGATGTGCTGTCCTCCGTGCATGTGGGCGACTCCGCGCAGCTCTATTTCAACTGGAGCGAGGATGACCGCGCCTGCACCGGCACGGTCACGGAGATCTCCTATCTGGCCGAGGACGGCGAGGGGAGCGGCGAGGCTGCCTACAGCGGTTACATCGCCTTTGTGCCGGACGAGACCGTGCGGCTGGGTATGAGCGTGACCGTCGTGCTGGATGATTGAAGGAGGGAAAACGGATGAAGCGTATCAAGCGATGGATGGCCTGTGTGGTGGCGCTGTGCCTGCTGTGCAGCGCGTGGCCCGCATTGGCCGAGCAGGAAGGGCCGCATGCCGATCTTGCATGGCCCGCGCCCGCCGACAGGGACGAAGCGGAGCCCCCCGCCCCGCCGGAGCCGGAGACAGAGCAGCAGCAGTATTTCGCCACCCCGGATGACGTGCCCGCCTCCTGGCGGCCGGGCGGCGGGCAGACGGACGGCGGGGACGAACGCCCCCAGCCGGAGGATGAAAACGCCGATCTGGCCGCCGATACCGGCGAGGGCAATGCCTATGTCTACAAGGACAACGGCTACCGCCACTACGGCACCATCCGCGCCCTGATCCGGTGGGACCGCCCCATCTACCTGTACACCACCAATGTGCTGGAGACCACGCTTTCGCTGGAGACCATCCGCCGCATCACCTTTGTGCTGGATCCCGATGTGTTCTCCGGCAGCGATGAGGACGGCGCGGAGTACTTTGTGTACGCCAGCGAGCGCGACCCCGAGGGCAACACCAAGGAGGGCACCGTGTTCGTGTGGGCGGGGCTGGCCGGGCAGGGGCCTGTCAGCTGGAAGCAGGACGTGGAGCAGGATCTGAACCACGGCTTCCGCGAGGATTGGTTCTTTGAATACGAGATCCAAGTCAGCGCCGAGAATTACACCGCCGATGCGCCCTGCGCGCCCGTCTTCCTGCTCACGGCCTATCCGGAGCTGGAGGAAGGCATGCGCTTTGCCGTCAGCTGCGATGGCGGCGAGTCCGCCGTGCTGGACGGCAGCGCCTTTGCACCCGAAGCGTCCGGCGAATACCGCTTCTACCTGCTGGATGCGCAGGGCCGCACGCTGGCCCGCTCCGCGCGCTTCCGCGTGCAGTACGCAGCGGAGGGCGATGGCGGCGATGTGCAGGGCCGCCGCCTGCTGGTCACAGCCCTGCCCGATGCGCAGACCGGCGCGACCGTGTTCACCCTCCGGTGCGAGCCGGAGCAGGAGGCGGGCATGGTCTTTGGCGTGATGGTGGACGGCGGGCCCGTGCAGGCCCTGCCCGGCGATACCTACACCGCCGAGGTCAGCGGCGCGTACCGCTTTGCCCTGCTGGACGGCTACGGCACTGTGCTGGCGCAGACCGAGGCGTATGTGGTCACGGTGAGCAGCGGCGGGGACGGGGACGCGCCCGCCGTGCAGCCCGGCGTGACGGAGTACGAGCTGGAAGTGTCCGCCGAGGGCTATGAAGCCGGTCAGACCTGCCAGCCCACCTTCACCCTGACCGCGCATCCGGAGCTGGGCGAGGGCATGCGCTACGCCGTGAGCGTGGACGGCAGCGTGGTCTCCCCCATGGAGGGCGACACCTTCTCGCCCGTGTATTCCGGCGAATACCGCTTCGCCATCCTCAGCGCCAAGAACATCGTGCTGGCGTACTCCGCCGCTTATGCCGTCACCTGTCCTGCCCCGTGGGAGGAGGACGACGAGACCGTGACGGAATACGAGCTGCAGGTGGAGACCAGCGCCTACGATCCGGACGGCGCGTGCATGCCCGCCTTCACCCTCACCGCGCACCCTGCGGCGGAAAGCGGCATGATGTACGCCTACACCCGCGACGGCGGCGACCTGACCGTGCTGGACGGCGGCACCTTCGCCCCGCAGCAGTCCGGCGAATACCGCTTCTATTTGCTGAGCAAAAACGAGAGCGAGCTGGCGCGCTCCGGCCGCTACCCCGTGATCTACGGCCGTGAGGAGATCCAGCAGGGCCGCCCCGCCGGGTTTGAGACCCGCCGCGACGAGGTGGGCAGCGACGAGACCGGCGACGAGGACGTGAACTTCGACCTGATCTTCAGCGGGCACGAGGTGAGCCCGGACGGCAGCGAGACCTTCGTGTACGAATCGCTGGCCGACCGGGTGGAGATCACCACCCGCCCCGGCGCGAACCGCGTGCAGGACGGCATCGAGCTGGAGGTGTTCACCCGCTACCGCGAGGGCGAGGCGGCTGCCGTGCCGCCGCAGTTCACCCTGTACGGCCTGACCGAGGGCGACGGCTATGTGTACGGCGTGAAGATCAACGACGGCGGCTACAGCACGCTGAGCACCGGCGCGTACACCGCCGAGGCCGAGGGCGAATACACCCTCACCTTTGCCATCGTGGATCCCGCCTCGCAGACCGCCCTGCAGGAAAAGAGCTACCGCGTGCAGGTGGCCCCGGCGCAGGAGGACGCAGGCGAAACCGAGGACGATGCGCAGCCCGATGCAGTCGCGCTGGAGGTGACGGCGGAGGGCGAGACCGACGGCGCATGGCGCAATACCGTGCCCGCCTTCCCCTATGTGCTGACCGCCAGCGCCGATCTGAGCGCCCTTGGCTATGCCTTCACCGTGACGGTGGACGGCGGCGAGACGCAGACGCTGGGCAGCGGGCAGACCGTTTCCTACACGGATTACCCCGTCACAGAGGGCGAGCACACGCTGGTCTTTGCCATCGCGGATGAAAGCGGCGCGGCGGTGAGCACCGTCACCCGCACGCTGCGGCTGGACTACACCGCGCCCCTGCTCACCCTGACCATGCTGGACGGCTACGGCATGAACATCATCGCGGGCGATACGCTCAGCGGCGGCTGCACCGTCACCGTGGAGGGGCTGGAGCAGGAGGTGAGCGGCAAGGCCATGACCGATGCGGGCAACGGCGTGTACTCCTACTCGCTGGTGGCCTCGCAGTCCATCACCTTCCCCGCCGGTTCCATCGCCGTGAAGGACACCGCCGGCAATGTGAACACCAACAGCGTGCAGGTCACGCTGTCGCTGGGCAATGGCGCCATGGGCGGCGCGGGCGGCATGGGCGCGCTGGGCTCCCTCACCGGCGGCGGCAGCTTCGGCGGCCGGGGCGGCAGCGGGCGTTCCGTCAGCCACAGTGAAAGCGACACCAGCGTGGTCATCGCCTACAATGCGGTGGAGCTGGTGGTGGATGACGGCAGCATGCAGGAGCTGGTCATCGGCAGCGAGGCGCTGGGCCTGAGCCTGACGCGCAACGGCGCGCAGGCGGGCTTCACCGCAGCGTTCGCCAGCAGGAGCAGCGAAAACGACACGCTGGTGCTGCGCGCCAGCGATACGGACGCCGCCGCCGGGTATGTGTGGTCATTCGCGGGCACGGCGTACAAAAAGCTGGCCGCCAGCGGCGTGGACTATCTGGTGCTTCAGGTGGGGCAGGATGCAGCGTCCCTGTCCACGGCGGGCTTCTCCGCCGGGATCCGCTACAACATGTACCGCGCGCAGGGGCTGGCCAGCAAGGCCTTCCAGTACGATGTGCAGATGGGCGCGGCGGGCTTTGGCATCAACGTGACGGTGGAGGGGCAGACCTACGCCCTCTCCGGCGATCCCGGCGCAGACTACTATTATTACGACGTGTATCACGGGCCGATGGAGCAGCTCCATCTGCAGGAAAACTGAGGTGAGAAGGCGTGGCATCCAACGCAGTGCAGAACCAGAAGAAGAAAAGAAAGAAGCGCATCCGCCGCGCGGCGGCATGGCTGATCGTGCTGCTGCTGGCCGCAGGCGCGGTGCGGCTGTTCGTGTGGCCCAAGCTGACCGCAGGCGTGACCACCACCTATGACAAATACACCGCCCTGACAGGCACCATCTCCAACGCGCTCAGCTTCAGCGGATCGGTCAGCGTGAAGAACAACGAGACCCACACCGCCGACGGCGAGGCCGTGGTGCGCCAGATTTTCGTGAAGGAAGAGCAGGACGTACGCAAGGACGACAAGCTGATGCGCCTGTCCGACGGCACCACCGTGAAGGCCAGCTTCGACGGGCAGGTGAATGCCATCTATGTGGAAGTGGGCGATGAGGTGAGCATGAATGAGAGCCTCATCCAGATCGTGGATTTCGGCAACATGACCGTTTCCATGCGTGTGGACGAATACGACATTTCCGATGTGCATGTGGGGCAGGAGTGCCGCGTCACCGTGACCGCGCTGGGCGAGACCTTCGCCTCCGAGATCTCCCACATCAACCGCATCTCCTCCTCCATGGGCTCCACCGCCTACTACACCGTGACCGCCGAGCTGACCGTGACCGACAACGTGCTGCCCGGCATGCAGGCCACCGTGACCATCCCGCAGGAGGAAGCGGTGGATTCCGTCATCCTCTCCAGCGATGCGCTCAGCTTTGCCGCCAACAACAGCGCCTATGTGCTCATGCGCGATGAGGCCGGAACCATGCAGCAGGTGGATGTGACGCTGGGCATCAGCAATGACAGCTATGTGGAGATCACCGCCGGGCTGAAGGACGGCGACGAGGTGTACAAGGTCTCCATCGCTGCGGCTTCCTCCGGCGGGCTGTTCAGCAGCCTTGGATCGCTGATGGGCGGCGGCGGAGGCGGCATGCCCGCAGGCGGCGGAGGCGGCAACATGCCGGACTTCGGCGGTGGCGGCGATATGCCCAGCTTCGGCGGAGGCGGCGGTGGCGGCATGCCCGGCGGTGGCGGCGGCTTCGGCGGTGGCGGCGGCTTCGGCGGTGGTGGCGGCAACATGGGCGGCGGCGGACGGCGCTGAGGAAGGGAGGATATCATGCTGAACCTTCTTAGAAAAAAGGCGGCGGTGGAGACCGCCGCCGCGCCGCAGGAGGACGTGTTCTTCCGCATGCGCAGGATCGTCAAGCAGTACCAGCTGGGCGAGGAAGCCGTGACCATCCTCAAGGAGATCGATCTGGACATTGCCGAGGGCGAATACCTGTCCGTGCTGGGGCCGTCCGGCAGCGGCAAATCCACGCTGATGAACATCATCGGCTGCCTGGATCTGCCCACCAGCGGCGAATACATCCTGCGCGGCCATGTGGTGGCTGATCTGGATGAAAAGGAGCTGAGCCACATCCGCAGCCGCGAGGTGGGATTCATCTTTCAGAATTCGCAGATGCTGCAGCGGCTGGACGCCATGAAGAACGTGGAGCTGCCCCTCATCTACGCGGGCGTGCGCCCCAGGGAGCGCCAGCGCCGCGCCGAGGAAATGCTGGAAAAGGTGGGGCTGGCCGACCGCATGCACCACATGCCCAACCAGCTGTCCGGCGGCCAGCAGCAGCGCGTGGCCATCGCCCGCGCGCTGGTCACCCGCCCCAGCATCCTGCTGGCGGACGAACCCACCGGCGCGCTGGATCAGGCCACGGGCCGCCAGATCATGCAGCTGTTCCACGAGCTGAACCAGGACGGCAACACCATCATCATGATCACCCACGATGTGCACATCGCCCGCAACGCGCGCCGCGTGGTCAACATCATCGACGGCGTGCTCACCGAATCGGAAGGCGAGGTGAACTTTGCATGAAAAAGCTGCTGGGCGACCTGTCCATGTTCTGGGAGAGCCTGTCCATGGCCATCGCCAATATCATGCACAACCGTCTGCGCTCGTTCCTGACCATTCTGGGCATCATGATCGGCGTTACGGCGGTCATAGCGCTCATCACCACCATTTCGGGCGTATCCTCCTCCATTTCGGATTCGTTCACCTCCATGGGCGCGGGCAGCATGAGCGTGACCGCTACCGGCACAGAGCTGACCGCCGGCCTGAGCGGCGAAAACATGCAGGAGATCAGCCAGCTGGAGCATGTGACCGGCGTGACCCCCAATGTATCGCTGAGCCTGAAGGTGGCCTACGGCCGCGTGAGCGACAGTGGTATCGCAGGCGGCGGCACCAACGCCTACTACTTTGCCAACGACCCGGAGGCCCTGCTCAACGGCCGCGCCATCAACCCCATCGATATCGAGGACATGGCGCGCGTGTGTCTGGTGGGCGCGGACGTGCTGGAGGAATTCTTCTACGGCGTGGATCCCATCGGCGAGACCCTCTACCTGAACGGCATCGCCTTCACGGTGATCGGCATCCTGTCCGACAGCGCGGAGGAATCCGTCAGCGCCATGCTGGGCGGCAGCACGCAGATCCTGATGCCCTACACCACCGCGCTGAAGCTGAACGCCTCCACGCTGGTCAACAGCCTGACCGTGTACATGGACAGCGCCGAAAGCTCCGCCGCCGTATCCGCCGCGCTGGAAAACTATCTGGACGTGCTGTTCAATTTTGAGGATGACACCTACACCATCACCACCATGGATTCCATCGCCGATGTGATGGACAGCATGCTGTCCATGATGTCGGCCCTGCTGGCGGGCATTGCCTCCATCGCGCTGCTGGTGGGCGGCATCGGCATCATGAACATGATGCTCACCTCCGTGACCGAGCGCACCGTGGAGATCGGCCTGAAGAAGGCCATCGGCGCGGAGCCGGGGCAGATCCAGATCCAGTTCCTGATCGAGTCCTTCCTGCTGTCCATGATCGGCGGGCTGGTGGGCGTGGTGCTGGGGCTGATCGTCTCCGCCGCGCTGTGCACGGTGATGGAGATCACCTTTGTCATTTCCTACGGGGCCATCGCGCTGGGCGTGGGCTTCTCGGCGGCGGTGGGCATCCTGTTTGGCTGGTCGCCCGCGCGCAAGGCCAGCCGCCTCAGCCCCATCGACGCGCTGCGCCGCATGTAAACATCCGTGCCTGACCGGCCCACGAGCCGGAGAAAAAATATCTGCACCTGTAAAGGAGGGGCTACCATGAAACGGAAAAAGGGAATGCTGTGTGCGCTGGCGCTGGTGCTGGCGCTGCTGCCCGCGTGCGCGCTGGGCGAGACCACCTTCGACGGCACGGTGGTGGCGGGCGAATCCGTGAGCGTGACCGCGCCGTTCGGCGGCACGGTGTCCAGCTTCCGCCTGCGCGCCGGAAGCCTAATCGCTCTGGGCGACCGCATCGCCGCCATCGAGACCACCAAGGTGTACGCATCCGCCGACGGCGTCATCGCCGGGGTGTTCGCTCAGCCGGGCGACGCCATCGAAAACGTGACCAGCCGCTACGGCGCGGTGATGTACATCGTGCCCGACCGCAAGTACTCCATCTCCGCCGACATCGAAAAGGCGTACAATTCCAGCGAGACCAAGTACATCAACATTGGCGAAACGGTGTATATCACCTGCGCCAGCGACGGCGCGCACACCGCGCAGGGCATCGTGACCGCCGCCAGCGGCACCACCTACACCGTGGAGACCACCTCCGGCGAGCTGCTGATGGAGGAGACCGTGAACCTGTACCGCGATGCCTCCCGCTCCACCAAGACCCGCGTGGGCAAGGGCACCGTGGGCCGCACGGCGGAGATCGCCGTGACGGGCAGCGGCAGCCTGCTCAAGCTGCATGTGCAGGACGGCGACCGCGTGTCCCGCGGCGACCTGCTGTTTGAGACCGTGACTGGGCAGGTGGACGGCCTGTTCGCCACCGATAACGAGATCGTGTCCGATGTGAGCGGCGTGGTGGCCAGCGTGAACACCTCCGCCGGAGCCACCGTGAACAAGGGCGACACCCTGCTCACCGTGTACACCATGGACTCCGCGCAGATCGAGATCAGCGTGGACGAGTACGATCTGGTCACCATCGCCGAGGGCGACCGGGTGCGCATCTCCTTCAACTATGACGAGAGCAAGACCGAGCAGACCGAGGGCGTGGTGAGCATGATCTCCCACATCAGCAGCGAGGCCTCCGGCGGCGAGGCCAGCTATCAGGCCTACATCGACTTCACCCCCGACGAGGACGTGCGCATCGGCATGACCGTGGTGGTCACCACCATCGATGCGGAGGATGCGCCCGAGGAGAGCGGGGACATCGCGGACGAACACCCGCAGGCCAACGGCTGACGAACAGCAAACAAAAAGCGATCCCCCGGGCGCGCGGTGCGTTCGGGGGATCGTTCGTTCATAGGGTCTATGCGTCCATGCTGTGGTCAGTGCGGTCGGTGGAGTGATCGGTGGAGCGGTGCACGGTCATGTCCTCGCTGCGGTTGATGGAGTGCTCCGTCTTGACCCAGTTGGACTGCTGGCGGTGCTTGAACAGGCCCACCACCTGCGCCCATCCGGCCAGCACGCTGTTCACCACCACGCTGACGATCAGCAGGGGGAACTCGCGCAGGCGGAAGGAGATGCGGTTGTCCATCCACTCCGCCACATAGAACAGGAAGATGAACGAGTACAGGAAGATGGCGATGCTGGGCAGGTTGACCACCAGCCAGCTTTCGATGCTGGCGCTGCGCGCGGCCTGCACGATCAGCCCGGCGCTTTGCATCACGCCGGTGATGACGCTCAGCACGATCTCCAGCACTAAGATGACAAACGGGGTCACGCTGTACAGGTAAAGGAAGGTGGAAAAGAATTCGGCAAAGGAGATGCGCTTATCCCGCAGCGCGCGGAAGAGCCGCCCCGTGTTGCGCAGCGCCACGAACCAGTGGCCCTGCGCCCAGCGCGTGCGCTGGCGGAAGCTGGCCTGCAGGCGTGTGGGCTTCTCATCGTAGATGCGCACATTGTTGTTCCACAGGATGCGCTTGCCTTCGCAGGTCGCCTCCACCTGCAGCTCAAAGTCCTCCGTCAGGGACATGGCCGTCCAGCCGCCGCGGTCGTGCAGGTAGCGCGCCGACACCGCAAAGCCCGTGCCGCCGATGACGGAATTGAGCCCCATGCGGCTCTTGGCGTACTGGAAGAAACGGTTGGTGATGGTGTAGCTCATGTAATAGAACAGCGCCACCAGCCCCTTGCGGTTCTTCGCGCCCAGGTAGCACTGGATGACCTCCACGCTGCCGTCCGCGTCCAGATACTGGCTGTTGACCTCGCGGAACAGGTCAAGGTCGGCCAGATTGTCCGCGTCAAAGAACATGACCAGATCGTATTTGTCCTGATAGCCGTCCAGCGTCTTGAGCGCTTTCTGCAGGGCGATGGGCTTGCCGGTGGCGCCGTTGGGGCCGTCCTTCCAGCTTTCCAGCACATTGGCGCCCATGCTGCGCGCCACCTCGGCGGTGCGGTCGGTGCAGTTATCCGCAAGGATGTAAAAATCGTACAGCTCGCGCGGATAGTCCATGTGTTCCAGATTGTCGATGATCCCGCCGATGACGGCCTCCTCGTTGTGCGCGGGCACCAGCACCAGAAAGCGCAGCTGGGGGGCGTGATCCTTGTAGTTTTTGGTGTTCTTGCTAAAGCCGAAGAAGCTGACAAAGATCTGCCACAGCATCAGCACAACAAGCCACCCGCTTAAAACGGTCATCACTGCCTCAATGACCTTCAGAAGGGTTTCCATGATGATAGACTGACATCCTTCCGTTGCATTTCCGTCAAACGGATAACGCCTATTTATACTATATCGCGCGCGTTCTGTCAATCAGCCCGCGGAAAAGGAGCCGAAGCGGGGCGCTTTTTCGGCGCTCAGTGCATGTCGTAGAAAGAGCACTCGCCAACGAATTCGCGCAGGATGCTCAGCGGGGGGATCTCCTGCATCACGCCTTCATCGGCGGGCAGGAAGTAGTTGAGCGTTTTGATGAGCCGGTGCGCCACCAGATATTCCGGCGCGGACTGGGGGATGGCCAGCAGCAGCTCATAGGCCATGGTCTTGAGCACGGGCAGCTCGTAGTGCAGCGATGTGTTGAACATCACATCCGCCTTTTCCTGATTGGGGAAGATCCACTTTTCCTCGCCCGCGCGCACCTTGGGCCACATGGCGATGGTCTGCTGCGGGGTGGTGTTGCGCATGCGCAGGTCGCGCACGATGCGGCGCAGCAGCCGCACGTCCGTGGTGCGGATGCGGTTGTGGTCGTCCAGATTGATGCAGCCCAGCGCGCTGACGTACACGCCGTAGGTGAGCTGCTCCGGGATCTGGCTGGTGATGCTGTCGTTCATGCCGTGGATGCCCTCCACCAGCAGCACATCGCTGCGGCCCAGCTGCAGCGGCCAGCGCTGGGGCGCACGCGCGCCGGTGGTGAAATCGAACCGGGGCATCTGCACGCAGCGGCCCGCCAGCAGCCCTTCCATGCACTGGGTGAACAGCGGCACGTCCAGCGCGTCCACATGCTCCAGGTCGGGCTTGCCGTCGGCCTCCAGCGGCACATCGGCGCGGTTGCGGTAAAAATCGTCCAGCGAAAGCAGATGGGGCTGCTTGCCCAGCACCTGCAGGTGCACCTTCAGCCGGTTGGCAAAGGTGGTCTTGCCGCTGGAGGACGGGCCGAAGATCATCACCACGCGCGCACCGCGGCGGGTGATCTCGTCGGCGATGGCGGCCAGCGAGCGGTCATGCAGGGCCTCGTTCACGCGGATGAACTCGCGCATGCGGCCTTCGCGGATCATGCGGTTCACGTCCGCAGCGTTGCGCGCGCCCAGAATGCCGCACCACTCCTGCGAGCGGGAAAACTCCCGCAGGAACTTGGTGCGCGGCTGATAGGGCGCGGGCACATCGGGCTGCGCGGACGCGGGCAGCATGAGCACCACGCCGGGAAAATGCGGCTTGACCGCAAAGGCGCGGATGTACCCGGTGGAGGGCAGCATGGCCCCGTAGAAATATTCGCACAGGGGGCCGATGCGGTACATGGCAATGTGCTTCTTGGGGCGGTAGCGCAGCAGCTCCGCCTTGTCCAGCCAGCCCTCGCGCTCAAAGTAGGCGATGGCGTCGGCGCAGCTCCACTCCTCCTTCACAAAGGGCAAGTCCTGCGCCACCAGCGCGCGCATGTCCTCCTCCAGCGCGCGGGCCATGTCGTGGCCCATCTCCCCCTCCGTCAGGCGGATGTACAGCCCCTGCCCCACGGAATTGAGCATGCGCACCTTCTTGTCCGGGTAGAGGCGCTTCATGCTCAGCAGGAACAGAAAGCGCAGCGAGCGCTCGTACACGCGGCGGCCTTCCTCGTGCTGATAGGTGATGGGCTGCAGCGCGGCGTCCTGCGTGAGGGCCTCGCCCAGCTCCATGCACACGCCGCCGCGCAGGGCGCACAGCACGCCCTCGGCAGCGGGGCCCAGCAGGGCGCGCGCCGCCTGCTGCACGGTCACGCCGGCGGGAAGATCGCCCGTGCGGCCGTCCATAGTGATGCGGATGTTCGTGTTTGCTTGCTGCGGCATCAAAAGAATGCTCCCTTCCTGCGGCTCATGCGTCCTCAAAGGGCATGTTGCTGCTCATCGCTTCGGACAGATCCTCCACGTCCACGTTGTCGTAATCGCCGCGCTTGCGCTTGTACTGGTACTGCAGCTCCTTG
Organism: uncultured Oscillospiraceae bacterium; assembly: GCA_964504385.1. Lineage (GTDB taxonomy): Bacteria > Bacillota > Clostridia > Christensenellales > Aristaeellaceae > Limiplasma. The sequence goes on from CAZDEF010000031.1 coordinate 18,162, forward strand.
GTGTGCACATAGGCGCAGCTCTGGCGGTTGGCGGGCAGCACGCTCAGGTGCATGCCCTTCTGCCCGTCCGGCAGCTGGGCAAAGCGGATCTTCACAAACAGGCTGCCGTGCTGTTCGCAGCTGCTGAGGGCCACATACTTGCCCGGGGCCTGCGGCACCAGCGCGGTCTGCAGCCGGGTGGGCTGGGAGCAGGTGGGGCAGGCGGGGGTGAGCAGCCGGGCGCTGTGCAGCGCCTCCGTCACCGAGGGCACGATGTCCGTCACGCGGAAACGGCTGCGCCGCTCGTTGTGCACCAGCTTGCGGGGGTGCTCCTCATACTTGAGCACGTCCATGGGGCGGGGCAGGCGGCGGAACACCTCGGCGGTGTAGTACGCATCGTGCATGGCGTTGTGGAAGGTGCGCGCCTCGTCCTCCTGCACGTCCAGCGCCTCCATGGCGGTCTTCAGGGCGGTCTGCCCGCTCTTGCCCACGGCGGCGGAGTACAGGCGCTGAATGTCGTACATGCGGGGCAGGTCGCGCTCCACGCGGAAGAAATCCACATTCTGCTGCAGCACGCTCACATCGTCACCGCCCCAGGTGAGGAACACGCAGTCTTCGCCGCACCAGTCCATGAACTGCTCAAAGCCCTCCACAAAATCGGGCGCGTCGCACAGCACATCGTTGGACAGGCCGGTCATGCGCTTCACGCGGGGGTGGATGGTCAGGTAATGCGTTGGGTGCACCGGCACGGAGATCTCATCCACGATCTCCATCTTCTCATTCAGCTTGGCCGCGCCGAACTGAATGACCTCAAACAGCAGCCGGTCGCCCACCTTGCGGTAGGCCGAGCACTGGTAGCTCACCGGCTGGTTCCATTCCAGATCCAGAACAATCATCTGCATAAGCAAAAAACTCCAAAAGAAAAAAGTTAACAGCTTGTCGGGCTCCACGCCGCGTTCTGCCCCGCCAGAAAGCCCGTGGCAAAGGCGATGTGCAGGTTGAAGCCGCCGGTCAGCGCGTCCACGTCCAGCAGCTCGCCCGCCACATACAGGCCGCGCACCAGCCGGCTTTCCATGGTGGAGGGATTGATCTCCTTCACGCTCACGCCGCCGCGGGTGACGATGGCCTCGCTCAGGCCGCGGGTGGCGCACACGGGGATGGGCAGCGCCTTGGTCTTTTCCACCAGACGGGCGCGCTGCTCGCGGGTGAGCGCGCCGGCGGGCTGAGCGGCGTCCAGCCCGCACAGCTGCGCCATGGCGTCGACCAGCCGCGCGGGGAACAGGCCGCACAGCAGATTGCCCAGCTGGCGCTTGGGCGACTGGGCCACATCGCGCAGGATGCGCGCGTCCAGCTGCTCCGCCGTCAGGCCGGGCTTCAGGTCCAGCGTCAGGGCGGCTTCCTCCGGGGCCAGCTCCGTCACATAGGCGGATGCGCTCAGCACCAGCGGGCCGCTCACGCCGAAGTGGGTAAAGAGCATCTCGCCCAGATCGGTATACAGTTTCTTTTTGCCCATGGTCAGGGTAAGGCGCACGTTCTTGAGCGACAGCCCCTGCAGGCCGCGCACCCACGCCTCCTCGCTCACCAGCCCCACCAGGGACGGCAGCGGCGGGAACACCGTGTGCCCAAGGGCGCTCAGCCAGCCCCAGCCATCGCCGGTGGAGCCGGTGGAGGGGTAGCTCTGCCCGCCTGTGCACACGATCACCGCATCGGCGGGCAGCACCGCGCCGCCCTCCAGCGCCACGCCCGTCACCCGTCCGTCCTGCCGACGGATGTCCGCCACGCGGGTGTTCAGGCGCACGCTCACGTTCAGGCGGCGCAGGGCGCGCTCAAAGGCGCGGGTCACATCGCTGGCCTTCTGGCTTTCGGGAAACACGCGGTCGCCGCGCTCCACCACCACGGGGCAGCCGTTGTCCTGCAGGAACTGCATCAGCTCCGCAGGGGGCAGCGCGCCCAGCGCGCTGTACAGGAAGCGCGGATTCTTCACCACGCTTTTCAGAAAGGCCTGCGGCTCGCAGGCGTTGGTGGCGTTGCAGCGGCCCTTGCCGGTGATGTAGATCTTCTTGCCCAGCTTTTCATTGCGCTCCAGCAGGGTCACGCGCGCGCCCGCCTGTGCGGCAGCCGCTGCGGCCATCAGGCCCGCTGCGCCGCCGCCGATGATGATGACTTCATTCATGCTGTTTGTCGATATAGACGCTGTGCGCGTTCCATATGCCTTCCAATTGTTTGAAATGCTCGGCCAGCTCCTCGCGCCGGTGCAGCCCCACGCTGACGATCAGCGCGTTGATGACCGACATGGGCGCGGCGAGGGAATCCACAAAGCTGCCCATGTCCGTGCTGGCGCACAGGCACACATCGCACGTCTCCCGCAGGGGCGAGGATTCGCTGTCCGTCAGGCCGATCACCTGCGCGCCGTTCTCGCGGGCAAAGCGCATGCATTCCAGCGTGCGCGCCGAATAGCGCGGGAAGCTCACGCCCACCATCACGTCCCGGCCGGTGATGCGCGCCACTTCCTCAAACACATCGCCGGTGGCGTTGTGCACCAGCACCACATCGTCCAGGATCTGGTGCAGGTAGTGGTACAGGAACTGCGCCAGCGGCGCGGCGGAGCGCAGGCCCATGATGTAGATGCGCCGCGCAGCCAGCAGGCGCGTCACCGCATCGTCCATCTCCGCCTGCGAGATGGAATCCATGGTCTTGCGCAGGTTCTGTTCGTCATTGCGCAGCACCGTGCGCAGCACCTCCCGCTCGTCGATGGAGGAGGCGATGGCAAAGCGCTCCGCGCTGGTCAGGCTCTGTCGCACCGCGCTGCGCAGCGCCTTACGCATGTCCGGGAAGCCCTTGTAACCCAGCGCCACGGCAAAGCGCACCACAGTGCTTTCGCTCACCTGGCACACATCGCCCAGCGCCGTGGCCGTCATGAAGATGGCCTTCTCCGGGTTCTGGTTGATGAACTCCGCAAGGCGGCGGTGGCTTTTGCTCATCAGGTACAGCGGCTGGCCGGGGCGGTTGATCCGATCGATGATCTGCGGCGTTTTGTTTCTTTTCACAGGCGCTCTTCCTCTCTTGCACTTACAGGCCGAGTGGATCCAACAGATGCTGATCGTGGGTGATGAAGTGTCCCATCAGGGTGAGGGTGATGTGGCCGCAATCCAGATACCAGCAGTCGGTGCCCTCCTGCGGCGCTTCCAGATCGCCGTCCGTCAGCCAGAAGTAATCGCCCGCGCGGGGGGAATGGCGGCGCTCGTAGCCGTCGGTGAAGTAGCCGCTGTCCAGCGGGGCGTATACCGCAGGCTGCAGCTGGGCAGGCGGCACGCAGGGAGCGTTCAGGTTCAGGATGGTGGCGCGGGGCGTGCGCACATGGGCGTAGCGCTCCGCCGTTTCCACGGTGTAGCGCGCCATGTGGCGCAGCATGTCATCATCCGCCTTGTGGTGGATGGAGGCCGCGATGGACGGCACATGGTGGAACGCGCCCTCCATGGCCGCGCCCACGGTGCCGCTGTAGTGCACGGCGATGCCGGCGTTGTAGCCGTCGTTCACGCCGGAGATGAGCACATCCGCCTTCCGGCCCTGCTCCCGCAGCAGCTGCATGCCCACGCGCACGCAGTCCGCCGGGGTGCCGGTCACGGCATAGCCCTGCGCGCCCTCCAGCGGATACTCGCTCAGGAACAGCGGATCCGCCAGCGTGAAGCGGTGGCTGGCGGCGCTCTGCTGGGTCTTGGGCGCGCACATCGTCACCTCGTGCCCGCGCTCCAGCGCGGCGCGGTACAGCGCCATGATGCCCTTCGCGCCCACGCCGTCGTCATTGACCAGAAAAATATGCATAGCAATGAAGACCTCTCAAAGATTCAAAGCCCCATAGGGGGATCATTTCCGTTTGTCGAAGAGTGCGTCCACCAGCATGCGCGCCGCGTTCAGCGCCACGGCTGCGGCCAGCGCCCACCAGTAGCTGTCCAGCACCACGCTGTTTTCCACAAAGCCTGCCGCCGTCCACACCAGCCACGCATCCGCCGCCACATACACCAGACCCAGCGTGCAGAAATTGAGCACCGACAGGATCAGCCGCATCACGGGGCGCAGCACCGTGTACACCACGGCCAGAAACACGCCCACCAGCAAAGCGTTGCGCAGGTCGATCACCCGCACGCCGTCCATGAACTGCGCGCACGCGGGCAGCGCAGCCGCCGTGAGGACAAAGCGCACCAGCGCTGCAAACATACCGCCCCACGCTCCCTTCCGCAAAGTGTTCCCGATCAATTATAACACAGAAATACGCTTTGTGCATGCCTGCCTGCAACTTCGGCCATCCTAACGGGAACCGCCGCGCTCCGGCGGCATACGCTGTGCTGGGAAGAGGCCGTGTGGCCCGGAAGGGAGATGCAGGAATGAAAAGCCGGTTCTTTACCGATACGCAGGGGCTGGACGGCACAGCGCCGCCCCGCGACAAGGTGTGCGTGTGCCTGTGCCTGAACCGCCGCCTGTACGAAAAGGCGCTGCGCCGCGCGCAGGGGCTGCGCATGACCAGCGGCGAATATGTGGAGCGGTTGATCCTCAGCGATGGCGGTACAGCAGCGAAACCGTCGCCAGATAGCCCGCCGCAGCGCCTTCCGCCAGCACCACCTGGCCATTGAAGGGCAGCAGCGAGCGCAGCACGGGCAGATGCACCATGCCCGTGCTCTCCATGAACTGGTAGCCCAGCACCGCCAGCAGCAGCGCCGCGCCCGCCAGCAGCCAGCCGGTCAGCCCGTTGGTGCGCGCGCGCACGCCCGCCACGGGCAGCACCAGCGCCAGCGCCGAGCCCAGCGCCGCCCCCTTCAGGGCAAAGGCCCAGAAGGCCGCGCTGCCCAGCCAGCCATCCACCCGCCGCCACAGGGCGCACACCGCCGCGCACAGCGCCAGCGGCCCCAGCGCGGCCAGCAGTTTCCTCAGCAGCATGGGGTTTCCTCCTCCCGGGCGCGCAGCGTGTCGGCGCGTTCGCGGTCGGTCATCTGCGCCGTTTCAAACAAATCGGGGCGCATCTTCAGCGTGATCTGCAGCGACTGCTCGCGCCGCCACTGGCGGATCTTGGCATGGTCGCCGTTCAGCAGCACGGGCGGCACCTCGCGGCCCTCGTACACGCGGGGGCGGGTGTACTGGGGATATTCCAGCAGCCCGTCGGAAAAGCTCTCCTCGCCGGTGCTCTCGTCGCTGCCCAGCACGCCGGGCACATAGCGCGCCACTGCGTCGGTCAGCGCCATGGCGGCCAGCTCGCCGCCGGTGAGCACAAAATCGCCCAGCGAGATCTCCTCGTCCACCACCATGTCCAGCGCGCGCTGATCCACGCCCTCGTAGTGGCCGCACAGCAGGATCAGATCCTCCTCGCGGGACAGCTCCACCACCTTCTGCTGGGTCAGGGCCTTGCCGCGGGGGCTCATGTAGATGCAGCGGCCCCGGTAGCCCTGCGCGCGCATATCGCGCACACAGTCCACGATGGGCTGGCACATCATCACCATGCCAGCGCCGCCGCCGAAGGGATAGTCATCGGTGTTCTTGTGCTTCTTGTCGCTGTAGGGGCGGATGTCCACCGGGCGGATGTCGATCAGCCCCTCCTGGCGGGCGCGGCCGATGATGCTGGTGGTGAGGAAGCTGTTGAACATCTCCGGGAACAGGCTAAGAATGGCGATCTTCATAGAGCGCTACCTCTTCCAGCTTGTGTTCGTCCAGCACGATGCGGCCCTCGTCGGCGTTCAGCTCCAGCAGCACTTCCTTCAGGGCGGGGGTCATGAGGGTGCCGGTGGAGGTCTTGAACACGAACACGTCCACGCCGCCGGGGGTGAGCACCTCCTGCAGCGTGCCGATCTTGCGGCCGGCGGTGTCGTAGGCCGCCGCGCCTAAGATATCGGCGATGAACACCTCGTCCTCGCCCAGCTCCACGGCGTTGTCGCGGTCCACCCACAGCTGCACGCCGCGCAGCCGCTCGGCGGCGTTGCGGTCGTCCACGCCGTCGAAGGTGAGGAACACATCGTCGCCGCTCACGCGCGCGCCCGTCACCTGCGCAGGCTCATAGCTTTCGCCGCGCTTGAGGAACACTTCTTCCAGGTCGAAGAAGCGCTGCGGGTCGTCGGTGTAGTGCTTCACCTTCACCTCGCCCCGGATGCCCTGCGGGCGAACGATCTCGCCCAGCAGCAGGTATTGCTGTTTCATGGCTTTCTCCTTTTTGGCTGTGTGTAGAAAAAAACGAATGGGCGCACGGAGCGCTTTCAACGCGCCCCATGCGCCCATCGGGGAAAAAGGCTTTTCTTGTCAGGGGAGAAACGCTTTACTGGATCTCCACAAAGAAGGGCTTCTGGTCCTTAGGGGTGGCGGCGCGCACGATGGCGCGGATCGACTTGGCAATGCGCCCCTGCTTGCCGATCACCTTGCCCATATCCTCGGGCGCGACATGAAGCTCCAGAATGGTGGCTTCCGGCCCCACGGTTTCTTCCACGGACACAGCGTCGCGGTTGTCCACCAGCGAGTCGGCCAGATATTCAACCAGTTCCTTCATGGGTTCAGCCCTCGATCACGCCGCTCTTCTTGAGCAGGGTGCGGGTGGTGTCGGTGGGCTGCGCGCCGTTCTTCAGCCACTGCTTGGCCTTGTCAGCGTCGATCTTGATGGTGGCGGGCTCGGTCATGGGATCGTAGTAGCCGATCTCCTCGATGAAGCGGCCATCGCGGGGGGCGCGCTCGTCAGCCACGACGACGCGGTAGAAAGGCATCTTCTTCATACCCATTCTCTTCAGACGAATTTTAACAGACATGTTGGTTTCCTCCTGTGCTTTCGGTTTGGATGTATGGGGGGTATATCTGAAAATCACGGTGGGTGATTGACAGGCGTTTAGGGGGATCAGAAGGGCATCCTGCGGCCGAAGCGGCCCTTCTTGGCGCCCTTCATCATGCGCTTCATCATTTCCTTGGACTGGTCAAACTGGCGGATGAGGGCGTTGACGTCCTGCACGGTGGTGCCGCTGCCGGCGGCGATGCGCTTGCGGCGGCTGGCGTTGAGGATGGCGGGGTTGCGGCGCTCGCGGGGGGTCATGCTGCGGATGATCGCCTCGGGCTTTTTCATGGCGTCCTCGTCGATCTCCACATCCTGCAGCTTTGCGCCCACGCCGGGCAGCATGCTCAGCATGCTCTGCAGGCCGCCCATCTTCTTCATCTGCTGCATCTGGCTCAGGAAATCCTCCAGCGTCAGATCCTGCACGCCGCGCTTGGTGGCCAGCTTGTCCACCTCGGCGGGGTCGAAGGCTTCCTGCGCCTTTTCCACCAGCGTCATCACATCGCCCATGCCAAGGATGCGGCTGGCCATGCGGTCCGGGTGGAACAGTTCGATGTCGGACAGCTTTTCGCCCGTGCCGCTGAACTTGATGGGCTTGCCCACCACGGCCTTGATGGACAGCGCCGCGCCGCCGCGGGTATCGCCGTCCAGCTTGGTGAGGATCACGCCGTCGATGCCAAGGTTCTCATCGAAGCTCTTGGCCACGGTCACGGCGTCCTGACCGGTCATGGCGTCCACCACGAAGAGGATCTCCTGCGGCTTCACAGCGGCCTTCACCCGGCGCAGCTCCTCCATCAGGGCTTCGTCGATGTGCAGGCGGCCGGCGGTGTCGATGATGAGCACATCGCGGCCATAGTCGCGGGCGTATTCGATGGCTTCCTGCGCGGTCTTTACGGGATCCTGCGTGCCGTGCTCGTACACGGGCACATCCACCTGCTTGCCCACCACCTGCAGCTGCGTGATGGCGGCGGGGCGGTAAATGTCGCACGCGGCCAGCAGCGGCTTTTTGCCGGTCTTTTTCAGGTAATTGGCCAGCTTGGCGGCCATGGTGGTCTTGCCCGCGCCCTGCAGGCCGCACAGCATGTAAATGGTGGGCACGCTGCTGGACCATGTGAGTCGGGCGTTCTCGGTGCCCATGAGGGCGGTCATCTCTTCGTTGACGATCTTGATGACCTGCTGGGCGGGGGACAGGCTTTCCAGCACCTGCTGCCCCACGCAGCGCTCCGTGACCTTTTTGCAAAAATCCTTGACAACGAGGTAGTTGACGTCGGCTTCCAGAAGGGCCATGCGCACCTCGCGCATCGCTTCCTTCACGGCCTGTTCCGTCAGCTTGCCGCGTCCTGTGAGCTTGGACAGCGCGCCGGATAGCTTCTGGCTCAGTCCTTCAAAGGCCATGGGTCTACTCCCCTTCCTGCTGGCGGATGAGCTGGCCGAGCAGCTGCGCGACCGTGTCCGCCGTTCTTTTGTCCTGTGGTGACAGGCCGTGCAGATCGCCCAGCAGCGCCTGCGCATGGCGCAGCTGCTGCGCCGTCTCCCGCGCGCGCTGCGCGCCGCCCAGCGCCTGTTCGAACCGGCGCAGCTTTTGGGAAGAACGGGTGATCAGCTCGTGCACGTTCTGGCGGCTCACGCCCAGCTCCTCGGCGATCTCCCCAAGGGAGAGGTCTTCCTCATAGTGCAGCCGGAGCGCGTCCTGCTGCCGCTGGGTGAGCAGCCCGCCGTAGAAGGCGTACAGCGTACCGATCTCCACGCTTTTTTCCAGCCGTTCCGGCCCCACGTTTCCAACCGGTCTCACCTGCGCACCCTCCTGCTATCAAGCATTTCTTCTTGACAGCCTGATCATTGTACACGATGTTCGGCCGGCTGTCAAGGGTTTTTGCTTGAAAGACTGCCGTTTTCCGCCAGCGCCTGCGCGATGGCGTCGGCCAGCGGGGGCATGGCGGCCAGCACCTGCGCAAGAGTGTTGCGGTTGTTGCCCGCCTCGATGAGCACGCACGCATCGGCCACATGCTGGTTGTAGCGGCCGGAGCGCAGGCACACATCGCGGCACAGGCCGCTGGTCTGGGCATTCAGCGCATCGGTGATGCGCTGCGCCACGGCCAGGTTGCGCTGCCAGTCGGGCTTTTCGTCAAAGCCCTGTCCGGTCTGCCCCTCCCCCTTGCCGATGAGCACCATCAGCTTGGCTGTCTCCGCGCCGCCCACACTCACCGTGTTGCCGCCGCCGTAGGAGGCCGCGTAGGCGTCGCGGTGCAGGTCGATGTACAGGTCGTAGCGCTCGCCGGCGGCGGCGCGCGCCTCCAGCATGGCCAGCGATCGGGCATAGGCGGTGGACAGACTGGGCGGCTCGAAGGCGGTGGCGTCGTGCGTCACCTCCATGCCCAGCGCGCGCAGCAGCGCCGCCAGCTCCTCGCCCACGCGCACCATGTTGTGCCGGCTGTCGGCGGTGCGCCATTTCTCCGTTTCGCGGTAGGGCGCATCGGCGGTCTGCTCGAACGCCTCATAGGTGTGCGTGTGGTAGATCAGCACCCGCGCGGGCTGCGCCGCGCCCAGCACCTCCACCGTGAAGCCGTCCCCCGGCGCGGCTGTGTCCATGGCAAACAAATTCTCCTGCTGCTGCGCAGGCGCCATCGCCGGCAGCGCCTGCGGCTGCGGGGCTATCAGCGCCCACAGCGCTGCCGCCGCCGCGGCCAGCAGCGGCAGCCATCCTGCCTTCTTCATCACGGGAAAAGATCACCGCCTTTGCATGTTCTCTGCCAGCAGGATATGCTACCTGTGCAGACAACCATGCAGCGTATCGGCATCCAGCCGCGGGTGCAGGGCGCGGTTGAGCCCATCGCTGAGCAGCGCCGCCACGCTGAGCACCATCTCGTCGATCTCGCGCGGAGTGACCACCAGATCGCCCAGCAGCCCTTCCGCCGCCTGCTGCCCCGCGCCGCCGCAGCCGGGGGCCAGACGGGCCATGGCGTCGCGCGCGATTGTGGAGGCATACACCACCATGGGCACCCCCACGGCGATCACCTTCACGCCCAGCGTGTCCTGCGTGAGGCCCAGCCGGTGGTTGCCCACGCCGCTGCCGGGCTGGATGCCCGTATCGGTCATCTGCACGGTGGTGCAGATGCGGCGGCTCTCGCCCGCCGCCAGCGCGTCGATGGCAATGACCGCCGCCGGCTGCACATGCTGCACCAGTCCGCGGCACAGCTCCGCCGTTTCAATGCCGGTCAGCCCCAGCACGCCGGGGGCGATGGCGCTCACCCCGCGCAGCCGCCCCTGCAGCTCCGCCCCCATGGTCTGGTGCAGGTGGCGCGTGACCAGCATGCGCTCCACCACGCGCGTGCCCAGCGCATCCGCCGTCACGTTGCGGTTGCCCAGCCCCACCACCAGCACATCGCCCTTGGGCGGCAGCAGCTCCCGCACGCCCGCCGCCACCAGCCGGGCGATCACCTCGCGCGTGCGCGGGCTGCAGGTGGGCAGATCATCGCACTCCACGGTGATGTATTCCCCCTGCCTGCGCCCCAGCTGCTCCGCCGCCTGCGCCGTGTCGATGCAGATGCGCGTGTGCCGCACGCCGCCCGCCTGCCGCGTGTGCACGCGCACGCCCTGCGGCGCGCCTCCCTCCCCCGAAATGCTCTCCATGGCCAGATCCGTGCGAACCCCGCGCATGCCATCCCCATCCTTTCCATCGCTTCTGGGCATAGCATGCGCGCAAACGGAAGCTGCTATCACAGCAAAAAGCCCCGCCGCATGCAGCGGCGGGGCGTGAAACCAAAAGAGGTTTTATTTGACGATGAAGTTGCACAGTCGGCCCGGCACGAAGATGACCTTCACAATGGTCTTGTCGCCCACGATCTTCTGCACGTCCTCGCGGGCGGGCAGCTCGGTCACAGCGGCTTCGCGGGTCAGGTCGGGGCTGATGAGGATGCGCCCGCGCACCTTGCCGTTGATCTGCACGGCGATCTCCACCTCAGTGTCGCGGCACTTCTCCTCGGAGTAAACAGGCCACGGCTCGTAGGCGATGGTGTCGGCATGGCCCAGCACCTGCCACATCTCCTCGCCCACATGGGGGGTGATGCAGGACATCATCTTGATGAAGCCTTCGGCGTACTCGCGGGGGCAGCTGCCGTGCTTGTACACCTCGTTGATGAAGGTCATCATCTGGGCGATGGCGGTGTTGAAGCCCAGCGTCTCAAAGTCCGATCTGACCTTGCGCACGGTCTGGTGGTAGATCTTGGTCAGCTGGCCGTCGTCGGTATCGGTCAGGTTGTCCGGATCGGTGAAGAAGTTCCACACACGGTTGATGAACTTCTTGGCCCCGGCCACGGCGGTGGAGGACCACGGCTTGGACACCTCCAGCGGGCCCATGAACATTTCGTACAGGCGCAGGGTGTCCGCGCCGTATTCGCGCACGATGTCGCTGGGGTTGACCACGAACTCGGGGAAGCGCTTGCCCATCTTGATGCCGTTCTCGCCCAGGATCATGCCCTGATGCACCAGCTTCTGGAAGGGCTCCTTCACGGGGG
>CAZDEF010000032.1:0-28264 GCA_964504385.1 uncultured Oscillospiraceae bacterium
ATTGAAATTCACTGGAACTTTTAATCAAAAGTTGTTCTTATATGATTGCAGCAGATGATACCAGATCATATTTGAAAAATGCTGAAGCAGAATAAAAAGAACTGCAATGCCAAACACTGTTTTCATCGAGAACCACTTGATGATTTTCTGTGGCAGCGTATCTTGATAGAATTCAAAGCACATGCGCTTACGAAGTCACAGAATGGTAAGCGGCTCTACGCCTGACGCAAGCAGAAAACTAAACGTTCCTTTACAGAAGCCAAAGTATTCCTTGTTCTACGCTATACTCGCATGCTTGGAATCCGCAACATTTACGAACAGTCCTTCCTCGCCGCCGCCACTCAGAATATGAAACGGATCGCCAAGGTGATTCTTTCTTGGCACGCTACGTTTTTGCAAACGCCATTTGTTCTAAAGAAAACATGGCGTTTTTTCAATGAACGAAGTATGATTCATTGTGGATCATGTCATCTGCTGTATTTTGAGAATAAACATCCACACTCATTCCTCATGCCAGAAGCGTGCTCAAGCAGTTTTCTAGCGCAATGCTGGCAGTACCGATGATGCCGGCTTGGTTGCTGACACTGGGGACGACGCTGAGCTGATGGGGGATGATATCCACCTTATGCAAAGCGCTGAGGTAACGGTTGATGCAATCGAAGATATCCGGAGAAAGATAATCCGTGATAGTTCCAGCCAGCACATATTTGCTGATGTCCAGAATGTAGTTGAGGTTGTAGATGATGGGCAGGAAACATTTGACGATGTATTCGCAGATCTCCTGACGGGTTTCGGGCGCACAGTCATCGCCTTGTTGGATGTCTACACGGAACTGCTTTTTGATGGCGGCAGCATTGATCTGGTTGTTCAGGCGCAGCGGGGTAAGATCTGTGGGTATGGTGGACAGATCCAGATGGCTGAGCGCGATGCCGATGTCACCAGCATAATTGGCATCTCCGTGCCAGATGCGGTTGTTGATGATGATGCCCGCACCTAGGCCGGTTCCAATGGACAGATAGAGCAGATTGGCATATTCCGAGTCGTCCCGCAGTAGCATTTCGCCAAAAGAGGCGGCATTCATGTCATTCTCAATGAAGGTGGGAATGTCCGACAATGTGCTGAAGGTCTTGTAGAACTCGTAAAAACGGTGCAGTTTGCCCCAACGTCGGAAGGTCATGGCCTTGGCATCCACCACACCGGGCAACCCCACACCTACGCCCAGGATTCTTGTTGCAGGATGTGTCTCCTGCAGGGATCGCACCGCGCCGGTCATGATGGTGGATATCTGCTCATATTCCTCAGGTGTGGAGGGATCCTCCTGCAGGGGATAGTCGATTTGATCCATCACGCGGCTGCACAGGTTCACCAAGCCCACATGCAGACGGTTGCCTTCAAAAAAGATGCCCACTGTGCTGTATGCATCCTCGTTTAGGCGCAGGAGCTGGCTTTTGCGGCCAAGACCGCTGGGTGAAGTAGAGGCGGTTTCCGCCTCGGAAACCAAGCCGATGTTGAGAAAATCATCTATTACTTTTCCAACGGTCGGAAAGCTCATCTTGGCCTGCTTGGCGATATTAGCCCTAGAAAGCGCCTTCTGCTGCATGAGAAGGTGCAGCACAACGTCCCGGTTTTTGCTGCGAAGATATGCAGGAATATAGGATCCCATAGCGGCCTCCTTTAGAAGGGCAATCGTCTCACGTTTGCCAGAATAGCATAACTGTAACACAAGCCTGCTACAAAAGCAACCGCCGCTCATTTTATGTTCGAAACAGTTTTCTATAAAAACCATTGACAAATCTTGATTCGCTATATATAATATATTTATTAATTAAACTTTATTTAAAATATGTTGCGAGGTAAAGGAGGAGTAAAACCATGGATCAGTGCAAAACAAAGCAGCGTCTGTTTATTCTGCTGCTACCCTATATTTGCTTCTATGCAGTACAAGCCATATACTCCACCTACTTTAACCTCTACCTCAACGACGTTGGCTTTTCAAAGACACAAATGGGTGTCATCACATCTGCAACCACCTTAGCCGTGATGCTGGTGCAGCCCTGCTTGGGGATAAGTAGCGACAGAGCAAAGAGCAAAAACTCCGTAGTTATAATGCTTCTCGCCTTCAGCGCAATGGCTATACTGGCTTTCTACGCCAGCACCGCCTATCTCTTTGTGCTGGCTGTCGCCTGTGTGTATGCCATGTGTAACACACCCATTACCCCGCTGCTTGATAATATCGCTTTGGAATCGCTGGAACGCACGAACGACACACGCTTTAACTTCGGCCATATGCGCATCGGTGGAACGCTAGGCTACTGCATAGGTGCGCTCCTTTCTAATGCGGTATTTCAGGATCATTACAACCGTATGTTCGTGATGATCGCGTTCTTCCTGCTTCTTGCGCTGGCAGGCATGCGCTTTGTGCCCTCTGTGCAAGGTGTACCTAATGAAAAGCACAAGGACAAGTTCCCAGTGCGGCAGCTTCTGGGCAACCGGAGGATCCTTGGCCTGCTTCTACTGGTCATCATCTTCCAGCTGGGATCCTATAATTACCACGCGTTCTATCCCATCTACTTCCGCACCATTGACGGCAACAGCTCCCTCATTGGTATAATGATGTTCATGTCGGCTCTGTCGGAGATTCCCATGTGGCTACTCTGCAACCGTCTGATTGATAAGTTCGGTGTGCAGCGCATGGCAGTGATGGCATGCCTGCTCACAGCACTGCGCTGGCTGGTACTGTTCTTGACAACCAGCACCGCCTTGGTGTTCCTAATCAACCTCACCCACGGCGTTGGTTTTGTGATTCTGAATTACAGCTTAGTAGTTCTCATCAATGAGCAGATTCCTGTTTCCCGCCATGCTACGGGCCAGAGCCTAGCCAGTACGATCGTGACAATCTGCTCTCGCATCGTCGGTGGTGTGTTGTGCGGCTGGATGTGCGACCTGTGGGGTGTTCGGAGTATGATGCTGTTTAATTTGGTCATCACGTTGGCCAGTATGACACTATTTGTGTGGATGCAGACATCTTTTCCGCAGCGAGACGAAAGGAAGACTATAACATAAACCGTATATGATATGCAGAGTTTCATCTGTATATTATGTATAAAAAACATCCGAGAGGAGAAATGAACATGAAAAAGTGGAACAAGGTACTGTCGATTCTGATGGTCTGCGCAATGCTGCTGCCCATGACCGCCGCGTACGCGCAGGAAAAGGAGGATATCCGCGTCATCACATATTTCGCGGGGTCTGATACGTGGGCTCCCACATGGAAGGAGGTCATCACTGAGTACATGGAAGCCAATCCTCACATTAACATCATTGATGAATCCGTCCCCACAGCCGGCACCACCGATGTGTTCCGTCCCAAGATGAACGCGGACATTGCCGCCAATACCCCGGCGGACTGCGCCCTGTACTTCAATGGTTCCGACGCCCAGCCTCTCTACGATTCCGGCCTGTATGTCACTTGGGATGAGATCTTGGACGCTGATCCGGAATGGAAGGCCCTGTTCTACCCGGCTGCGCTGGAAGCTGGCAAGACCAACGGCGAAATCAGCAACCTGCCCTACATCGGCTCCTTCGAAGGTCTTATCTACAACAAGGCAATCTTCGATGAGTACGGTCTGGAGTATCCCACCAGCTGGGCCAACATTGTTAAGGCCTGCGAGGTCATCTCCGCCGACGGCAAATATGTGCCCTTGGCCAACACTCTGCTGCGCGTGACCGCCCTGTTTGACTGCATCATGCTGGCACAGGTCGGCCCCGAAAAGCACAGCATGTTCTTGGATTTCTCCTGGGAAGCGGCCGTGGACCGCATCAAAGAGCTCTATGACGCCGGCGCTTTTCCTAAGGACTGCGCTACCTTGTCCCTGGCCGATGTGCGCGCCATGTTCGCCGAGGGCCGCGGCGCCATGATGTTCGACGGCTCCTGGACCCTTTCCAGCTTCGAGGACAACCCCAATATGCGTATGATCCAGCCTCCCGTCATTGAAGACGGTACCGGCGTGGACGGCGCCATCATTGCCGAGTTCGCTTCCGGCTGGTACATGTCTAAGGCGGCATATGAGCGCAGTACCGCCACCATCGACTTTCTCAAGCACATGATGTCCCCCGAAATCATGGCTCGCTTCATCGAAGTTGGCGGCTATGCTGCCATGCAGATTGAAACCAAAGCCGATCCTCAGCCCGTGCAAGTGAGCGCTGCTGAGATGATGGCCAACTCCACCGTCCGTGAGTCTCCCATCAACCAGATGATGAACCGCGAGGTTTACAACCAGATGTCCAGTGACATCATCCGCGTGTGCGACGGCGAGCTCACGTCCAAGGAGCTGCTAGACGCTGCCCGCGAACTGATGGCTGAAATCGTCGAGTAATCCACAGCTCTACTTTCACTTTGACTGGCAGCCGTTGAAACGGCTGCCAGTTACCCCACATCTGTCAAGGGAGGGGCCTTCATGGCGCTAAAGGGCAAAAAAGCTCCAATTCTTTTCCTGATTCCTGCACTACTATTCATCGGCATATTTCTGATCCTTCCGTTGTGCAGAACGGTATACTACAGTTTTACCTCATGGCGCAACTTTGCGCCTACGCAAAAGTGGATCGGCCTGAAGAACTATATCAGTATCGCCAAGAATTCCACCGTGCACATCGCCCTGCGCAACACCGGTATCCTAATCGTCTGTGCACTGATCCTGCAGATAGGCCTTTCGCTCATGCTAGCCATTTGCGTGGATTCTATCCGTCACGGCTTCAAAGCTTTCCGTACTATTTTCTTCTTTCCCGTCATCATTTCGGCCACAGCCATCGGCCTGATGTTTTCCCTCATTTATAAATACGATGCAGGTCTGCTCAACAGCATCATGACGATTCTGGGCAAAGAGAAGCAAGTCTGGCTTACAGCCAAAAGCGCCATATACTGCGTGGCTATCCCAACAGCATGGCAGCATGTAGGTTTCTATTTTATTGTGTTTTTAACTGGAATTGCTAATATTTCCATGGATATCTACGAATCAGCTGTGCTAGATGGCATTGGTCCCATGCAGAAGGCCTTCTACATCACCGTCCCGATGCTCAAACCAGTTCTGGTTTCGAATATTGTGCTGGTTGTCTCTCAGAGTTTCCGCGTTTTCGATATGGTTTACGTTGTCACTGGTGGCGGTCCCAAGCATCAGAGCGAGCTGCTCAGCTCCTTCATGTACAGCAAGGCTTTTTCAGATTACAACACAGGCTATGCCAGCGCCGTTGCCATCGTGATGATTGTGCTTGGCATTGCGCTGACCGGCCTCCTGCGTTGTCTGGCCAATAAGATCCAGGGTGACGACTGAAGGGAGGAAAACTGACGTGAAGTATCATTATACAAACAAAGCTGACCAAGTTAAGGCTGGCATGCGCGGCGTGCTGCTCTACGCCTTTCTGATCTTCTGGGCGTTGCTGTGCACGGTGCCGCTGATCTGGGTATTCATTAACTCCTTCAAATCCTCCAACGAGATTCTGCTCAGTTCCTTGTTGTTGCCAAAGGAATGGACTATGTCCAACTATATCACCATGGCCACCTACCCGGACATGAACCTGATGACAGGTTTCCGCAACAGCATGATCATCTGCGGCGGCGTAGTGAGCGGAGTACTGGTAGGAGCAGGCTTTGCCTCCTTTGCTTTGGGGCGTTTTGACAACAAGATCAACCGCTATGTCAACGCCCTCCTCTCCGGCTGCATGCTGGTTCCGGCTTTCTCCACTCTGATTCCCAATTTTGTGCTAATCAGCGCATCCCCGATACGCGGCACATGGCTGGCTGTCATCTTCCCGCTGATTGCAAGTAACATGTCCTTCTCTACGCTACTGTTGAGCGGCTATGTGCGTTCGCTGCCCCGCGAGCTGGACGAGGCCGCTATCATCGACGGCGCAAACGTGATGCAGATCTTCTGGAAAATCATCGTACCTCTGACCAAGCCAATGTTTGCCACCGTCGGCATCATGGTATTCATCTGGACGTATAACGAGCTGCTGTTATCCCTAGTATACCTGCCTACTCGCAACCTGCAACCCATCAGTGTCATCCTATCTCTGGTAAGTAACATGTTCGGTACCGACTACGGCGCGATGATGGCGGCCATCTGCCTGACGATTCTACCAGTGATGGTGCTGTATGTGGCGGCGCAGGAGCAGGTGGTCAAGGGACTGACTGCTGGCTCTGTTAAAGGCTGATCAAGCAAAGGAGGATCCAACGATGCTGCGTATCCTGATCAATCAGCTTGGCTATGATTCCGATGATACCAAAAAGGCAATTCTGCAGGCCACAGAGCCTGTGGAGGTAGATGGAGAATATATCATTGTGGAAGAGCAATCCGAACGGGTTGTCTTTCGCGGGCAGTGTGTCCCAGCCGCCCCCGTGGCGCGGTGGAACAAGGGCAACTTCTACCTGATGGATTTTTCTGCCTTCACTCCTGATCGTGAACACAACTATGGCCATCACTACATCCTGCAGGTCGGCACCAGCAAAGGTCCTGTGCGTTCGTCCTGCTTTGAGGTGTACGGAAACGTGCTGGAATACACCACAGTCTCTTCCGTGATGTACTACTTCAAGTCCATGCGTGTGACCGGCGAATATGACCAGATTGACCACAGCATCGCCTTCCGTGGCCCGCGTGAAGGCCGAGTGGATGTTCACGGCGGCTGGAACGATGCCACTGGCGATATCGGCGTGCATCTCACGCATCAGTCCGTGTCTGGCTACTTCAACGTGCAGCAGGGCAATCTGGTGGTGTTTATCTTCTACAAGCTGTTGGAGCTTATCGAGCAGAGCCCGTGGCCATATTACGCCATCTTCAACCGTCGCATTCTCGACGAGGCCACCTATGGCGCGAACTGGCTCATGCGGCGCAGAGCACCGTCCGGTTCCTTCTTCAAGACGGGTCCCGTCCGTCTGCCTGACGCTTACGAGCTGCCCGAGGTCACACGCCAATGCAGCTTTGAGTATAAAGGTACCATCCGTGACGGCAAGAAAGTGCCGGAGAGCGAATGGACCATCACCGATGAAAGCTACGAGGCATCCCTGCGCGGCGGTGGTGGCTATGCCGCGGCTGCGTTGGCCATGGCTGCACGCTATCCCTATCCATCTGCGGAGTTCTCCGGCATGGACTATCTGAACGCGGCACGGGAATCCTTCTTGCATCTAGAAAAACACAACGAAAAGTACACCAAGGACGGCAAATGGAACTTAATGGATGAATACTCTGCGCTAGAGGCCTGCACCGAGCTGTACCGTACCTCGCGCGAGTTTGGTTTTCTGCGCAGGGCGAGAACCTATGCCGAAAAGATTCAGAACCACTATGTGCCCGTCAAAGAAAACTGTGGTTATCTGAGCCATGACGAGACCGACCGTCCTTTCTTCTCCGCTGCCGAGGAGGGCGCACCCGTGTTGGCGCTGTTGCATTACATGAGCATCGAAAAGGATGCACAGTGCAAATTCCAAGCGCTGGAAACCGCCGAAAAGGTCATGCGTTATGCACTGGAAATCACCGGCGCGGTGTCTAACCCATTCGGCTACGCCCGCGAATTCATCCAAGATCGCGATGGCAAGCGCCGTATCCAGTTCTTTTTCCCGCAGAACTCCGACGACGCGCCATGGTGGCAGGGTGAGAACGCGCGCATCTTGTCCCTTTCGGCTGCGGCACGCATGCTGAGCGAAATGACGCAGGATGCGGATTTGGCCGCCCAACTTTGCCGGTATGCGGATGACCAAATTGCTTGGGTGCTGGGACTCAATCCCTTCGATGCCTGCATGATGGTTGGTCGTGGCAGGCACAATCCAGAATATTTTTTCCGTTGTCAGTATGATTTCATTGGCGTGCCCTGCGGTATTGTCAACGGTATCACTGGCGGACTACACGATGAAGAGGGCATCGAATTTATCGCCACGCCCATGGATAATCCAGAAATTGTAGATAACTGGCGTTGGGCGGAGGAGTGGCTACCGCATGCAGCTTGGTATCTCTATGCCTTAGGCCTGAAAAAGCGTTGACACCGAAAGGAGCATCCCCATGTCCATGACCGTGTGCCGTCCCGAATCGGCGGGCATTTCCAGTGCAGGCGTATTGCGCTTCTTGGATGCACTGGAGAAAAAAGGCTTGCAAGAGCATGCCGTATGCGTAATACGGCATGGAAAGGTCGTGCTACAGTATGCTTGGGCTCCTTACCGAGAGGATGAGCCGCACATGCTGTTTTCCATGTCCAAGGCTTTCACATCCTGCGCAGCGGGCATCGCCATCAGGGAGGGCAGGTTGTGGCTGGACAGTCCTGTGCTACCGCTGTTGAAGGACGATCTAGCCCAATCGCTTCCCGACAGCATGGAAAGAATCACACTCCGGCATCTGCTGACCATGACCTCCGGACTATCGCCAGAAGGAGACAAGGTCATGGGGGATGACGTCAACTGGGCGGAACGAATTCTCTCCTTCCCGCTTGTCAGCGAGCCGGGGGAGACATTCCGTTATCACACCATGGCATCGTACCTACTCAGTCTAGTCATTCAACGCGCCGTTGGAGAAAACATCTGCGATTATCTCACCCCACGTCTGTTTAACAAGCTTGGAATTTCTGCACCCCGATGGGGGATATCACCGCAGGGAGCAGCCTGCGGAGGCACCGGATTGTACCTAACGGTACATGATGTTGCGCTTTTTGGACAGATGCTGCTCAATGGAGGCGTATTCAACGGCGAACGAATCCTAGATGCCACCTTCCTACAAGAGGCCGTCCGTCCTCAGGCAGACAGCAGTACCCATGGCATTGGTCCCGACTGGACGGGCGGTTACGGTTACCAGTTCTGGCCCAGCCGACACGGTCGCTATCGTGCAGACGGCATGAACGGGCAGGTGTGCCTCGTTGCCCCGGATAAGAACGCCGTGATTGCAACGGTGTCCGGTCTGCCGGATCTGAACGCACATATGGAAATCCTGCACGGCTTTCTCAACGATGCCTTTGACGCACCTGCGTCGGGCGAAACGGTTCAGCAGGCGCTACGCTGGCGTCTGAGCAACCTTACCTGCCCACTCCCCGAAGGGCTGGCAGAACTGCCAGATGTCTATGAAGGCGTTTACGAAGATGAAAACGGGGAGCACATCACGCTTTGCAAAAATGGCGATCTTTTGGAAATACAGCTGCCAGACGGCCTATTCATCGCAAGGCGCGGAAATTATGAAGAAAGCTCTTTTCCCAATCCAGAGTTCCTTCTGCGTACCTCCTCCCCTATTCCACCCATCCGCCAGCCTGAGCCCTATGCTGCTGCCTATGGCATGCGTGCCAATGTGCTAGACGTAACCATCCGCTTTCTCACCTACTCCTATACGCGCTACGACCATTTTGCCTTTGATGGCAGCGGACTGGTTCACACGCAGACCGGCTTGCGCGTCACAGCGAAAAACAGTTTTTTTCAAAAACTGGAGAAGGAATAATGGACTCCGAAAACGCTTGAGGTATCAAGACTCAAGCGCTTTTTCTTATCACAGGGCTTTCTACTGTCTGAAAAGTTGGGCTATACTTTTTTACGAATCCTGTTCAAGACATCAGCAAAGGAGAGCATGAAAACATGCTGAAACGATTTTGGTTTTCCTTCATGCTGATGTATGCATCTGCCATTTATCGATCCGTGCATCCTAACGGTCCTCGCATACGAGATGCTGGACGCCTCAGTGGAAATCGCTAGATGAAAGCATGCGCGTGCTAGACGATGTAATTTCCGCGGTACAGCAGCTGGCACCATGTGTAGCACTGTTTGGCTTGTTGCAAAAGGAGAAGAATGCTGCCAGACGTGATTCGATCTATCAAGCGCTGACGATGGATTAGACTATGGAGCCGGCATTCGTCTATGTGGTGGGAGCCGACTGTAGCAAAGCATGTTCTGTAGCTGCAATGTAGAATTCCTTACAGTTTCATCTTTTATGTTGTTAGCTTTATCTCAAAATAAGCACAAGCGAGGGCCTGCGCATTTCTGCGGCAGGCCCTCAGCTTTGTATTTTGCTTCGCAGCTGCTTACTGCTGCACATCGTCCAGCAGTGCAAGCGTTACTTCCAGATCGATGTATTCGCCATCCGGCAGATCGGTGCCCTGCACGTTCTGCAGGCCGCCTTCCACGCGGTACACCTTCACCGTTACCACATCGCCCGCCTGCTTGCTCTGCAGGTAGCTGGTCATTTCAGTGGTCTTGGTGATGATGTTGCCGTCGATCTCCACCACGATGTCGCCGACCTCGATGCCGGCCTTGTCAGCAGGCGCGCCCTCTTCCACCTCGGTCACATAAGCGCCGTTGGGGATGAGGCCCTGCGTGAAGAAGTAATGGCTGGTGTTGAGATTGCTGACCGTCACGCCGATGCGAGGCTTGCCGCCGGAGGTGATGCTGGCCTTGGAAGGCTCGGACTGCACATTGCCCTTGCCGTCCAGCACATCCTGGATGAGGGTCTTGGCGACGTTGACAGGAATGGCCATGCCGATGCCCTCCACGCTCGCGCCGGAGGAAGAGGAGGAGCTGTACTTCAGGCTGGGAATGCCGATGAGCTCGCCAGCCACATTGAACATGCCGCCGCCGGAGTTGCCGGAGTTGATGGCCGCGTCCGTCTGGATCATCACGTTGCTGGTGCGCTTGCCGTACGCGTCGGTGGCGCTGCCGGTCACCTCACGGTTCAGGGCGGAGATCACGCCCACCGTGGTGGTGCCGGTAAAGCCCAGCGGGTTGCCGATGCAGATGGCCCAGTCGCCGATCTGCAGCTGGTCGCTGTCGCCCAGCACAACGGGCTCCACTTCCAAGCCTTCCACATACAGCACAGCCAGATCCTTGCTTTCATCGGTGCCCATCAGCTGCGCTGCGTAGGTGTTCTCGTTCACCGCCACTTCCAGACGGGTGGCGTCTTCCACCACATGGTAGTTGGTCAGCACATAGCCCTTGGCCACCACCACGCCGCTGCCGCTGCCCTGCAGCACTTCCTTGCTTTCGCTTTCGCTGCCGTAGGGGTTATTGCCGTAGGGGTAGCCAAAGCCAAAACCGAAGCCGAAACCATAACCGTAGTTGTAGTTGCTGCTCATCTGCATGGTGTAGTTGTTCACGCCCACCACGCTGTCATGCACTTTCTGCACGGCGGCCGTGAAGGGGCTGGTAACGATCGTGGCGTTTTCGGAGATGGTCACCGCCTCCGCCTGCGCGTTGGCATGTTCCTGCGTAAATACAACGCCGCTGGTAATGATCATCGCCAGTGCGGTAAAGACTGCAATGTAACCGTAAAGATTCTTTTTCATGTTCTTCATAGGGATAACCTCCTTTACGATGGATATATTATCATGGAGATTTGTCCGTAGTATGAACGAGACTTGAATATTATTTGCAAAAACGAATAACAAACTGTTTTTCGCTTTTCTTCCTCGCTGTGTAGGATGGCGCGGCGGGAAATCGCTTATCCGCGCCATCTTTTTCTTGACAATCAAGGCAGCAAAGGACTATACTGTTTTTATTCCCGAATGACGCAGGACGCGCCGTACCCGGAGCACATTTCAGAGACCGCTACCGCAGGCTGCAAGCAGCGGATGGGCAAGGGCGACGGACACCACCTGCCGACGGCGACGCGTGGCGCGCGTTACAGCGCCGCAATGAGTGGAAGCGTCTGCCTGACCGGGCCCGTTTCCAAGCAGGGTGGAACCGCGAGCGAAGCATTATCGCCCGTCCCCGCACAAAGCTGTGGGGGCGGGCGTTTTTCTGTCCCCGAACATCCCCATTGATTCTGAAAGGAGACACGATCCCATGATTCTTACCATGTTCGGCAAACCTTATGAAGTGGCCGAGGATTCGTCCGTTGGCGATCTGCTCAAGGCAAATTTCGCGGATGATCTCAAGAAGTATCTGGCCGTCAAGCTGGAGGACGGCTCCATGATCGACCTGTTCGCCCCCGTTGCGAAGGATCAGACCGTCACCCCCGTCACCTTTGACGATTCCGAAGGCCGCAAGGTGTTCTTCCACTCCGCCAGCCATCTGATGGCCATGGCCGTCAAGAAGCTCTATCCGCAGGCCAAGGTGGCCATCGGCCCCGCCATCGCCGACGGTTTCTACTACGATTTCGACATCGAGCCCGCCTTCACCATGGAGGATCTGGCGAAGATCGAAAAGGAAATGGTGCATTGCGCCAAGAAGAGCATCCGCCCGCGCCGCTACCTTATGCCCCGCGAGGATGCCATCGCCTACTTCACCGAGAAGGAAGAGCCCTACAAGGTGCAGCTGATCGAAGACCTGCCTGCGGATGAGGAGATCTCCTTCTACGAGATGGGCGATTTCACCGACCTGTGCGTCGGCCCCCATCTGCCCAATCTTTCCTATATCAAGGCGTTCAAGCTCACGCATGTGGCCGGCGCGTACTGGCGCGGCGATGAGCACAACAAGATGCTCTGCCGTATCTATGCCACCGCCTTCCCCACCAAGGAGCAGCTGCAGCAGCACCTGGACCGCATCGAAGAAGCCAAGAAGCGCGACCACCGCAAGCTGGGCCGCGAACTGGATCTGTTCGACATCCGCGACGAGGGCCCCGGCTTCCCGTTCTTCTACCCCAAGGGCATGATCGTGCGCAACCTGCTGGAGGACTACTGGCACGAGATCCACCGCAAGGCGGGCTATGAAGAGATCAAGACGCCCATCATGCTCAACCGCGGCCTGTGGGAGCGCAGCGGGCACTGGGATCACTACAAAGAGAACATGTACACCACCAAGATCGACGATACCGATTTTGCCATCAAGCCCATGAACTGCCCCGGCGGCATTCTGGTGTACCAGCGCAAGCTGTGGAGCTACCGCGACCTGCCCATCCGCTCCGGCGAGCTGGGACTGGTGCACCGCCACGAAAAGAGCGGCGCGCTGCACGGCCTGATGCGCGTACGCTGCTTCACGCAGGATGATGCGCACATCTTCATGACTCCCGAGCAGATCAAGGACGAGATCAAGGGCGTGTACAACCTCATCAACGAAGTGTACACCCGTTTCGGCTTCCCCTACCATGTGGAGCTGTCTACCCGTCCGGAGGATTCCATCGGCACGGATGAAATGTGGGAGATGGCCACCAACGGTCTGCAGGGCGCTCTGGATGAGCTGGGCGTGCCCTATGTGATCAACGAGGGCGACGGCGCATTCTACGGCCCGAAGATCGACTTCCACCTGACCGACTGCCTGGGCCGTACCTGGCAGTGCGGCACCATCCAGCTGGATATGAACCTGCCTGAGCGCTTCGACCTGACCTACACCGGTGCGGACGGCGAAAAGCACCGTCCCGTGATGATCCACCGCGTGGTGTTCGGATCCATCGAGCGCTTCATCGGCATCCTGATCGAGCACTTTGGCGGCGCATTCCCCACTTGGCTGGCGCCCGTGCAGGTGAAGGTGATGACCATCACCTCCCGCAGCGACGCGGCCGCCCACGAAGTGGCCGACATGCTGGAAAACGCCGGCTTGCGTCCCGAGCTGGATCTGCGCAACGAGAAGATCGGCTTCAAGGTTCGCGAGGCTCAGATGATGAAGATCCCCTACATGTTCGTGCTGGGCGATCGCGAAGCGGAGAACCGCACCGTGACCATCCGCAACCGCAAGGGCGAAAACGTGGGCACCGTTTCCTTCGAGGAAGCCGTGGCCATGGTGAAGAAGCTCAACGACGAGCGCACCAACGATTGATCCCTCATTCGCAAATGGGTTGCTGCAAAAGAGAATGCAGCAACCCATTTGACATATGCATATCAAGGAGGACAAGAGCGTGAGCAAAAATGTACTCATCATTTCCGCAAGTCCCCGCCGCGGCGGCAATTCCGACACGCTGTGCGACCGGTTTATGCAGGGCGCGCAGGAGAGCGGCCACACGGTGGAAAAGGTGTTCCTGAAGGATCGCAGCATTGCCTACTGCACAGGCTGCGGCTACTGCAACACCCATCATGTATGCAGCCAGCACGACGACATGGCGGAGCTGATCGAAAAGCTGCTGGCGGCGGACGTTATCGTACTGGCCACGCCGGTCTACTTCTACTCCATGGACGCGCAGATGAAAACCTTCATCGACCGCACCACGCCCCGCTACGCCGACATGAAGAACAAGGAATTCTACTTCCTGCTCACTGCCGCCGATATGGACGAAAAGAGCCTCTACCGTACCATGGAAGCCTTCCGCGGCTTTACCGAGGACTGTCTGGAAGGCGCCAAGGAAGCCGGCGTTCTCTACGGCGTAGGCGTATGGCACAAGGGCGAAGTGCAGGCCACGCCTGCTTACCAGCAGGCCTACGAAATGGGCCTGCGCGTGTGATGTGCTGAAAGGGCGGCGCATCGGCGCTCTCCATTTTCGTCCATTTGATGTATCATAAGAGCCGCCGCCGTCAATGGCGGTGGAAAAGAGGCGATCCCTGTTTGAAAGCACTCCGCAAGGGCAATATTGAGACCATCCTGCACGGCAGTCTCTGGCGTGCGATCCTCGCCATCGCCGTGCCGGTGGTCATCAACAGCTTCCTGCAGACCTTGTACAACCTGACCGATACCTACTGGCTGGGGCGCATCGGCACCGAGCCGCTGGCAGCCATCAGCCTGATCACCCCTGTGCAGAACGCCATTGTCAATTTTGGCAGCGGTTTCACGGTAGCGGGCGCCGTGCTCATTGCACAGTTCACCGGTGCAGGGCTGCGCAGCGAAGCGGAAAAAATGGCCAATCAGATCTTCCTGTGCTCCATGTGCTTCAGTCTGCTGTGCGTCCTGATGCTGGAAACCTTCACCCCTGCCATTGTGCGCTGGCTGGGCGCTGAGGGCGATACCTTGCGCCATGCCGTGATCTACATGCGGGTGGTAGCGCTGGATATTCCCTTTCTGTTCATCGTGAACCTGTTCCAGTCCGTTCGGCAGGCGCAGGGCGACACAGTGCGGCCCATGCTGCTCAACCTGCTGGGCATTTCCATCAATCTGGTGCTGGACCCCCTGCTGATGGTGGTGTGGACGCTGGGTGCGGGCGGCGCGGCGCTGGCAACGGTGCTGGCCAAAATGGCGCCCGCGCTGCTGGCGCTGTACCTGCTCACCCGCTCGGGGGCGGATGTGCGCCTGCAACCGCCGCTGATGAAGCCTGAAGGCGACAAACTGCGCCAGATCGTGCGCATCGGGCTGCCGTCCGCGCTGGGCGGCTGCGCCATGCAGCTGGGCTTTCTGCTCATGAGCCGCAATGTATTCGCCTACGGCGTGCAGGCCATGGCCGCCTACGGCATCGGTAATAAGGTGAACGGCCTCATCTCCCTGCCCTCCAACGCCATCGGCTCCGCCGCTGCCACCATCGTGGGGCAGAACATGGGGACCGGGCAGGTGAAGCGCGCCGAGCAAGGCTACCGCCTGTCCATGATCATCACGGTGGTGTTTCTGTTTGCGGGCGGAATGGTGCTGTCACGCCCGGCAGTGTCGCGCAGCATCGTCAGCATCTTCGCCACGGAAGAAGCCGTGATCGGGATGGCGGCGGACTTTTTGAGTATCATGGCCTTCTGGTGCTGGACAAACGGCATCCACAACGCCACCAGCGGCCTGTTTCAGGGCAGCGGACACACCGAGGTGTGCATGGTCATTGAAATGTCGCGCCTGTGGGTGCTGCGCTTCGGCACCCTGTATTTCTGCGAAAAAGTGCTGCGCATGGGTGTGCGCAGCGTGTGGTATTCGGTTGTCGCTTCCAATGGCATTTCTGCGGCCATTCTGTTCGGCCTGTACCTGATTGGGCTGTGGCGGATCAACCGCGTGAAAACGCGCTGATCAGGCCCAGCCGTCGGCGTTGCTGTTCCA
The DNA here is from genome assembly GCA_964504385.1 of uncultured Oscillospiraceae bacterium. Taxonomy (GTDB): domain Bacteria; phylum Bacillota; class Clostridia; order Christensenellales; family Aristaeellaceae; genus Limiplasma. Next base: position 15,815 of record CAZDEF010000032.1, read on the forward strand.
GCCGTCATCCCAGCCATAGTCCTCATTCCAGCCGTAATCGTCTGTCCAGCCGTTATCCGTCCAGCCGCCGCCCCATTCGGGCGCGGCGTTCCATTCATCTGTTTCCACTTCATCGCTCCAGTCATCGGCCGCAGTGCCGGCATGGCTGGAGCGGTTTTCGTTCCACAGGTTGAACTGGCTGCTGTAATCGCCCGCGTTATAGCGAAAGCCCGGAAGATCCGCCGGGTCATAGCTGACGCAAATGGGCAGATAGAGCAGCGCGCTTTGTGCGCCGCCCACGTCGATCCACTCGCCCGTGCCGTGCGCCGCAGCCGCATAGAAGCTGTTGGCGTCGGTAACGATGTAAACTTCCGCGCTGCTGACCTCCGCATTGGCGCTGCCGGAGAAGGCTACGTCCACGCACAGCCGCTCGCCGCTCATGGAGATCTGCGCCGTGCCCGCCAGATAGCTGTTGGAAGCGCAAATGTCCACCGTCTGGCTGCCGTTTGCACGCAGCCGTTCCAGATCCAGCATAGTGCCCATCAGCCAGTCGCCGCCCAGCGAGCTGTCCAGATCCCGCAGGCGGGGCCCCACGGTGCAGGCGCTGTTGTCCGCCAGCCTGCGCTGCAGCTGCATAAACGGCATGGCGTACACATAATCGCCCGCATACAGGGTCACCAGATACGGAATGGTGCGGTCGCCGGCATAAGGCAGGAACAAAACGCCGCTGTCAAAGCTGCCGCTCTGGTAGCCATAATCCTTATCCAGCACCACGGTCTGCGTGTCCATCTGGGTGAGGGTCAGCCGCACGGCGACCGCCAGCTCCCGGCTGTCGGTCAGGTATTTGCACACGCGAATGCCTTGCGCGCTGGAGGAAAGATGGCTGGCAACATATTCATCGCTGTTGAGCCGGTTCAGATCCAGCGCGTCCACGTCGATGGTGAAGCTCTCGCCGGCACAGGCTGCGGAGGCGATCAGCAGGCACATCAGGCAGAGGACAGCGCTGAACAGGTATTTTTTCATTGCCATTTCATACTCCTTCGGGTTGCAGCTAGATACAAATGCTTCCCACCTTCCTAACGATTCAGTTTACCATTTTCCTGCAAAGAATGTGCTTCGTTTCCCTCAAAACGAGAAATAAATTTATGACATTTCTGTAACATCAATTTCACAAAACGTTTACTTTTTGTTGCGTTTCTGCTATACTCGTATCAGGGGCATTGCCCACTTTTGATCCTGCAATGATTTGGGAGGAGACAATGTTGAAACCATCCTCAATGCAAGTATGCCGCCGCGTATGCGCGCTGGCCATGGCACTGATGATCGCCCTGTCGAGCACGGCTTTCGCCGCGAAAAAGTATGAAACGCTGGAGTTCGGCTCCCGCGGCTCCGATGTGCTCCAGCTGCAGAAAACCCTGAGCGCACTGGGCTTCGACCCCAACGGCACGGACGGAAAATTTGGCCGCGGCACAGAAAACGCTGTGATCGCCTATCAGAAGGCGCGCGGGCTGACCGCAGACGGCAAGGCCGGCAACCTGACGCTGACCAAGCTGTATGCCGAATACGATGCGCTTTCGTCCGGCGGCGTCAGCTCCACCGTGACCACCACCAACCCCAACACCCTCAAATATGGCGACAGCGGATCGCGCGTGACGGAGCTGCAGACCGCCCTGAAGGCACTGGGCTACTACACCAGTTCCATCGACGGCCGGTTCGGCGCAGGTACGCAGCGCGCGGTGATCGCTTTCCAGAAGGCCAACGGCCTCAGTGCCGATGGTCTGGCCGGTACCAAAACGCTGGAACTGCTCTATAAGAAGGCGCAAAACAGCGGTTCGTCCTCGTCTTCCTCCTCTTCTTCATCGTCCTCCTCCAGCGGGCTCACGCGCACCCTGCGCCGCGGCTATACCGGCAGCGATGTTGTGGACGTGCAAAACCGCCTGAAGGCGCTGGGCTACTACAGCGGCTCCATCGACGGCGTGTACGGCCTCGGCTGCATCGAGGCCACCAAGAGTTTTCAGAAGCGCAATGGGCTGAGCGCTGACGGCTTGATGGGCCTCAAGACCTACGCCGTGCTCATCTCCTCCTCCGCGCTGGCGGCAGGCTCAAGCAGTTCTTCCTCTTCCTCGTCCAGCAGCACGACTTATGTCAAGCTGCAGTCCGGCGACACGGGAACCGCGGTGAAGAATCTACAGCAGGCGCTGAACAAGCTGGGCTACAGCATCAAGGCGGACGGCTCCTACGGCGCGCTGACTGTGGCGGCGGTGAAGAGCTTCCAGCAGGTGAACGGCCTGAAGGTGGACGGCATCGCCGGTGCGCAGACGCAGACGCTGCTCTACAGCGGCAACGCCAAGAAATACACCTCCTCCAGCAGCTCCTCCTCCGGCGACAGCTACGGCAGCGTGAAGGGCCCCAACAACAGCGAGGTGCAGCTGCTGCACTGGTTCAACGATGTGAAGCCCAGCCTCAAGACCGGCCAGAACCTGATCGTTTATGAACCCAAGAGCGGCATCACCTTCACCCTGTATGTGATGAGCCGCGGCCGTCATGCCGATGTGGAGCCCCTGACCGCCGAGGACACCGCGCTGATGATGAAGGCGTGGAACAACGAGATCACTTGGACGCCCAAGATCGTCTATGTGAAGCTGCCGGATGGCCGCTGGTCGCTGGCGGCGATGCACAACGTGGCGCACGGCAGTCAGGTGATCGGCGATTCCAACAACTTCGACGGTCAGAACTGCGTGCACTTCCTGCGCGATATGGACGAGTGCAAGAAGAACGACCCCAACTACGGCGTGACCAACCAGAACGCCATCCGGAAAGCATGGAAGGAACTGACCGGCATTACGGTGGATTGATCCTGCTTCCCCCCGGCGAGACCGGGGGGCCTTTGGATGGGCGGATGATCCCCGCCCATCGTGAAGTTGTCAAAGCACAGAAAACGAGCGCCGCAACGACAGCGGCGCTCGTTTTTCATTGGCTCCTCAGCCCTGAAAGATCCTCAGGACGTCTTTGAAGGTGAAGTAGATCATCAGGCCGAACAGCAGCGCATAACCGGCCAGATGGATCATCGCCTCGATCTTCTGTTCCACCGGCTTGCGGCGCACGGCTTCGATCAGCATAAAGACGAGCCGGCTGCCGTCCAGTCCGGGAATGGGCAGCAGGTTCATCAGGCCCAAGTTGATGGAGATGATGATCATCAGGTAGAGGAAAATCTCCAGTCCGCCCTGACGGGTCTGCTCCGCCACCAGCTGCACCACGCCCACGGGGCCGCTGGTCTGGTCAAGGCCCTCGCCCGTGGTCACCAGTTTGCCCAGTGCGTCCAAAATGGCGGTGGAGGCCTGCTTGCACACGTTCCATGCGGCAGGAATGACCATGCCGCCCGGCAGCTTGCGGTAGCCTTGCTGAATGGTGATGCCGATCATATAGCGTCCTTCCGCCGTATCATAGACCGGCTGAATGACAAAATCCATTTCCGTACCGTTGCGGCGGATGGTCAGCTCCACTGCTTCCCCGCCGGAAATATCGCCGATGGCGGCGGATACATCCATCACTCCGGCATTGGTCATGTCCTGACCGCGCACCGTCACAAACTCGTCGCCCGCCTGCAGACCGGCAGCCTCGGCAGGCTGCCCGGCCACCACTTCGGCGATCAGCGGCGTGCTGTTCGTCACACCATAGGCCGCCATAAAACCGACCGCTACCACAAACGCCAGCACGAAATTCATCAGCGGGCCGGAAAACACGCTGATCATCCGCTTCCAAACGGCGGCCTTGTTATAGTTGCGGGGATCGTCCTTCATGGCGGTGCCGTCCGGGTCGTCGTCCGTATCGCCGAAGAACATGCAGAAGCCGCCCAGCGGAATGGGACGGATGGAAAACAGGGTCTCGTGTTTCTTGCTCTTCCACTGCACCAGTTTGGGGCCGAAGCCGATGGAAAACTCCTTCACCGGAATGCCGCACAGGCGCGCCGAAGCAAAATGGCCGAACTCGTGCACCGTGATGAGAATGCCCAGCAGCAGCAGGCCCAGCAGCACATACAGAATGGTCATACATTTATCCTTTCCTGACAGGTTTTAGAGATGGGCGGAGAGGAACGCTTCCGCCGTTTCGCGCGCCTTGGCATCGGCATAGAGCACATCCTCCAGCGTATCGGCGGGCAGATGGCCCACGCGGGACAGCGTTTCCTCCACCGTATCAAAGATTCGGCCTACGTTCATGCCTTCCTCTGCGCCAAGCTGTAACAATTTTCCCACCGCCACTTCATTGGCCGCGTTGAGCACGCAGCCCGCCGCGCCGCCCGCCGCCATGCACTGGCGCGACAAGCGGATGGAGGGGAAGCGTTCCTCATCCGGGCGTTCGAAGGTGAGGCCCTGCAGGGCGAACAGATCCAGCTTTGCGCCGCCGGTGGGCAGGCGCTCCGGATAGCTCATCGCATAGAGAATGGGCAGTTTCATATCCGGCGTGCCCAGCTGCGCGATCAGCGCGCCGTCGGCAAAGGTCACGCCGGAATGGATGACGCTCTGCAGATGCACGATCACATCGATCTGCTCCGGTGCCACCTGAAACAGCCACTTGGCCTCGATCATCTCCAGCGCTTTGTTGAACAGCGTGGCTGAGTCAATGGTGATCTTCTGGCCCATCACCCAGTTGGGATGCTTCAGCGCCTGCGACTTGGTCGCGGCACGGATGGCGGATCTTTCCCATGTGCGGAACGGGCCGCCGGAACAGGTGAGCGCAATGGAGGCGACGGGGTTGCCCGCCGCGCCCTGCAGGCACTGGAAGATGGCGCTGTGCTCGCTGTCAACCGGCAGAAGCGCATTTTCCCCCTCCTGCTTCGCAGCATCCATCACCAGCTGGCCGCCCGCCACCAGCGCCTCCTTGTTGGCCAGCAGCACACGCTTGTGATGCTTCAGCGCCGTCAGCACGCTGGAAAGCCCCACCATGCCCACCACGCTCACCAGCACATCGTCGCAATCGCACTGCGCGGCAGCGGTCAGCGCCTCCGGGCCGAACACCCACTCGCAGAAGCGCAGATCATCGGGGATCTCCTCCATGGGGATGGGCGTCACCAAGCCAGCCAGCTTGGGCCGAAAGGCGCGCACCTGCTCGAACAGCTTTTCGCGGCTCCGGTAGGCCGTCAGCGCCACCACCTCAAAACGGTCCTCGTGCAGCTTTGCCACCTCGCACGCCTGCGTGCCGATACTGCCCGTGGAACCAAGGATGGCCAAACGACGCTTTTTCATGTGTATTCGCTTCCTTTCTCAAGAAAAAACCGGCCCAATGAACCATCAGGCCGGTCGTGGTTTAGCCGATTCCCAGCAGGATCACGCGGTAGCAGTATATGACGATCGCCCCAAAAAGAATGCTGTCCATGCGATCCAACATGCCGCCATGTCCCGGGAAAAGATGGCCAAAGTCTTTTACGCCGCAATGGCGCTTGACCATGCTGGCAAACAGGTCGCCCATCTGCGAGGCAATGCCGGCCGCCAGCGCCGCCAGCGCATTGGCCCACATGGGGGGGAAGGCTGCAAAATCCGGGAAGATCCAGCCGATCACAATATCCGCCAGCAGCGTGAGCACCACGCTGCCCGCCAGCCCGCCTATCGCGCCGGACACGGTCTTGTTGGGGCTGATGGCCGGGCACAGCTTGGGTCCGCCCACGGTGCTGCCCACCAGATATGCCGCCGTATCGCAGCCGACGGACGCGGTAAACACCATTACCAGCAGGTACACCTGCATGGCCTCCGGCTGTGTGCGCAGCAATCCCGCCAGACACAAGCCCGGCATCACCACAGTGAGGACGGGCAGCGCGCTGACCAGAATATCCGTCAGATCGGGCTGTCTGCGCAGCATCACGCACAGGGTAAGGGCGAAGCAGCACAGCAGCAGCACGCTCAGCGCGCCCTCATGCGGCTGCGTGGCGATCAGCGGCACCGCTGTCAGCGCGGCAAAGGCGGGCCACCACACCGGGCGATGCTTCCGCGCCAGTGCCCGCAGCTCCTCGTATACGGCCAGACCAATGCAGACGATGGCGGCAATGATCACCGGCCAGCCGCGCACAGCCAGCAGCACCAGCAGCCCGGCAACCAGTCCCAGCCCGGTAGCGGTACGCTGGGCAAGAGACGCGGGCTTCTTGGGTCGGTTCGTTTCGCTCATTGGGTTCTCCTTTTATTCCTCCCGCTTGCCGAAGCGGCGCTTGCGCCCCTGAAACTCGGCAATGCAGGCATGGTACTGCTTCAGGTCGAAGTCCGGCCACAGCACCGTGGGAAATACAAATTCAGCATAGGAGCACTGCCACAGCAGAAAATTGCTCAGCCGCATTTCGCCGCTGGTGCGGATCAGCAGATCCACATCCGGCTGGCCATGGGTGTACAGGTGCTGTTCAAACAGTGCTTCGTTCACGTCCTCCGGCGCAATTTCGCCAGCCTTCACGGCTTGGGCGATCTCGCGCGCAGCGTGGGTCAGTTCGGCGCGCGCGCCATAGTTGATGGCGATGTTCAGCCGCAGGCCGGTGTTGTCCGCCGTGCGGCGCTCGGCCTCCATCAGCGCGGCGCACTGCTTTGCAGGCAGGCCGCTCTTTTCTCCCAGAATGGTGATGCGCACGTTCTTTTCATCCAGCTCGTCGATCTCGGACTGGAAAAAGTCCAGAATGAGCTGCATCAGCGCTTCCACTTCCGTCTGCGGGCGCGTCCAGTTTTCGGTGGAAAAGGCATACAGCGTCAGCACCTGAATGCCGATATCGCTGGAATTGCGAATGATCTCGCGCAGGGCTTCCGTGCCGGCGCGGTGGCCCATGGCCACTTTCAGCTTGTGCTGCTTGGCCCAGCGGCCGTTGCCGTCCATGATGATGGCAACGTGCTTGGGCAGGCGCTCCAGATCGATGGGCGCGTACAGTGGAATGCTCATTGGCCGCTCCTTTCACGATCGCGCGGATCGCCCGTCAAAAAGCGTGAAACGATGAGCCTGTGCCCATCGTCCTCGACCGCCACCACGCGGGTGGAGGCATAGCCCCGCTGCTCGCCCTCTTCCGTGCGCAGGGCGTCCTCGGGGGAAGGATTGCGGCGCGCAGGCGCAGAAGTGGGCACCACTTCCACAGCCGTAATGCCGTAGGAGGCCAGGATGCCCAGCGCAGCCGAAGCCGGCAATCCCAAGAGATGTTCGAAGGTCTGCTGCATGTTCTGCCTTTCCGGACGGCGCCGGAGGAGCCATGGCTCCTCCGGCGCCACAATACCGGCCGCGATCACACGGCCATGATTTCCTTTTCTTTCTGCGCGCACAGAGCGTCGATGCCCTTGATGGCTTCGTCGGTCTTGTCCTGCATTTTCTTTTCCGCCTTGGTGCGGTCATCCTCAGTGATCTTGGAATCCTTCTCCAGCTTCTTGAACTGATCCATCGCATCGCGGCGGATGGAGCGGATGGCCACCTTGGCTTCCTCAGCGCCCTTGCGCACCAGTTTGGTCAGCTCCTTGCGGCGCTCCTCATTCAGCTCCGGGATCACCAGACGGATGATCTTGCCATCGTTGGATGGGTTGAGGCCCAAATCGCTCTTGAGGATCGCCTTTTCCACCAGCGGGATAGACTTCTGATCCCACAGGCTGATGACCAGCATGCGGGGTTCGGGCGCGGTGATATTGCCCATCTGGGTCAGGGGCGTCTGCACGCCGTAGTAATCCACGGTAATGCGTTCCAGCAGCTGAGGATTGGCGCGGCCGGCGCGGATGGAGCGCAGCTCTTCCTGATAGACGGAGTTGGTCTTGCCCATTTTTTCAACGGCGGTGTCAATAACCTGTCGATACATTATAGCTTCCTCCTTGCAGATTGAAAAATCAAAAGCGGATGTTACCATTTTATCGCTTTTCTGAAGAAAAGGCAAGCCCTTTGCACAGGCGATGTTCACCGTCCGTACAAGGGCTTGTCACACAGGCATGGGGGATGTTTACTTTTTCAGGTACGGCTTCAGGTACTGGCCGGTGTAGCTTTGCGCCACCTCGGCCACCTCCTCCGGCGTGCCTTCGCACACCACGGTGCCGCCGCCGTCGCCGCCCTCCGGGCCCAGATCGATCAGCCAGTCCGCCGTCTTGATGACGTCCAGATTATGCTCGATCACCAGCACGCTGTTGCCGCCTTCCACCAGCCGCTGCAGCACGCCGATCAGCCGGTTCACATCGTCCATGTGCAGGCCGGTGGTGGGCTCGTCCAGCAGGTACAGGGTGCGGCCGGTCGCCTTGCGGCTCAGCTCCGTAGCCAGCTTGATCCGCTGCGCCTCGCCGCCGGAAAGCTGCGTGGACGGCTGCCCCAGCTTGATGTAGTTCAGGCCCACATCGTATAGCGTCTGCAGCTTTTTCACGATGGACTGGTGGTTTTCGAAGAACGTCAGCGCTTCCTCAACGGTCATCTCCAGCACATCATGAATGTTCTTGCCGTTGTAGTGCACGTCCAGCGTTTCGCGGTTGTAGCGCGCGCCCTTGCACACATCGCAGGGCACATAGATGTCCGGCAGGAAATGCATTTCGATCTTGAGCAGACCATCGCCCGCGCAGGCTTCACACCGTCCGCCCTTCACGTTGAAGGAGAAGCGGTTCTCCTTGTAGCCGCGCGCCTTGGCCTCCGGCGTCATGGCGAACACCTTGCGGATCATGTCAAACAGGCCGGTGTAGGTAGCCGGATTGGAGCGCGGCGTGCGGCCGATGGGGCTCTGGTCGATGGTGATGATCTTGTCCAGCTTTTCCACGCCCAGCATTTCGGCAAAGCGGCCGGGGCGGGTCTTGGCACGGTTGAGCACCTTGGCCAGATGCTTGTGGATGATCTCGTTGACGAGGCTGGATTTGCCGCTGCCGCTCACGCCGGTCACGCAGCACAGCACGCCAAGCGGGATCTCCACATCAATGTTGCGCAGATTGTTTTCCTGCGCGCCCTTCACAGTGAGGAAGCCGCTGGGCCTGCGCCGCTTTTCAGGCACGGGGATCGTCTTTTTCCCGCTCAGGTACTGTCCCGTCAGCGAGGCGGGATTCTTCAGGATATCGTCGATGGTGCCCTCCGCCACGATATGGCCGCCGTTCAACCCGGCAGCAGGGCCCACATCCACGATCCAGTCGGCGGCGTACATGGTATCCTCGTCGTGCTCCACCACGATGAGCGTGTTGCCCAGATCGCGCAGGCGCTTGAGGGTATCCAGCAGCTTGGAGTTATCGCGCTGATGCAGGCCGATGGAGGGCTCGTCCAGAATGTAGAGCACGCCCATCAGGCTGGAGCCGATCTGCGTGGCCAGACGGATGCGCTGCGCCTCGCCGCCGGAAAGCGTGGCTGCGGCGCGCGACAGCGTCAGGTAGCTCAAGCCCACGCTGTCCAAAAAGCCCAGCCGGCTGTCCAGTTCCTTGAGGATCTGCGCAGCGATGACCGCATCGCTGCCTTCCAGATGCAGATCGCGGAAAAACTGCCGCGCTTTGGCCACGCTCAAGTCGCACAGTTCGGAAATGTTCATGCCGCCCACGGTCACGGCCAGCACTTCGGGCTTGAGGCGCTTGCCGTGGCAGACATGGCATTCGTCCGTCACCATGTATTCCTCGTAAGCCGCCTTCATCGCGTCCGAGGTGGTTTCACTGTAGCGGCGGTTGAGGGAGTTGATGACGCCCTCGAACTCGGTCTGATACTGGCCTTTGCCATGCGCGCCGTCATATTCAATGGTGATCTTGTCGTTCGTGCCGTACAGCAGAATATCCATCACCTTTTTGGGCAGCTCGCGCACAGGGGTGTCCATGCTGAAATCGTACTTTTTGGACAGCGCCTCAAAGAAGGAGCGCGCCATGCTGTTTTTGTCCGCCACGTTCCATGCCATGGCCTGCAGCGCCCCCTGATTGAGCGAGAGCGAATCGTCCGGGATGATCATCTCCTGCGTGATGCGCATCACCGTACCGAGGCCTGAACAGGCCGGGCAAGCGCCGAACGGACTGTTGAACGAAAACATGCGGGGCGAAAGCTCCTCAATGCTCACGCCGCAGTCCGGGCAGGCATAGTTCTGCGAAAACAGCAGCATGCCTTTGTCAAACAGATCCACCAGCACCAGACCGCCGCTTTCATGCGCGGCGGTCTCCATGCTGTCGGCCAGACGCTGGCGGAATTCATCCGTCGGGCGCACGATCAGTCGATCCACCACGATCTCGATATCGTGCTTGAGCTTTTTGTTCAGCGTGGGCAGCTCGTCCATATCATAGATCTCTCCGTCGATGCGCACACGCACGAAGCCGCGCTTCTGCGCATCCTCCATCAGCTTGGTGTGCTCGCCCTTGCGTGCACGCACGATGGGCGCCAGCAGCTGCATCTTCTGCCCTTCCGGGTAGGTCATCACCTGCTCCACCATCTGGTCGATGGTCTGCTGCTTGATCTCCCGGCCGCATTTGGGGCAGTGCGGCACACCCACGCGCGCATAGAGCAGACGCAGGTAATCGTAGATCTCCGTCACGGTGCCCACAGTGGAGCGCGGGTTGCGCGCCGTGGTCTTCTGGTCGATGGAGATGGCGGGCGAAAGGCCCTCGATGGAATCCACATCCGGCTTTTCCATCTGCCCAAGGAACATGCGGGCATAGCTGGACAGGCTTTCCACATAGCGGCGCTGGCCCTCGGCATAGATGGTATCGAAGGCCAGACTGGTTTTGCCCGACCCGCTCAAGCCGGTGAACACCACCAGCTTGTTGCGGGGGATCTCGAGCGTTACATTTTTCAGATTATGTTCGCGAGCACCGCGAACGATGAGCTTATCTTGCAATGGCGGGTTCCTTTCTCTTCTTTGGACACCACGGAACGCGGGAGGGGCGTGGGCTATTCTGCCCCATTACACCTCGATCAACTCATACTCCTGCGTGCCGATGCCCAGTTCCTCCGCATACTCCACCGCCTTACGCCAGTTGGTATAGGGGTGCGTATCGTTGAAAATATCGCCGGTGCGCGTCTGCCTGTCCGCAAGGAAGGTGCCGGGCAGCGGCTCCATACGGTTGCACGCGTCCGCGCACGCCTTGTCCAGCGCCACGGGGTCAAAGCTGGCGAACATGCCCACATCGGCAATAATGGGCGCGTCGTTCTCCGAATGGCAGTCGCAGTAGGGTGACACGTCGCACACCAGCGTGATGTGGAAGTTAGGCCGGTCCTGCACCACTGCCTTGGCGTATTCGGCGATCTTGTAATTGAGCATATCATTGGAGCTATCCGGCCCGGCGATGGCGCCGCGGTCGCGGCACACGCCCACGCAGCGGCCGCAGCCGGTGCACTTGTCCCCGTCCACTTGCGCCACGCGATGGCCGTCCTGCTGCACAAAGCTGATGGCCCCGTGCGCGCACTGGCGCACGCAGCGGCCGCAGCCCACGCAGAACTCGGTGCGCACGGTGGGCTTGCCGTCGTGATGCATTTCACGCTTGCCGGCCGTGGAGCCGCAGCCCATGCCCAGATTCTTCAGCGCGCCGCCGATGCCCGTAGCCTCGTGACACTTGAAATGGTTGATGGAGATCACGGCCTCCGCATCCATAATAGCGCGGCCGATGAGGGGCGCTTTGCAGTACTTTGCATTTTCGACCGGCACGGCTACGTCGTCGGTGCCGTCCAGTCCGTCGGCGATGATGACATGGCAGCCGGTCTGAATGGGATTAAAGCCGTTGGCATATGCCACGTCCAGATGATCCAGCGCATTGCGGCGGCTGCCCACATACAGGGTGTTGCTATCGGTCAGGAAGGGACGCGCGCCCATTTCCTTCAGCATATCCGCCACCACACGGGCGTATTGGGGGCGCAGATAGGCCAGGTTGCCAGCCTCGCCGAAGTGCAGCTTGATCGCGGTGAACTTGCCGTCCAACTCCATGTTTTTCATGCCGGCCTTTTCCAGCAGGCGGCGGAACTTCTGCAGCAGATTCACGTCGGGTTTCGTCCGGAAACTGGTAAAATATACTTTCGATGCAGCCATGATTCATTCCCCTCCCAAGCAAAATGCGAAAATGTGTTCGCATTATTGTAGCATAGGAATTTTAACTGTTCAAGGGGGGATTTTCACAACTTTCCGCGCCTTGTGTACGGGTGTCAAACATAGGTAACACGACGAGCCAAGGAGGAGGTCAAGGGAAGGGTGGAGATTTGCGAAGCAAATACGACCCGACCTTGACCATGAGCAGCAAAAGAAAATGAGATACGGTCAGTCGGGACAGAATGTTCCGACTGACGCTAACCGCTACACGATGTCGCGGTACATTTCAAGCACCTGATTGGGGGATCTCATGTTCAGACAGGTCATGATCATGTTATTGGACAAACGTTGGTAGCGTGCAAGTTGCTTGCGTCCATCCTCCAGCGAGAACATGCGCATATGTTTATAGAAACGCATTTCGTCAAGGCGATGCTGTCGTTCCACCTTGCCGTTGTGCTGAGGCGTTCCAATTCGGATGCGTTGGTATTCGATGCCGTATTCCGCCAATGCCTCCTCAAAAAGGGTGG
>CAZDEF010000033.1:0-27789 GCA_964504385.1 uncultured Oscillospiraceae bacterium
TGGCTCTCTGTTTTCTATTCCTTTTTTGTTACCTATGTATTGTACCTCAACATTTGTTGCTGATACATGCTTTGTGCTTGACTTTGCGCTGGTTTCAGGGCATAATAAAGTGTTGGATTGTGCGCATATGGAAGGAGGAGGATCCCATGCAGCACGAGATCACCGGCGTTGAAAAGCACTCCGCCGCCAACCGCAGCGGGTTGAGAGCGGGCGATGTGCTGGTAGCCATCAACGGCGAAACGATCATTGACGAGATCGACTATCAAGCGCTGATCGCGGGCAGTCGCCTGAATGTGGACATACTGCGGGATGGGCAGCCGCTTGCCATTCCCGTGCGCAAGGAGGAGGGCGAACCGCTGGGGCTCCACTTTGGCCAGAGCATGACGCTTTCGCCCCGCACCTGCTACAACAACTGTGTGTTTTGCTTTATTGCGCAGATGCCGCCCAACCTGCGCCCCACGCTTTATGTGAAGGACGATGACTGGCGCTATTCCTTGATGATGGGCAACTTCGTCACCCTCACCAATGTCAACGGCGCAGAGTTCGACCGGATCATCAAGCGCAAGGCTTCGCCCCTGTACATCAGCGTGCACACCACCAATCCGGATCTGCGCTGCCGTATGATGAACAACCGTTTTGCAGGCGATATTCTGCAAAAGCTGACACGCCTGAAGGAGGCGGGCATCAAATTCCACTGCCAGATCGTGGTGTGTCCCGGCTGGAACGATGGTGAAGAACTGCTGCGCACGCTGCGTGATCTGCGCGCGCTCGCGCCGGCCGCGCAAACGGTGGCCATGGTGCCGGTGGGATTGACCAAATTCCGCGAGGGGCTGGCGCAGCTGCGCTGCTTCACCAGCGAGGAAGCCGCGAACCTGCTGGACATGATCGCGCCCTTCCAGCAGGAATGCCGCGAAACGCTGGGCACAACCTTTGCCTTTCCCAGCGATGAATTCTTCTGTCTGGCCAAACGCCCCATTCCCCCGGAAGAATGGTACGAGGACTTCCCGCAAATCGAAAACGGCGTAGGTCTGCTGCGACGCTTTGAAAGCGAGCTGGAGGAGGCGCGCCACTTCGACAGCCTGTATGGCGAGGAAGAAAGCGTCGTCCCAAAAACCTACCTGATCCCCACAGGCAAGAGCGTCGCCCCACATATGCAGCGCTGGGCGGATACCTACGCGCCAAAGGGCGTAAAAGCACGGGTGATCCCCGTGGTCAATCACTTCTTTGGCGAAACCATCACCGTGACCGGTCTGCTTACCGGCGGTGATCTTCTGGCCGCGCTCACGCCGGAGGCCATCGCGGGTGCAGACGAGATCCTGCTCTGCGCCGTCACGCTGCGCCATGAACGCGACCTGTTTTTGGATGACATGCACATTGACGACTTCATCGCCCGTGCACCGCTGCCCGTGCGCCTGTGCGAAAACGAAGGCCAGGCCTTCTACGACGCGCTTCACGGACGATTCGATGAACAATAAGGAGGAACCCATGGCAAAGCCGCTTGTCGCCATCGTTGGCCGTCCCAACGTAGGCAAATCTTCTTTCTTCAACCGCATCGCCGGAAGGCGCATCTCCATCGTGGAGGACATTCCCGGCGTGACTCGCGACCGTGTCTATGCCGATGTGGAATGGATGGGGCGCCGCTTCAGCATGGTGGATACCGGCGGTTTGGATATGCGATCGGATGATGTGCTGCTCAGCCAGATGCGCCATCAGGCCCAAATCGCCATGGACACCGCAGACGTCATCTGCTTCTTCTGTGACGGCCGCACAGGCCTGACCAACGAGGACGAGGAAGTTGCCAACTACCTGCGCCGCACCCATAAGCCCCTGCTGCTGGTGGTCAACAAAATGGACTATCAGGGCATGGAGGAACAGCTGTACGAATACTACAATCTTGGCCTTGGCGACCCTATTGCCATTTCTGCCACCAATATGCTGGGACTGGGCGATCTGCTGGAAGCCATCGTGCACCTGCTGCCCCCTGCGGCAGACGATGAACAGGAGGACGAGGAACACACCATCCAGCTGGCGCTGGTGGGCCGCCCCAATGTGGGCAAGAGCAGCCTGACCAACAAACTGCTTAGGCAGGAGCGCACCATGGTATCGGACATTCCCGGCACCACGCGCGACGCGATCGACACCTTCTTTACCGATAGCGACGGCACGCGCTTCAATATTATTGACACGGCCGGCATGCGCAAAAAGAAGGCCGTGGAGGATGAAAGTCTGGAGCGGTACAGCGTGCTGCGCTCCATCGCCGCCATCGACCGCTGCGACGTGGCGCTGCTGCTGATCGATGCGCAGGTGGGTGTGACTGAGCAGGACACCAAGATCGCCGGATTGATTCTCAATGCCGGCAAGGCCGTTATCGTGGTCGTCAACAAGTGGGACGCCATCGAAAAGGACACCAACACCATGGAAAAGATGCGCAAACAGATCATGAGCGATCTGAAATTCATGAGCTACGCGCCGGTGCTGTTCCTGTCCGCGCTCACCGGTCAGCGTGTAAACACGGTGCTTTCCGCAGTGAAGGATGCTTATAGCCAGTACTGCAAGCGCATTCCCACCGGCATCATCAACGAGGCGCTGGCCGATGCGCAGGCCAGCCTGCAGCCCCCCATGTCCGGCGGCCGCCGTCTGAAGATCTACTACGCCACGCAGCAGTCCGTCTGCCCGCCCACCTTCGTGTTCTTTATCAATCACGAAGAGCTCATGCACTTTGCCTATGAGCGTTATCTGGAAAACCAGTTCCGCAAGTCCTTCGGTTTTCAGGGCACGCCCATCCGTTTTGTGCTCAGAGAAAAGACCAAAGAATGATTCCATTCAAAAGCCAAGCAAAAGCGCCGCTGATCCACACAAGCAGACCAGCGGCGCTTTTGTTATCATCTTTTTTCTCAATCCTGCAGTTTCTGAATCGCCTTCACGAAAATGTACAGGTTGTTCACGAGGCTGTCGATGGAAATGTATTCACCGGCCTGATGCGCCAGTTCTTCCTCGCCGGGGAACATGGAGCCGAAGGCCACCCCCTCCTCCAGTACCTTGGCGTAGGTGCCTCCGCCGATGGCCATCGGCTTGGATTCCACATCTCCGGTCACTTCGGCATACGCTTCCATCAGCGCTACGACCAGCTTGCTGTTGGCGGCCACATGATGCGGATCCTTCTGGGTGTCCACCGTGACGTTCACTTCGGGCGCGAGCGCAGCGCTGATGCTGGCCGTCAGCGCCTTATGATTGCACAGGATGGGATAGCGGATATCCAACGTAGCGTACAGGCCCGTTTCCTTCGAGTAGCGAATGATGCCCATGTTGCAGGTAAGGGGGCCGCTGACCGCATCCTCGCACTTGACGGACAGGCTCTTGCCGTCGTATTCCATTCCCACGCAGTTGGCAAGGGTGAGCAGACTGCCCTGCACGCCCAGTTCTTTGAGCACCATCAGCACTTGACCAATGGCGTTGCGGGTGACTTCCGGGAAGGCGGCATGACCGGGAATGCCGGTCGAGAACAGTTTTACACCGTCCTCATCCAGCGCCGCTTTTACATCAAGTCCCAGCGCAGCAGCCGCTGCATTGGCTTTTTCGCAAAGCGCTTCGTCGCCTTCAAGCGTCGCAGTTGCCGATCCGGGCACTACATTGCAGCGTTCGCCCACGTTGAACGCCTTCACCTGAAGTCCCTCATGACAGTATGCTCCCTTGAGCTCGAGATGAAGCATGCCCTTCTCCGTATTGATGACAGGGAAATTCGCATCCGGGCTGAAGCCGGTCTTGGGCATATCGCAATGCTCCGCATAATAGCGCATGCATTCCCAGCCGCTCTCCTCATCACAGCCCAGGATCAGCCGCACCTCGCGGTTGAGGGGAAGGCCAGCCTGTTGATAGGCATACATGGCATACAGTGCAGCCGCTGCGGGGCCTTTATCGTCCGAAGTGCCGCGGCCATACATTTTGCCATCGGTGATCTGTGCGCCGAAGGGATCCTGCTGCCAGCCGTCGCCAGCGGGCACGACATCCAGATGCGCCAGAATGGCCAGCGGATTGACGCCTTCCGGGCCCATGCGCACATCGCCGGCATAGCCGTCAAAGTTGCGCACGGAGAAACCCATTTTTTCCGCATCAGCCAGCACTTCATCCAGGCAGCGGCGCGTCTGAACGCCGAAGGGAGCGCCGGGTGCGGGCGTATCTTTCACACTGGGAATGCGGATCCAGCGGGCAAGTGTATCGGTCATTTCTCCGCGAAGGGACTCAATGATGTTTTTCAGCTGTTCCATATTCTCTCCTCCTGAAAGGTTTATTCGCCTTTGATGGCCTTTTCCAGCTGCTGCGCAGCCAAGCGGACGCGCTCATGCTGGCAGGCAAGATTGACGCGCAGGAAGCCTTCGCCCGCCTCTGCGCCAAAGAAGGTGCCGGGTGTGAATTCCACCTTGGCCTTGCGGCAGCGCGCCAGCAGCTCCTCACAGTTCATGCCATAGGCGCGCAGATCCACCCAGCCCAGATAGGTGGCCTCCAGCGGGCTGAAGACGGCTTCAGGCAGACGCGCTGCGAGTTCTTCGCGCAGGATCGTTTCGCCTTCTTTGATATAGGCGAGCATTTGATCCAGCCACTCATCGCCGTAAGCATAGGCTGCCTCGGCGGCAACAAGGCCGAAAATGTTGCCCTGCACCACACCCACATTGTGCATGGTATCCTGCACTGCCTTGAGCACGGCGGGGTTGTGTGCAAAAGCGACTGCCTGCTGCAAGCCGGCCAGATTAAAGGTCTTGCTGGCGCTTGTCAGGGCGATCACCTTGTCCGCGCTGCCGGAAGCCACCGTGAGCATGGGCGTAAACGCGCCTTTCTCATACACGAAATCCTCGTGGATCTCATCCGACACCAGCAGCACGTCATAGCGACTGAGCACATTCCACAAGGCGCTCAGCTCGTCCCGTGTCCAGCAACGGCCCACAGGATTGTGCGGATTGCACAGCAGCATCATCTTTGCGCCGTTCTGACACGCCGCTTCCACTGCCTCCAGATTCATCGTATAGCGGCCCTTCTCATCGCGCAGCAGGGGACATTCCATGGTTTTGCGCTCGTTGTCCTTCACGGAGAAATAGAACGGGCCGTAAACTGGCGGCTGCACGATGATGCCGTCACCCGGCTTCGTGAAGGAGAGCACGGCAGCGCGCAGCCCGCTGATGACGCAGGGCAGCAGGATCTGTTCCTCCGCCGTCAGTGTGATGCCGTGGCGGCGCTGCATGAAAGCAAGCATAGCCTCGACCGCCGCCTTGGTCTGACTGGTGTAGCCATAGGCCGGGTGAGCAGCGCGTTTCACCATCGCCTCGGTGATCTCCGCCGGGCAGCGGAAATCCATATCTGCCACCCACATGGGGTTGAGGCCCTCTCCCAGCCGTTCCTCCATGCCATCCCATTTTTCACAGGCTGTGCCATAACGGTCAAATGGCTCGTCAAAAAACGCCTTGTCGTACTTCATCAAGAAACGCTTCCTTCCCTCTTTGGTCATTGGTCGCTTTCGATCGTTTCGCGGCAGCTGATGATCCAGAAGCCGCTTTTCTTTTCGATGGTCTCCACCGTTTCAAACAACGTGCGCAGATAGGCAATGGCCGACGGCGCGCCCTGCTGTTTACGGATCACCAACCGCAGTTCGCCGTTCTCCTTCAGGCACTTGGCGGCGTCAGCAAACATTTTGTAGATAACGGCCTTTCCTGCGCGAATAGGCGGGTTTTGCAGGATGAGATCAAAGCTGCGGCCCAGCACACGCGCGTAGCCGTCGCTTTCCAGCACTTCAGCCTTTACGCCGTTTCTGGCGGCATTGCTCACAGCCAGCCCGCAAGCGCGCTGGTTGATATCCGCCATGGTGATCTGTGCATCGGGCCAATTTTTGCCCACAGCCACGCCGATGCTCCCCCAGCCGCAGCCCATATCCAGCACGGAACCATTCACTGTATCCAACGTATCCAGCAGCACTTCCGTGCCTCTGTCCAGCTCCGTACGCGAAAACACGCCGCTGTCGGTTTCGAACGTCAGGGAATGCCCCCGATATTCCACCTTCACCGTAGCTTCTTTATGTGCGCTGGTGGGCGCGGAGGTATAGTAATGATCGTTGGGCATGGTCGATCCTCTCTTTATCGGTTTATCGGTCGATCGCATCGCGTAGCAGCTGTACCTGTCCATCGGTCAGGCGGATATGCTCTCCCTCCTGCATGCCTGCAGGAATGGTGAGGGGGCCAAAGCTGGCGCGGTGCAGCGTGAGCACCTCGTGCCCTCTGGCTCCAAACATGCGTTTGACCTGATGGAACTTGCCTTCGTGAACCTCCACCTCTGCGCGGCTCATGTCCTCACCTGCTTCAAGAATGATGAGCTTTGCCGGCTGGGCGGTAAAATCTCGCAGAGGAATGCCCGCTGCAAAGGCGTCTGCATCTGCCTGCGTAAGCCTGCCCTCCACCGTGGCCACATAGCGTTTCCACACATGCCGTTTGGGATCCAGCAGCGCATGGGCCAGCGCGCCGTCATTGGTAAGGATCAGCAGCCCCGTGGTATCCTTGTCCAGCCTTCCCACGGGCAGCACCTTTCGCCGCGACAGCGCAGGCGGCAGCAGATCCATCACCGTCCGCGCGCGGCTGTCACGGGCAGCCGTCAGCACGCCGGATGGCTTATACAGCAGATAATACTGCATCGCGTCGTCACCCACCGTCTCACCAGCAAGGGTCACGCTGTCGCTTGCCCCCACCTTGGCAGCCGGATCACGCTGACACAGCCCGTTCATCTGCACCTTTCCCAGTCGGATGAGCCGCACGGCCTCGCTGCGGCTCCGTTCGCCGCTCTGGGCGAGAAATTTATCCAATCGAACTGCAGCCATGGTTATGCGGCCTTGGCCTTCACAGTTTGCTGCCGGCGATCGTGTGCTGCAAAGGCTGCGGTCAGCCAGCGGCGCACGGGCAGCAGCGGCAAGTACAGGCCAAAGAACGCTGCAGCCAGCGGTGCAAACGCACCGGCCAGATCCAGCGCAGGCATCGAGCTGGTCACAACGACCGTCATCAGTACGTTGGACAGATCGCTTACCGCCATTTTGAGCGTCTTGCCCGCTGCCAGCAGGAAGGGGATCCACAACGCCAGATTGATGATCGCCACGCCCAGCTGCGCCATGCGGCGTCCCATCAGACGGCGGCGAAGCTCCACGCGGGGCGCACGGTCGTTGCGGGTAGCCAGCACCCAGATATAGCGGCTGGCACTGTTGCGCACCGCACCGTACATCCATACCAGAAGCCCTGCAGCCAGCGCCAGCAGCAGCACCAGCACGCCGTCCATCAGCGTATTGGCAGACGGCACGGTCTCCACGCCAAAGAAGCCCAGCACATTGCACCACAGTTCATTGCCCCATTTGCCCAGATCGACCACAGACTGCAACATCGTTTGCGCATCCACTGCGGTGGAGTGGTAGTAGGCAAAGCCCAGCATCACGGCCAGCGGGATGCCCCACTTCAGCACATTGAGCGCATGCATAACGCTTTCCGTCCATTTTTCACCATAATTGGAGAAGCCAAAAGCCGTTTTGAAGCTGAAGAAGCGGCCATTGCGGCCGGGCACCACTGCCTCGGCAAAGGAATACCGCAGCGGCAGCACCACGAACAGCAGCAGGATCGGGCACAACAGCGCCACCCACTTTGCTCCGTCTTCGAGCGCAAGACAGCACAACGGTGCAAGCGCCGCCAAACGTATCAGCAGCGCCAGCAGCATGTACGCCAGCATACAAAGATAAAATACCAACGGATTCTGCTTCACCGTCGTCTGATCCATTCTTTCCTCATCCTCCATTACGGATATATGTGTGCACAACTATTTTATTATAGTCCATCCCGCGCTTACTTGCAAGCACGCGCAGAATTCCTGCACAGCGAAGCGGCGATCACAGCACTTGCGCCGCTTCTGTACACATCAGCAGGAAAGCGCCTGCACCGTGCAGATCGTTCACGGAGGTGGGACGGGCCAGATAGTGGGCGTAGTCGCCAACACCGGTGCCGATGCAAATATTCCCAATCAGCACGCCGTTTTCATCATAGTCAAGGCGGGCGGTGACTCCATCAAAACCCTTGCGGGCCGCTTCCAGATAGCTGCGATCCAACAGTCCCGTGCGTACCGCGCGGCAGATCGCAGCCGTGTACAGGCAGGTGCAGGAGCTCTCCAGCCAATTGGCGGGATCCTCTCCCTTGTTCACCACTTGATACCACAGGCCGCTCTGCGCATCCTGATAGGGCAGCAGCGCCGTGAGCAGTTCGCAAATAATGCGCTCCAATTCTTTCCGGCCGGGATGATCCTGCGGGAAAAAGCGCAGATCTTCCAAAAGGGCCACAGGGACCCAGCCCAGCGCACGCCCCCAGAATTCTGGCGAGCGTCCGGTCTGCTTGTCGGCCCACGGCACCAGCCGTTCATAATCCCATGCGTGATACCACAGCCCCGTTTTGTCATCGCGCGTCACTTTTTCCATGATCGTGGCCTGCTTGACCACTTCGTCCAAAAAAGCGGGTTTGCCGCATTCCGCGCCGTACTGGCTCATGAAGGGGCCAGCCATATACAGCCCGTCCAGCCACATTTGATTGCGGTACCACGCCTTATGCCAGAAGCCCCCGTCCGGCGTGCGGGGGAAATGCTCCATAAAATAGGCAATGGTGTCCAACGCGTGCCGATAGCGCACATCTTTTGTACGCTCGTATAGCGGGAACAGCAGCACACCGGGCTGCAGATCGTCCAGCTGGCCGGGATTGAATCCGGTGATGTTGCCCTCGGCGTTGATCAGGCTGTCCATCCAGCTCTGGATAAAGGTGAAATAGCGTTCATCGTGGGTGAGCAGATAGGTTTGGTACATGCCGCACAGGAACACGCCCTGATGGTAGTGGAAATGTCCGACAGGCGGCAGCTGCTCAGGGGCAAATTTCTTCATCATGGTTTCGCAGGCCAGCTGCGCATGGGCCAGCGGGGTGGTGGGACGGTCAGTCATGGCTCTTTCCTCCTCGGTGATTCATTTGATAGAACGAATGTATTCGGTCGGCGTCATGCCGGTGGAACGCTTGAAGATCTGGCTAAAATACTGCGGATTGTTGCCGCAGCCCACTCGTGTAGCAACATCGTAAATGTGTGCCGTATCGCCTGTTTTGAGCAGTTCGCGCGCCAGCTCCATGCGTTTGCGCGTGAGATAGGCGGAAAACTTTTCCCCCGTGCGTTGGGCAAACTGCTTGCTCACATAATCCACATTCATGAACAGGTGATTTTCCGCCAGCCACTTCAGCGACAGATCCGGATTGGACAGGTTCATCTGCACATACCGCTTGATCTGTCGCACCAGATTGCCCTCGGCATTCTCGTTTTCTTTCAGCCGCAGTGCGGACATTTCGGACAGCTTGCTGACGATCAGTTCCCGCAGCTGGGCAGGATCCGCTTCGGATTCGAAGTCGATCTCCGACAGGCCGGTCTGGGCATTGGAGAAGCCGCAAAGGGAAGCGTACTTGATGAGCAATGCCGAAGCCAGCGTGTGCAGGAACGGCACGTCCTGCGTGGCGTTGAGCTGATCGCGGATGCGGGCCAGCAAAACGCCCTGTTCTTCACAGGTGCAGCGGGACAGGGCAGACACCGCTTCATCGCAGGCATGGATCATGCGGGAGGCGTTGTTGATCCGCACGCCCTGCTGGCCGGAACGAAGGTAGATATTATCAAACCGGAGCAGTTTGGGGACAAGCACCCGCAAAAGCGCGGCAAAGCTGTCGTAAGACTGACGCTGATACTCCGCCTTGTCCGCTGCGCGGGCAAGGGCAGTATCCAGCGCGCCATAATCGGCGCAGTAGCTTTCAAAAAACACGATCAACGCCTGATTGACATACACCGAATGCAAAGGAACGTCCTGCGCGAAGGAGGCATGCACGGCCGTGACGGCATCCATGACCTGCGTTTGCTGCTCGGGCGCTACATAATAAAAATAGCAGAGCTCATAAGCGGTGTTGGTCAGATCCATGTGCTGATTGCTGCGCTTGAGGATCTCCTCCAGCGGCGCATCGGAGGTAAGCGCCTCGGTGAGCAGACCGCGCACCACGGACTGTTCCATGCGTTTCAGCAATGCGTGGTCGCGTTCCTCCACGGCGCTGTGGCTGCGCGCCTGATAGCAATCCGCCGCCACCTGCTTCATGATTTCCACGATTTGATCCGGATTGGTCGGCTTCAGCAAATAGTGGCGCACACCCCAGCGCATAGCTTCCTTGGCAAACTCAAATTCCGCATGGCCGGACAGGATGACGAACTGTATGTTGAGCTGCGCGCTTTTGACACGGGAGATCAGCTCCAGTCCGCTCAACCCCGGCATGCGGATATCGGTGAGCACAATATCCGGATACTCATCCAAAATGGCGTCATACGCTTCAACGCCGTTCTTGCACAGTCCCACCACAGCGATGCCCAGCGTTTCCCATGGGATCATATCGCGCAGGGATTCACGGATAGCGCGCTCATCATCCACGATCAGCAGTCGGAGCATGCCTTTCCTCCTTCCGGTTTCGGCGCATGAAGCGCCATGGGAATCAGCATCCGGCATACGGCATAGCCTTCCTCGTCGAAGACCTGCAGGCCGTAGTCCTCGCCATAGGTCAGCCGCAGACGCGAATCAATATTGGTCAGGCCAATGCCCAATCCATGCGGCTGCGCCGCGCCGTTATGCAGATCCTCCAGCAGATGTTCGCCCATGGTGGATCCGCTGTTGCGCACAGTGATCTCCAGCTCATCTCCCTGTTTTCGCGCTTCCACCATGATCTGGCATTCATCATCGAGGCTGGTTTCCACAGCATATTTGACGGCGTTTTCCACCAGCGGCTGGATGGCCAGCTTGGGCAGAGATACGTCCATCAGTTCTTCAGGCACCTGCTGGCTGTATTGCAGGCGATCCTCGAAGCGGTACCGCTGGATGATGATATAGTTTTCCACAAGGCTCAGCTCCTGCCGAAGCGAGATCATCTTCACCCGCCGGTTGAGCGAAACGTGCAGGAAGTTTCCCAGAGCGTCCACGATCTCACATATTTCCTTCTGCTGCGCAGCCTGTGCACGCCAATGGATGCTTTCCAGCACATTATAAAGGAAATGCGGGTTGACCTGCGCCTCCAGCGCCTGCAGCTGCGCCTCCTTGGTGAGCAGCTCGCTCACATACTTTTCACGGATCAGAGTGCTGATCTCGTCCGCCATCCGGTCAAACTGCTGGTGCAGCAGGCCCACTTCATCCACCGGTTCTGCCAGTGCGGGAGAAACGGGCGACATCTGCTGGCCGCGGAACGCGCGCATCTTATCCGCCAGCGCTGTATACTGACGGGAGATGGAGCGCGCCACAGCGCTGGAAAGGAAAGCCGCCGCCACCATCACCAAAGCCAGCGCCCCCAGCAGCGACAGGTAAGCGCGGTGAAGGCTGTCCTGCTGCTCTTGATAGGAGACGAGGCAGCTGTATTGCCAGCCGTAGCTGCTCATCTCACCGCGGCGCACGAAGTAGGGCGCTTCGTCCAGCGATACCACGCCATAGTCCTGTCCCTCCAGCTGGGCGTGAATGGCTTCCTCCGTATCCGCCGGCAGAGCAGGGCTGCGGTAGAAGGGCTGATCACCATCGTTCAGCAGGAAGAACATATCGCCATAAAAAGCGGAGGATAGCGTGGCGTCGCTCATCAGCTGGTCGGGATCCAGACAGATGATGAGCACACCCAGTTCTCTGAGGTCAAAGGGCTGAATGCGGCGGATGGAGCGCACCAGAAACAAACCATACTCCCCGCTCCATTCCGTGCGGATCCGCAGCTTGCCCTCCGCCTGCAGCGCCTCTTCACAAAGCGCCTGCACCACCGTCTCCGGCGTTTGGCGGGCGATGCGGGAATCGGAATGGGTGGAAAACGAATCGGCGATCACGCTGATATAGCGGATGGAAGGGTAGTGCTTCTGCTGCAGCGCATCGGTAAGCGCCTGATAGATGCGATGGGACGAGACGGAGACTTCCGTTTCCCGGTCCGTGGCGAGCGCTGCGGCCAGCGCATTTTGAATGGTATCGTTGCTGTAGAGCTGCTGCGATAACGAGGCGATCCCGCCGATGACCTGATCCAGCCGATCCGTGCTGTAGCTGAGCGTGTTGGCCATGGCCTGCGCCAGCTGCTCCTGATTGCGGCTCAGGTGGGTAATGCCCAGTTGGGCCGCTGCCGCCAGTATGAGCAGCTCGCTGCCCACCGCCAGCAGCAGGATCTTGCGGCGCAGCGTAGTAAGCCTGAGCCGTTTGAGAATGTTCACGCCGACCGCCTCCTTTTGTGCAATTGCGCAGTACTTCTTTAAGCATTATTATAACGCAAAGTCCATGGGTTGGCAAACCAGCAAATGGCATCGGCTCGGTTTTGTGATGGTGAAAACAAAGAATTTTTGCTTTCTTTTCCAGAAAACCATACGTTATAATATTCACAAACGAACCGCGATGGTTCAAATAGAAACAGGAGGATCTATCATGAAAAAGTTTGCCGTTCTTCTCGCGGTTGTCATGCTGTTCACCGCTCTGGCGGCGCCGGCGATGGCCGAAACCAAACTGACCGTTGCCTGGTGGGGCAACCAGACCCGTAACGAGCGCACGCAGGCCGTGCTGGATCTGTACGCCTCCCAGAACGAAGGCGTCACCTTCGACGTTCAGATGAACGCTTGGGGGGATTACTGGCCCGCTCTGGCCACCGCTTCTGCCGGCGGCTCTCTGCCCGATGTGATCCAGATGGACTATCAGTATCTCAATCAGTACGTGGAAAACAATCTGCTGGTCGACCTGACCCCCTACACCCAGGACGGCACGCTGGATCTGAGCGATGCTTCCGAAGGCATTGTCAACACCGGTAAGGTGGGCGATGGCAACTACGCGGTCTGCATCGGCGTGAACTCTCCCGCCCTGTTGTACAACAAGACCCTGCTGGACGAACACGGCATCACCGTGAAGGACGGCATGACCTTGGATGAGTTCATTGCTCTGAGCAAGGAGATCTACGAAAAAACCGGCTACAAGACCAACATCGGCTACGGCACCGACATGGTGTTCAACTACATGCTGCGCGGTATCGACCGTCAGCTGTTTGACGGCGACAAGCTGGCCGCCACCGTGGAAGACGCTGAGTATTTCTTCAACCTCTACGAGCAGGGCATCAAGGAAGGCTGGCATGTGGGCAGCGAAGTGTTCGCGGAAGTGACCATCGGCTCCGTGGAACAGGATCCCATGGTGTACGGCTCCGATCCTTCCAACATGAGCTGGTGCGCGTTCTTCTGGTCCAACCAGATGACCGCTCTGCAGAACGCTGCTCCCGAAGGCATGGAAGTGGGCATCACCACTTGGCCTTCTGCCGATCCTCAGAAGAGCAACTACCTCAAGCCCAGCCAGTTCATGTCCGTGTCCGCGCAGGGCGCGAACCCCGCTGAAGCTGTGAAGGTCCTCAATTTCTTCACCAACTCCGTTGAGTGCAACGAGATCCTGCTGGGCGAGCGCGGCGTGCCGATCGCTTCCAAGGTGGCTGCCGCCATCACCCCCAAGCTGAGCGCCACCGAGCAGAAGGTGACCACCTTCATCAACGAAGTGGCTACCCCCATCAGCTCCTCCGTGCCTGCCGCTGATCCCACCGCCGCTCCCGAAGTGTTCGCCATCGTGGACGAACTGCTCGAGCAGCTGTGCTACGGCGCTACCACTGCCGCTGACGCCGCCGCTTACTTCGTAGAAGAAGCGACCGCCATCATGGGCAACTGATCGCCTGCAAAATCATTCTTCGGAGCCGCCGGACGCCGTTCGGCGGCTCCCTTCCAATTAAACCAAGGAGTTGGCGTCATGTCTGAACAAGTCATCCCCATGAACCGCAAACGCAAGCTGACGCTTGGCGAATGGCTGAACCAAGACCATGTGGCGGGCATAGTGTGCACGCTGCCCTTCATCATCGGCTTTTTTATGTTCCTCGTTGTTCCCATGCTGCTGTCTGCCTATTATTCCTTCTGTGATTACAACATCCTGTCGGATCCGGAATGGATCGGCGTGGCGAACTATGTGAAGATGTTCACCAAGGATGCCAAATTTGTCAAATCCGTTGGCGTGACGTTTTATTTCGCGCTGGTGTCCGTGCCGCTGCGCCTGATCTTTGCGCTGGCGGTGGCTATGATCCTTTTGAAGAATACACGAATGACAGGCTTTTACCGCGCGGCCTACTACCTGCCCAGCATCATTGGCGGCTCCGTGGCGGTATCCATCCTGTGGAAACGCATGTTTGCCATTGACGGCACCGTGAACACGCTGCTAAACATGATCGGCATTCAGTCCAATATGGCGTGGCTGGGCAACACCAAGACCGCTATTTGGACGCTGATCATTCTGGCTGTTTGGCAGTTTGGTTCCTCCATGCTGATCTTCCTGTCTGCGCTCAAGCAGATCCCCCGCACGCTGTATGAGGCTGCGCACGTGGACGGCGCCTCTGCGCCGCGGCAGTTCTTCCAGATCACGCTGCCGCTGCTCACGCCCACCATTTTCTTCAATCTCGTCATGCAGATGATCAACGGCTTTCTGGCGTTCACCCAGTGCTATATCATCACGCAGGGCAAGCCCATGAACTCCACCCTGTTTTATACCGTGTACATGTATCAGCAGGCGTTTGAGTTCTACCACACGGGCTATGCTTCGGCGCTGGCATGGGTCATGCTGCTCATCGTGGGCGCATTCACCGGCCTGCTGTTCCTGACCAAGCGTTTCTGGGTTTATGATGGAGGGCTGTAATGATGAGCTATAAAACACAGCATTTTCTGAAAAGAGCCCTGTATCATGTGCTGGTGTTCGGCTTTGGCATTGTCATGCTGTACCCGCTGGCATGGATGATCTTCAGTTCCTTCAAGCCCACCGAGACCATCTTCACCACTGCCGGGCAGCTGATCCCCAGCCAGTGGACGCTGGCCAACTATACCAATGGTCTGCGCGGCTTTGGCAAGATCCCCTTTGTGCAGTTCTTCTGGAACTCGCTGTTCATCTCCACGGTGGCGACCATCGTCACGGTAGCTTCCTCCGCCATCGTGGCCTACGGCTTCAGCCGCATGAAGTTCTTTGGCCGCAGCGTGCTGTTTGCGGCGATGCTGGTCACCATGATGCTACCCGCGCAGGTGCTGATGGTGCCCCAGTATCTGTGGTATAATAAGCTCAACTGGGTGGGCACCTACCTGCCCATGATCGTGCCATACTTCT
This sequence comes from uncultured Oscillospiraceae bacterium, assembly GCA_964504385.1. GTDB lineage: Bacteria > Bacillota > Clostridia > Christensenellales > Aristaeellaceae > Limiplasma. The sequence goes on from CAZDEF010000033.1 coordinate 15,233, forward strand.
TTGCAACGCAGGGTTTCTTCGTATACCTGAATGTAAACTTCATCGATGGTATCCCGCGCGATCTGGACGAGGCGGCCAAGATCGACGGATGCTCGCCCTACGCCATCTTCTTCCGCATCATCGTGCCGCTGCTGGTGCCTGCGCTGATCACCTCCGGCATCTTCTCCTTCATCTGGCGCTGGGATGATTTTCTTTCCGCGCTCCTGTATGTGCGCTCCAGCGACATGTACCCGGCCAGCCTTGCCCTTAAGCTGTTCTGCGATCCCAGCTCGTCTTCGGACTACGGCGCGATGTTTGCCATGAGCACGCTATCCATTCTGCCGATGGTGCTCATCTTCATCTTCCTGCAAAAATATCTTGTGGAAGGTATTGCGACGAGCGGCCTGAAGGGGTAAAATGAAAGTACTTCCAAGCAGAAGCGAACAGGAGGAAAATACCATGAGTTATGTATTTGACAAGGATGTAAAGAACCTGCGGATCGCTTATATCGGCGGCGGTTCCCGCGGATGGGCATGGGGATTCATGAAGGACATTGCGATGGATCCTGAAATGTGCGGCACAGTCAGCCTCTACGATATCGACCGTGAAGCTGCGCAGCGCAACCAGACCATCGGCACCATGATCTCCAGCCATCCCGAAGCCAAGTCCCCGTGGAAGTATGAGGTAGCCGACAGCCTGAAGGAAGCGCTGACTGGCGCGGATTTCATCGTCATCTCCATTCTGCCGGGCACCTTCGACGAGATGGAAAGCGACGTGCATGCGCCGGAGAAATACGGCATTTACCAGTCCGTGGGCGATTCCATCGGTCTGGGCGGATTCATGCGCGCGATGCGCACGCTGCCCATGTATGTAGAGATCGCGCAGGCCATCCGCGATCACGCCCCCAAGGCGTGGGTCATCAACTACACCAATCCCATGACGCTGTGCATGCGTACCCTGTACGAAGTATTCCCCGAGGTAAAAGCCTTCGGCTGCTGCCATGAGGTGTTCGGCACGCAGAAGCTGCTGTGCAGCATGCTGGAAACCGGATGCGGCATCAAGGGCGTGGACCGTCATGAGCTGTACACCACCGTCACCGGCATCAACCACTTCACATGGTTGACCAACGCCACCTACAAGGGAATGGATCTGTTCCCCCTGTATCGCAAGTTTGCCGAGAAGTACTGGGCAGAGGGTTACGACGAGGGCGGAGACGACAACTGGATGAATTCCACCTTCAAGAGCTGCCAGCGCGTGAAGTTCGACCTGTTCCTCAAGTATGGCTACATCGCCGCTGCCGGCGACCGTCATCTGGCCGAATTCACGCCCGGCTGGTATCTGCGCGATCCGGAAGGCGTGCACAGCTGGAAGTTTGGCCTCACCACCGTGGCATGGCGCAAGGACGATCTGAAAAAACGTCTGCAGCGTTCCGATGATATCATCTCCGGCAAGGAACCGCTGGACATGAAGCCATCCGGGGAAGAAGGCCACCTGATGATCAAGGCGCTGCTGGGCATGGAGCCGATCGTGACCAATGTGAACATGCGCAATGTTGGTCAGATCCCCAATCTGCCCATCGGTGCTGTGGTGGAAACCAATGCGTACTTCACCCGCGATTGCATTGAGCCCCTGTCTGCCGGTCCGCTGCCGGCCAATCTGCTGGGGCTGATCGGCAAGCATGTGGCCAATCAGGAAAACACGCTGAAGGCCGCGCTCACCTGCGACCGGGAGCTGGCGTTCACTACCTTCATGAACGATCCGCAAATGACGCTGGACGCCGTGGAAGGCAAGAAGCTCTTTGATGAAATGCTGGAAGCCCAGCGCAAGTATCTGCCGGCCAAGTGGTTCGAGTAAAAAAACATACGCTATTCAATAACGATCCCCCTGCTAACGTCTTTCTCCGGCGTTAGCAGGGGGATCGTTCAAACTCACATGATCTTGTGAAGCCACTTCATTTTTCCGTCATAGGGTGCATAGCGCAGCGTCACATCCGGTTTGGCCCAGCGTTTGAGCACGCTCTTGGTATGGGAGAAGGTATCGAAACTGTATCGGCCATGATAGCCGCCCATTCCGCTTTCCCCCACGCCGCCGAACGGCATGTGGCAGGTAGCAAGATGAAGGACGGTATCGTTGATGCAGCCTCCGCCGAAGCTGACCTCGCGCAGGATGCGTTCTTCATTGTCCGCAGAACGGGTAAACAGGTACAGTGCAAGCGGTTTGGGGCGCTGCTGAATGCAGACGATCGCGTCATCCAGCTTCGAATAGGTCAGGATCGGCAGGATCGGCCCGAAGATCTCCTCCTGCATCACAGGATCACTCCATGTTACATCCGTGAGCAGCGTAGGGGCGATCTTGCGCGTGCTCGGATCGATCTGCCCCCCATGGCTGATCACGCCGCTTTGCAGCAGTCCTACCAACCGTTGAAAATGATGCTCGTTAATGATCTTCGGCCAGTCCGGATTCATCAGCGGAGCACTGGTGTACATGCGGCGGATTTCTGCAATGAGCGCATCCACCAGCTCTGTTTCGCGGCTCCTGTGCACCAGCACATAGTCCGGAGCCACGCAGGTCTGACCGGCGTTGACGCACTTCCCCCACGCCAGTCTGCGCGCAGTAAGCGCAATATCAGCCGTTTCATCCACAATGACCGGGCTCTTGCCGCCCAGTTCCAAGCTGACGGGCGTGAGATGCGCGGAAGCCTTTTCCATGACCAGTTTGCCCACTTTGGGACTGCCTGTAAAGAAAATAAAATCAAACGGCTGTTCCAGCAAACCCGCATTTTCCTTTCGGCCGCCTTCCACACAGGCAACGTAGGCTGGCGAAAACAGTTCTTTTGTCATGCGCCCGATGAGCGCGGAAGTGGCTGGCGAGTAGGCAGACGGCTTCAGCACGGCGCAATTGCCCGCGCTGATCGCTCCAACCAGCGGCGCAAGGGTAAGCTGAAAGGGATAGTTCCACGGTGACATGATGAGCACAACGCCATAGGGATCCGCATACATGCGGCATGAGCCGGGCAGCTGACCGATCGCGGTGCGCGCACGACGCGGCTTCATCCATTTTTTCAGGTTGCGCTGGGCGTCCTGCAGCTCCTGTTTGACCATGGCCACCTCGGTCAGGTAGCCCTCATAAGCGCTCTTGCCAAGGTCAGCCTGCAGAGCGGCGAGAACCGCTGCTTCGTTTCGATTGATCCAATCTTCCAGCTTTTTCAGCTGCTCCATACGAAAGCCGTACGGTTTGGTCGCTTGCGTGAAAAAATACCCACGCTGCTGCTCCACCAGCTTGGCAAAATCCAGCATGAAGTGTTCTCCTTTACTCGCCCTTCACGGCGGTGGTTACGGTCTCGCTTTTGCCCACTCCAATGAGGGAAGTGACCGTGCGCACAAACTTTTTGTTTTCCCATGTGGCCAGCTTGTTGAGCATGCGCCCACGGAAAATGATCGCCAGAGTGTTGCCGCCATCCAGATTGAGGGCTTCGACCACGCCGCGCTCCTTCATCATTTCAGCCATCAGTGGCAGACCGCAGCCGATGCTGGAATCCATGCGTCCCAGCACGCTCAGCAGCAAATAATGTCCCGGTTCGATCATTCCCAGCGCCTGACGCGGCGACTTGGTTTGGTACCACTCCAGCAGCGGGCTGATCTCACCGCCGGAAATGAGCACGGGGCCGAAGCAGAATACGTTCACCACGTCCATTTCCAGCAGTTCTTCAGCAGTGATCTCTGAGCTGCCATAGGCCTTGAGCGTTCCGTCCGGGAACTGTGCCAGCATATCCAGATTCGGCAAATTATGCAGCTGCTTGTTGTAGGTGCTGTCGCTGATGACCTCGCCATCGCGAATAACGATGCCGACTTTCTCTTTGCGGTTGATCCGGTGGCCATAGAAATCATCGGTGAAGCCAAGCACAAACTGGTTTTCCACAGCAATATCAAAGGGGTACTTGAAGCGAGTGCCGGGACGTTCCGGGTTGGTTTCCACAGACATGAAGCTTTCGCCGTTGCGCATGAACAGTTCCGTTTCAAACCACTCCAGCGGAATGGTCACATCTGTATGCCGGGTGATGATGATCTGCAGGCTGTCGGTGAGGTATGCCCACATGCCGTCCTCATCGTTCTCGTATACGAACTCTCCTTCTCCAACCAGATAGCCCGCTTCGTCGCGCTCAGGATAATCCACCACCGGGGTGGGCTTGGGCGTGGGCACCGGAGTGGCCACTCTGGCAGGATAAGCTGCATCGGAATAAAGCAGCTCCGCCACGGTCTGCGTCAGCACGCCGTCCTCCTCAAGGCCGTTGTGCTGCTGAAACTTTTTGAGCGCCTTGACGGTGGCATCGTTGAAGCTGTCGCTGAGGTTGTCGGTACTAAAATAGCCAAGCTCGTACAGGCGCTGTTTCATCAGCAGCACTGCCTCGCCTCGGCTGCCCTTTGCAAGCATTTCAAAGGGTGCGTTGGGATCCGGCGTGGGCATGGGCGTTGGAGAAGGCGTGGGATCATTTGCGCCGATGGCGCTGTCGGCATAGAGGGCGTCGCGCACCTCCTGTGTGAACACGCCTGTGGCTTCCAATGCATTGCGGGTCTGGAATTGCTTGAGCGCCTTGACGGCGTAGCTGTTGTATTCATCATTGAGGTCATCCGTGCTGAAATAGCCCAGCTCGCGCAGACGGCGCTTCATCTGCAGCACGCTTTCCCCCTTGCTGCCCTTTTCGAGCGTTTCAAAGGCATCTTCTGCGATGACCAGCGGCCCGCTCATCAGCAATAGCGCCATAGCCAGCAGCATGGCCAGCATACGTTGCAGTCGTTTCATACGTTTTTCAGGCTCCTTATTTCTTTTGGCGTGCGCAGAGCACGATCCATCCCATTTATATCTATTCTGGATTTCCGCCTCTTTTCCCTGCCCGCATTTGACATTTCTTCGATCCTGTGATACACTACCTGCATTCCCAAACTTGGATGAAGAAGGAGTGTGATTTCGCCGTGGACGGCGATCCGGGCATGCAGAAGCCCCCGCGATGTACGGGTACATGCTGCTTTGTGCACACTTCTGTGTTGACAGACGGTCTGAAAAAGAACCGTCTGTTTGCTGTTTCATCCTTTCTGCAGCAACGGCCTGATCCGATGCTGCTACTGTAATTAAGGAGGATTCCCATTACCATGTCTGGCCGAGAAATGACCATCCAAATCGTACTGATGCTGGTGCTTGTGGCGCTGTCTGCATTCTTTTCCGCCACTGAGACCGCATTTTCCTCACTGAACCGAACGCGCCTGAAAAGCATGGCGGATAAGGGCGACAAGCGCGCCAGCGACACGCTGGCCTTGGCAGAGCGGTACGACGACCTGCTTTCTACCATCCTGGTGGGCAACAACATTGTGAACATTACCGTCGCCTCTATTGCTACGGTGTTCTTTGTCACCCTGATCGGCAGCAACGGCGTATCGCTGTCCACGACGGTCACTACCATCGTCGTGCTGATCTTTGGCGAGATATCGCCAAAGAGTCTGGCCAAGGAAATGCCCGAGCGCTTCGCCATGCTGGTTACGCCCGCGATCCGCTTGCTCATGACGATCCTGAAGCCCATCACATGGCTGTTTGGTCAGTGGAAGGTGCTCCTGCGCAAGATCTTCAAATTTGAGGACGAACCCGCCATGACCTCTGACGAGCTGCTGACCATCGTGGAGGAAGCCGAGCAGGACGGCGGCATGGACGCAGAAGAAAGCGAGCTACTCAAAAGCGCTATCGAATTCCACGATCTGGATGTGGATGATATCCTCACGCCCCGCGTGCGCGTGGAAGGCGTATCGCTGGAGGCCACTGCCAAGGAAACGGCGGATCAGTTTGAAACGAGCGGTTATTCGCGTCTGCCGGTGTATGAGGAAACGCTGGACCACATCGTGGGCATTCTGCATCAGAAGGACTTCTTCATGCGCGCCCGCAAGGATCACGACTTCACCCTGAACGAGATCATGAAAAAGCCTGTCTATGTGCCTTCCGGCGCGAAGATCAGCGATACGCTGCGCTTGCTGCAAAAGACCCAGTCCCAGATGGCTGTGGTCGCTGATGAATACGGCGGGACCGAAGGTATCGTGACCATGGAGGACATTCTGGAAGAACTGGTAGGCGAGATTTGGGACGAACACGACGAGGTGGAGGAACCCTTCCGCCTGTCTGAGGACGGCCGCGTATGCCATGTGCTGGGCAGCGCCGATCCCGAAGAATTGTTTGAAAAGCTGGATATTTCGGATGAGACCGAAGCTAGCACGGTATCCGGCTGGGTGATGGAGAAGACCGAGAAGATCCCGCAGGCCGGCGATACGTTTGACTTTGGCAATTGGCACGCGGTGGTGCTGCGTGTGGATGACCATTGCGTGCAGGAGATGGAACTGCGTCAGGCGTGACCCATATGACTATTGAAGCAAGGAAGGATCGATTATGGCAAAGCTCTGGGCGGGGCGTTTTGAAAAGCCCACCAATGCACTTCTGGATGATTTTCAGTCCTCCATTCCATTTGACCAGCGCATGCTGGAATGCGATGTGACCGGTTCCATCGCGCATGCCACCATGCTTGGCGAACAGGGCATTATTACCGTGGAGGACAGCCAGGCCATCGTGGCCGGGCTGGAGCAGATCCTGAAGGAATACCGCAGCGGCAGCCTGACCATCGACATGGGCGCAGAGGATGTGCACATGTTTGTGGAGGCGCTTCTGACCGAGCGGATCGGCGATGCTGGCAAGCGTCTGCACACGGGGCGCAGCCGCAATGATCAAGTCGCGCTGGATGTGCGCATGTACGCGCGTCAGGCCTGCACGCATGTGCGGGAAATGCTGCTGAAGCTGCTGGATGTGATCATCACGCTGGCAGAGGAACACAAGCACACCATCATGGCGGGTTACACCCATCTGCAAAAGGCGCAGCCCATCACACTGGCCTTCCACCTGATGGCCTATGCGCAGATGTTCATGCGTGACGTGAGCCGTTTCGAACACGCCTACACGGAAGCGGACGTCATGCCGCTCGGCAGCGGCGCGCTGGCAGGCACCACCTATCCCCTCAACCGTGAGCGCGTGGCTGAACTGTTGGGCTTCTCCGATGTCACGGACAATGCGTTGGACGGCGTGAGCGACCGCGATTTCCTCCTCAGTTTTCTCAGCGCTGCGTCGATCTGCATGATGCACCTGAGCCGTTTCTGTGAAGAACTCATCCTGTGGAGCACCAACGAATTCGGCACCGCCGTGATGGACGACGGCTTTGCCACCGGTTCCAGCATCATGCCCCAGAAGAAGAACCCGGATGCATGCGAACTGACCCGCGGCAAAACCGGCCGTGTCTACGGCGACCTGATGGCGCTGCTGACCGTGATGAAGGGACTACCGCTTGCCTACAACAAAGACATGCAGGAAGATAAGGAAGCCTTCTTCGATGCATACGACACGCTGTACAAGTGCCTGCCCACCTTTACCGAAATGCTGCGCACCACCGATTTCCGTAAGGACGCGATGTACGCAAGCGCTGGGCTGGGCTTTACCAACGCCACCGATCTAGCGGATTATCTGGTGGGCAAAAACGTGCCTTTCCGCGATGCGCACCATGTGAGCGGGACGCTGGTGGGCAAATGCTTGCGCGAGAATCGCGCCCTGACCGACCTGAGTCTGGACGAGCTGCGCGCCGCGCATCCTGCCTTTGACCAAGACGTATACGAGGCGATCTCTCTGGAAGCATGTGTGGAGCGCCGCAAGCTGCGCGGCGGCCCCGCGCCCGAAGCTGTGCAGCACAGTATCGACCGCGCAAAGGCGTGGCAATCCCGCCATCCGCTTGAGGCGTAAGCATGAAAAAACGCGAAGTTTGGCTGGATGTGCTGCGCGTCCTATCCGCATTTCTGGTCATCGTCAACCACACCAACAGCGGTGTGTTCCAGTCCACCACCCCGGCGCAAGCCTCGTGGTGGCTGTCCATCTTCTGGTATGCGCTGTGCAAAACGGCTGTGCCCGTGTTTGTAATGGTATCCGGCGCATGTCTGCTGGGCCGTGTGGACAGCTACGGCAAATGTTTGCGGCGCTTCGCACGCATCGTTCTGACGCTGGTGGCATTCTCCTATCTGTACTTTTTGCACGACGCATGGGTGTATTATGGTCTGTGGCCGAGAGCACTGGATCTGAAAGCCTTCTTCACGCTTGTGTGGACGCAGCAGATCACCGATTCGTTCTGGTATCTGTACTTCTATGCCGGGCTGATGCTGATGCTGCCGCTTCTCCAACGGCTGGCCAGCGCCATGCGCAGCCGCGACGCGCTGTACCTGATCGGGTCATGCTTCGGCGTAGATGCGCTGTGGCCGCTGCTGGTGCGTTTTCTGCCGCCGCTGGAGCTGCCTTCCTATCTGAGCTTGCCGCTGTTTACTTCCTACATCGGGTTATTCTTTACCGGCTGGCAGCTGCGCACCCTGCGTGGCCACCAATACAAACTGCCCGCGGTGATACTGCTGATGGCTTCGCTTGCCGCAGGTGTGCTCTCGCTGCATATGAACTATGCTGCTGGAGAAAAGTACTGGGCCTTTATGGACGATCGCATGCACCCCAGCTTCTGGACCATCATGGCCGCCGTTGCGCTGATGGTGCTTGTGCACTGCCTGTGTGACCGCCCATTTGGTGAAAAAGCACATCGGATATGGGCAGAACTGGGCGGCTGCTCCTTTGGCGTCTACCTGCTGCAGGAGTGGCTGATCGCCCAGAGCAAGGCACGGCTGTATCTGCCGTTGCAAAGCGTGCTGCCTGCCTTTCCAGCCGTGTTGATATGGGAACTGTCCGTATTTGTTATTGCCCTCATCAGCGCCTTCCTCATGCGCCGCATTCCCGGATTCAAAAAACTGTTATAATAGCAAAGAAACTGCTTTGTGGAACCCCAGTCCACAAAGCAGTTTCTTTTATTGAATCAAAGAGAAGGCTCTCTTTACTTCGTGCCGAACAGACGGTCGCCCGCATCGCCAAGGCCGGGGACGATATAGCCGTGCTCGTTGAGCTTTTCATCCATGCAGGCAACATAGATGTTTACATCGGGATGCTCTTTCTGAATGCGCGCAACGCCTTCGGGAGCAGCGATCAGGTTGACCAGACGGATATGCTGGCAGCCGCGCTCCTTCAGGAAACGGATCGCAGCAGATGCACTGCCGCCGGTCGCCAGCATGGGATCCAAGACCAGCAGTTCGCGGCGATCGCTATCCGGCGGAAGCTTGCAATAGTATTCAACAGGTTCCAGTGTCTCCGGATCACGATAAAGGCCAATGTGACCCACACGGGCAGCGGGGATCAGCGTAGCAACGGCATCCACCATGCCCAAGCCAGCGCGCAGGATGGGCACGATACCGATCTTCTTGCCAGACAGCATGCGGGCCTTGGTCTTACAAATGGGCGTTTCAATTTCCACTTCTTCGGTGGGCAGATCGCGGGTGACCTCATAAACCATCAGCATGCTGATCTCTTCCAGCAGCTCGCGGAAATCCTTGGTGCCGGTGTCCTTGCTGCGCATCAGGCTGACCTTGTGCTGAATAAGCGGATGGTCGAAGATGTATACCTTGCTCATGTAAAAGCCTCCTTTGTTTTCACGCAGGGTGCGCTCAGGGCTGATCGGTCGACCGTCCCGCGCAATGCTCTCTCATCATTATATGGGAAGCCACCTTTCTTTGCAAGGGATTCTGCAAAGAAAAAACGCAGCTGCCGAAGAAAAAAGCAAGGAAAAACAGCCGACTGCGCAATGCGCAGCCGACCACAAGGTTGATCTATTGTCCAAGTTTCTCCAGCGCCACATCATAAGCGACTTTCAGCTGCGCATCGGCAAGATCGCCAATCTCATACATGTTGTCGTCGTCTTCCGGCCATTCCGCGATCACATCGGGGGTGATGCCCACCTTGTGCACTTCATTGCCATTGGGCGTAAAATACTGCGCAACGGTGAGCTGCATGCCCGCGCCGCGTTCGCCCACGGGCAGCACATACTGCACAACGCCTTTTCCATAGGTCTGAGTCCCTACGATGGTCGCCCGGTTCAGATCCTGCAGCGCGCCGGAAAGGATCTCGCTGGCGGAAGCGGAATACTCATTCACTAGCACAACGATGGGCAGATCGTTTTCCTTTCCATCGGTGGTCGTGGTGTAGTACTCCGTCGTGCCGTCGCGATAGACCAGCGAAGCCAGCGTCCCCTCCGGCAGGAACAGATCGGCCAGCCGCTGCGCGTCATCTACCCAACCGCCGGGATTGTCGCGCAGATCGATGATCAGCGCCTCCGCGCCTTCTTCTACCAGCTTGTCCAGCTGCACGGCAAAGGCAGAACTGCAATCGCCCGCAAATTCATACAGCGAGATATAGCCGATGCTGTTATCCAGCATGCAGCTGTTCACCCAAGTCGTGTGCACCACAGCGCGCGTCACAGTGAAATCCAACAGTTGATCGCCGCGCAGCACCTGCACATTGACCGGCTTGCCCACTTCGCCGCGCATAATATCCACGGCGTCCTGCAGGTTGGCAGCCGTCACGTCCAATTCATCCACGCGCATGAGGATATCGCCGCGGCGCATCCCGACCTCCAGCGCAGGGCTATCCAAGAACACACGGGTGATCGTGCACAGCCCGGTGTTGTAGTTTGCCATGATCTGAATGCCGATGCCGGCATACTCTCCTTCATCCTCTTCCCACATTTCCGCGAAGGAATCTGGATCGTAGTAAAAAGTATAGGGATCGTCCAAACCATAAAGCAAGCCCATGGCCGCGCCGTCCATCATGGCCTGTTCATCCGGCTCCTGATAGTAGTACACATTCACGATCTGGCGCATTTCTTCCAGCTCTTTGTATTGCAGGAGCAGTTCATATTCCTCTGTGCTGATGGTCACAGTGTCGCCGGTATTCTGGCGTACAGTATTGCTGATGGTGGTGGGCAGCAGCGCACAACCGGTCAGCAAGAGGGAAATCATCAGCATCAGCGCCGTTATTTTCAGGCTTTTTTTCATCTGTCAACGCCTCCCATTGCTGGTCAATAGATTTGCTTTGGCTTTTCCTGGCCGCATTTTTTGAGTTCATAGAGGATCTTAAACGTTACGGCATCGTCAAAATGGCGCAGATCCAGTCCTGTCTGCCGCTGCACCTTGTCCAGCCTGTACACCAGCGTGTTGCGGTGAATGAACAGCTGTCGGGCCGTATCGGACAGATTCAGATCTTTGCGGAAGAACATCTCGATCGTCTGCAGCATTTCATCATTAAACAGTTTGGCAGTCTTGCAGTTAAACAGCAGATTATGATAGTACATGCTATCTTCGCGGGAAACGTTCATGAGGAACCTTTCCAGCATCAACCGACGGAAAACATGGATGGAACTGTCCGGATTGAAAATGCGGCCTACTTCCATGGCACGGCGCGCCTCGGCATAGCTTTCCCCCAGCAGGGCGAGGGTATGCTTTTCATCGCCAATGCCTACGCTCACCGTCTGCACAGCTTCCTCCAGCAGTGTCTCCTGCACGGCTTCGGCAAACTGATACAGCTCATCCATCCCATCTATGCCGTCCATATCCTTGATAAGCACTACCAGATGGCGATTCATTTCCACCAGCACGTCTGTATCGCTCAGGGGGATCAGCTCGCCCAGAATGCTGTAAGCGCTGGCCTTGTCGTTGCTATCCATCTGAAACAGCATCACGCAGCGCTCCATCTCCTGCGGGATCTGATGTTCGCTCGCACGTGAGACCAAATCCGCCCCAGACAACTCCTGCTTGAGCACTCTGCGGTACACATCCGTGTGGCTTGCAATGGACAGGCTGGATTTGAGCAGGCTCATGATCATCGCGTCAGCAATACACAGGATATCCTCAGCACCCGCGGCGGCATCCGGTGCCACCAGATACAGCGCGGGGTGCATGTCCAGCACACGCACAAAGGAATTGCCCATGCGGTGATTGATCCCCTGCGCCAGCGCCGCGGCCGGCAATGCAAATTCAGCGCCGCCCGTGGGTACCAAACACTGTCCCTGCGCGTCCAGCAGACGCAAAGGCAGGGACAACGTTTCAAATACCAGTTCAATTTTATGAATGTATCGCTTTTCGATGTACACGTTTTTCTCCTCCTGTCAATGATTGCAATGACAGCAATCATCTTTATTATAACATATTCTATTCGGCAAGAAAAGAAAAAACATGTTTTTACAGGGTTCTCAAGTGTTGAGGTACAATACATAGGTAACCAAAAGGAATAGAAAAGAGAGAGCCAAGTGGTAAAATGAGTTTGTCACACCACAACCACGAAGGAGGCTCTCTGCATGGACAGGATAACACAGGAAGCATGGAATCGTCAACGGATGCTGAAATATCTGGAGGGATACAGCGTAACGCAAACGGCAATACGGTATAGGGTAAGCCGCAAAACAGTCTGGAAATGGAAGAAGCGCTATGACGGCACACTGGAAAGCCTGAAAGACCAAAGTCGGAAACCGCATCACAGTCCGCGGCGGCAAAGCGAAGAGGAACGTCAACTGGTAAAGCGACTGCATCGGGAATACGGAAGCGACCTGATTTTTGCGTATCAGAAGGCCTGCGAACAGGGATACAGGCGCA
>CAZDEF010000034.1:0-27039 GCA_964504385.1 uncultured Oscillospiraceae bacterium
GCCGCATGACCAACCAGCTGTCCGGCGGCCAGCAGCAGCGCGTGGCGCTGGCCCGCGCTATGGTGGTGGAGCCCAGCGTGCTCCTGTTTGACGAGCCCCTATCCAACTTGGACGCGAAGCTGCGTGTGTCCATGCGCACGGAGATCCGCCGCATCCAGCAGACGCTGGGCATCACGGCGGTATACGTCACCCACGATCAGGCCGAGGCCATGGCGATTTCCGATAATATCATCATCATGAACAAGGGCGTTGTGGCGCAGATGGGTTCTCCGGAGGAGATCTACCATCACCCGCAGAGCGAGTTCGTGGCGGATTTTATCGGCGAAGTCAACTTCCTTGAAGGCACGATCACGGCGACTGACGGCGACAGCTGCACGCTGGATATTTCCGGCCATGCGGTACGCGTGCCCAATCCTGAGCACTTTCCCGTGGGCAAGAGCTGCAAAGTGGTGCTGCGCCCCGAGGCGGGCCTGCTGGCCGATCACGGCGCGCTGCCCTGCAAGGTGGTGCTGAGCTGCTTCATGGGCGCATATCAGAACTACCACCTGATGGTGGGCGATACGCTGGTGAAACTGGCGGATTACTGCCCCGTCGGCCGAAAAGTGTACCATGTGGGCGACACGGCCTACCTGAGCTTCCGCGATGGCTGCGTGCACATGCTATGACCGCCCTGCCCATTTCAAATCGCCTGCTGCAAGGGGCTTCCTGCAGCAGGCGATTTTCATTCTTATGTTTTGTCAGCCTTCCATCTGGTGGAACAGTGCGGTCATATCGCTCATGCTCAGAGAGCGCTTTTCTTCGCCGGACTTGTCGAAGGCGATCCGGCCTTCCTGCATCATCAGCAGCCGGTCGCCGTATTCCAGCGCGTAGCGCAGGTTGTGCGTTACCATCAGCGTGGTCAGCTGCTTCTGCGCCACGATGCGCCCCGTCAGCTGCATGATGATCTCCGCCGTGCGGGGATCCAGCGCCGCAGTGTGCTCGTCCAGAATGAGGAAGCGGATCGGTGTGAGCGTTGTCATCAGCAGCGCCAGCGCCTGACGCTGACCGCCGGACAGCGAAGCGACCGGCACATGCAATTTGTCCTCCAGCCCCAGATCCAGCGAGGCCAGTATATCACGGTAGTCGTTGACGCGCCTACGGTTGATGCCGGGGGTGATGTTATAGGGATGGTTCTTGTTGTCCGCCATGGCCATATTTTCCAGAATGGTCATGCTGCCGCATGCGCCGCACGCAGGATCCTGATAGACGCGGCCGATGGTGCGGTAGCGGCGGTGTTCCTTGGTGCGGGTCACATCCTGCCCGTCGATGAGGATGCTGCCCTCGTCCGCCATGATGGAGCCGCAGATGAGGTTGAGCAGGCTGGTTTTGCCGCTGCCGTTGGAACCCACCACGCTGATGAACTGCCCGTCCGGCACGGAAAGGTCAAAGTGGCGGAAGAGCACATGCTCGTTCACGGTGCCGGGGGAGAACACCTTGCTGATATTCTTCATTTCAAGCATGGAACTTCACCTTCTTTTTCTTAGCGTTGCCAATAATCAGAATGACCAGGAACAGCGTGGCCGTAACCAGCTTCAGGTCCTGCGGCACAAGGCCCAGCGACAGTGCGAACGCTACGCACGCCTTGTAGACGATGGAGCCAAAAATGGCGGCGGTGGAGGAATTGACCTTCTGGCGGTTGCGGAATACATTGGTGCCGATGATGACCGCCGCAAGGCCGAATACCATTGAACCGGTGCCGACGGAAATTTCAAACGTGCGGTTCTTCTGCGCCATCACTGCGCCGGCCAGCGAGACCAGCGCGTTGGCGATCATCAGACCCTCGATCTTGACCAGCCCGTCATCACAGGCCAGCGTGGTGACTACGGTGCGGTTGTCGCCCACGGCGCGCAGCAGGAAGCCCGCCTTGGTGTTCATAAACAGATCCAGCAGCACCTTGACGATCAGAACGATCACGCACACCACGATCACCTTGCTCCAAGGCTGCAGCGCGGCGGGCAGGGACTTCACAAAGGCATTGTCAAACAGCGTTTCCATGTTGAAAAACGGCAGATTGGCCCGGCCTGCGATGTGCAGGTTGATGGAGTAGAGCGCCGTCATGACGATGATGCCGCTGAGCAGATCGCGCACACGGCACTTCACATGGATCAGGCCCGTGCACAGCCCGGCCACAGCGCCCGCCGCCGCAGCGATGAACAGCGTCCACACGGGGTTCATGCCCTTCACCGTCAGAATGGCGCTGACTGCCGCCCCCAGCGGGAAGGAGGAATCCACCGTCAGATCGGGAAAATCCAGTACACGGTAGGTGATGAGCACGCCCATGGCCAAGATCGAGTAGATCAGGCCTTCTTCCAGAATACCAATCCATACGTTCATAACGCCGCCTCGTTTCCTGTTGTTACTTCGTTACGTCAATGCCGCGCGCCAGTTCGCTTTCGGGGATGACAATGCCCAGCTTGGCAGCCACTTCGGGGTTGTAGGCCATGTCGCCGCCCTCGGAAGAGCAGTAAGGGATATCGCCGCCGAAGGCCCCCTGCAGCACCTGCGCGGCCAGCAGACCGGTCTGACGGCCCAGCGCCACATACTCCACGCCTTCGGAGGCGAGGCAGCCATTTTTCACCTGCTCGATCTCGCTGCCGAATACCGGCTTGCCCAGCGCGTTGGCTTTGTCGAGAATGAGCGCCAGATAGCTCACCACGGTGTTGTCGGTCAGGTTGGTCAGGCAGTCCACCTTGGGCAGCAGGCTGTCCACCGCCAGCGGGATGTCCGCGCCCATGGAAACGCCGCTGGAAACGATCTCGAAGCCGTACTGCGGGGCGAGGGTCTCGTACAGCTTGAGCTGGCTTTCGGAGTTGGTTTCGCTGGTGGTGTAGAGAATGCCGATGCGCTTGGCCTCGGGCAGGAGAGAACGGATCAGCTTCAGCTGCGCTTCCACGGGCAGCAGATCGCAGGAGCCGGTCACATTCAGGCCGCTTTTGCCCTCAGCGTTGGCCAGACTGGCGGCCACGGGGTCACTCACGGCGGTGTAGATGACGGGCTTTCCGCTGTCGATGCAGGCATTTACCGCCGCCTGTGCCATGGGGGTGGCAATGGCGCAGATGAGGTCGCATTCGTAGGCGAGCTGCTGGGCGATCATGACGGTGTTGCCCATATCGGCCTGTGCGTTGTGCACCACGAACCGGATGTTTTCGCCTTCCACATACCCGGCTTCGGCTAAGCCTTCGATGAAACCGATGCGGCAGTTATCCAGGCTGGGGTGCTCGGCAAACTGCGCAATGCCGATGGTAAGCGTATCTGCCAGAGCGGCGGTCATAGACAGGGAGAGCACCAGAGCCAGTACCAGAGCGATCATTTTCTTCATGTGGATTCCTTCCTTTCTGTGTTGCCATTGGATTGGATGATAGCTGTTGGTAAGGCGAAATCAGGAAGCTGGCAAAAGAAAACGCCCCAAGCAGAAAAGACCTTCTGCTTGAGGCGGAACTTCCGCGGTGCCACTCAATTTCCCCGCGCCGGGCGGGCTTTCATTCGCGTACCAACATACGCGTCGCATGGATAACGGGTGCGATCTCCCGTCAACGGCTACTTGTGCTTGTACGTTCGCCATTGCCCTCGGAAGGCCATTCTCCGCCCGGATGCGCGCCGTGGTCTCACTGTTCACGGCTCCCTTTGCCGCCGTCTGCTGGACGGGTACTCCTCTTCCTCAACGGTTTGGAATGGATGTATCATACGACATGAACGGCGGATTGTCAACCGTTTTCAACATGTTTTTTCAATGTTTTTTTGCGGCAAATGTTTCGCATTTTCCAGCTGCATGCGGTATGCTGTTACTATCTGTTGCTTTTGCAAAGGAGGAACCCGGAGAATGGCATCACGCACACGAGACGCCGACATGACGCAAGGCTCCATCTGGCGGCATATGATCTGTTTTGCTTTGCCGATGATGGCTGGACTGCTGTTCCAGCAGCTGTACAACACGGTGGACACCATCGTGGTGGGGCAGTTTGTGGGCAAGGAGGCGCTGGCTGCAGTGGGCAGCACGGGCTCCATCATCAACACGCTGGTAGGCTTCAGCGCGGGATTGTCCACTGGATCCAGCGTGGTGATCTCGCAGTGCTACGGCGCGCACGACCACCGGGCGCTGGGCAAGGCGGTGCACACCACCCTGTGCGTTACCTTCCTGCTGGCGATCGTTGCCACCCTGGCGGGCAGGCTGCTCACCGCGCCGCTGCTGCGCATGATGTCCACACCGGAGGATGTGTTCGACCAAGCCAAGATCTATCTGGACATCTACTTCGCCGGTATTGCCGGACTGCTGATCTACAACATGGGTTCCGGCATCCTGCGCGCAGTGGGCGATTCGCGCCGGCCGCTGTACTTCCTGTGCTTTTCCGCGCTGCTCAACACCCTGCTGGATCTGCTGTTTGTGATCGTGTTCAAGATGGGCATCGAGGGCGTGGCCTATGCCACCATCATAGCGCAGTTCCTTTCCGCGCTGCTCATCCTGTGGGTGCTCACCCGCGATCATGGCCCCTACGGCCTGCGCTGGAAGGAGCTGGCCATCGATGGGGGCATGCTTCGCCGCATCTTCTCCATCGGTCTGCCCGGCGGCGTGCAGCAGGCGCTCACGGCATTTTCCAATGTGTTTGTACAGTCCTACATCAATTTCTTCGGCTCGGCCTGCATGGCGGGATGGTCCAGCTATAACAAGCTGGATACCTTCCTGTTCGTGCCGGCGCAGGCCATCGCCATGGCGGCCACCACCTTTGTGGGGCAGAACTACGGCGCAAAGCAGATGAAGCGCGCCAAGCGCGGCGTGAATGCCTCGCTCACGCTGTCCATCATATGCACAGCCGTGCTGGCGGCGGTGGTGCTGATCTTTGCCGATGCCCTCATCCGCCTGTTCAGCACCGAGCCGGACGTGATCGAATACGGCGTGTACTTCATCCGCCGCATTTCCCCGTTCTATGTGGTGTGCTGCTTCAACCAGATCTACGGCGCTGCGCTGCGCGGCATCGGCAGTGCGAAGGCGCCCATGTTCATCATGCTGTTCTCCTTTGTGCTGTTCAGGCAGATGTATCTGCTGGCGGTCAAGATGCTGGGGCATTCTCTCATTGGCGTGAGCATGGCCTATCCCGCCGGATGGATCATGTGCTCGGCGCTGCTGTTCATCTTCTACCGCAAAAGCAAATTATACAAGGCCGAAGAACTGGCTTAAACCGTTTCCTCCAGCAGGGCGCGCAGCTTAGCGCGCCCTGCTTTTTCCCATCGGGAAACCTGCGGCTGTCCCACGCCGAAGCGCCGCGCCACCTCCGCCTGCGACACGCCCAGACCGTAGCGCAGCCACAGCACCTGTCCATAGGGGCTGGGCAGGGCGCGCAGCGTTTCGCGGCACAGCACCTGATCCTCAAATCCATCATCGCCCGCGCGGCACGTCCAGTCCGGCTCCGGCTCCATATGCAGCATGCGTTCCTGCGCCGCCAGCATCAGGCTGAGCCGGCTGGCGGAAACGCCGATCGTCCGCGCGATCTCTTCCACGCCCGGCTCCCTGCCGCAGATGAGGCCCAGGGATCGCCGGGCTTTTTCCGCCTCGGCCAGCAGGCGCTGATCGCTGCGCGGCACATGCATGGGCTGGGCGCGGCGGCACAGCTCCCGCAGCGCGCCCAGCGCCACGGGAATGGCATAGGTGGAAAAACGCACGCCGCGGCTTTCATCAAAGCGTGCAGCCGCCCACAGCAACGCGCTTTCCGCCTCGCTGATCAGCTCCTCCATGGGTACGCCGCGGTCAGTAAAGCGGCGCGCGCAGTACACAGCCAGCCCGTAGTGCTCCCGCTCAGCCGATCTCATCCAGCACCCGCTCCCGATGCAGGCCCGTTTCGCCCAGAATGCGCTTGCGCAGTACCACGGTGGTGCCCCTGCCCACGGTGCTGTCCACCTCCACGGCGTCCATGAAGGTCTGCATCACGCAAAAGCCCATGCCGCTGCGCTCCATGCCATCGCCGGTGGAGTAGAACGGCTGCATGGCGGCCTCGATATCGCGGATGCCGCAGCCCTCATCCTGCACGGTCACGGTCAGGGTGCGGTCGCCGTCATATTCAGCGCTGAGGTGCACCTCTCCATCGGGCTGATCGCGGTAGCCATGCACGATGGCGTTGGTCACTGCTTCGGACACGGCTGTTTTCAGATCGGCCATCTCGGGCAGCGTGGGATTGAGCTGCACGGCGAAGGCCGTAATGGCCACACGCGCGAACGCTTCGTTCTGCGCCCGCGAAAGAAAAGTGATCTCCATTCGGTTCTGCATCACAGCCGTCCCCCCTGATCTGTTTTTTCCACACCGATGACCCTGTGCAGCCCGCTGAGACGAAACAGCTTTTCCACAGGCGGCTGCATATTTTTCACGCTCAAGCCTCCCCCGCGCGCCTGAAGCGCGCGCAGCCTGCCCAGCAGCACCCCGATCCCCGATGAATCCATAAAGCTCAGGTTTTCCAGATCCAACGTCAGGTGCGTGACCGTCGGATCCTCCAGCAGCCTGTCTAGCATCTGCCGGATCTGCGGTGCAGCAAAGTGATCCAGCTCGCCTGCGATCACCACCGTCAGGCATTGACCGACCGGCTTGTATTGCAACATGGCATGTCCCTCCATTCCAGCGTATTCGGGTGTAGGATTTCGCCCAGGGCAGGGGATCGTCCTTCGAAGAAAAATGGGAGGTTGTGTAGAAATGGATAAAAAGGAATTCGTTATTGCTATCCCAACTGTACATGCGTTCTTGTTAAAATACGGTTCGACAGCAATGGGACTTTTTGCAATTTGCATTTGGTGGTTCTGTTTGACCCAAATTGTTCATTTTCTGAGTTTTTCATCATTTTTGATCACTTGTGACTTGCATTTGGCGATTATATAATAAAAGCATCAAATCGGGAATAGAAGGAGAGTGATGTGAAATGATCAAGGCAGTTTCGTCTAATCGTGGCCATCAGTTGATGCGGCGAATCTGGCGTAAGCGTGTGCTTTATTTGATCATGGTTCCGAGCATTCTATACTTCATTTGTTTTAAGTATTTGCCAATGTATGGAGCGATTATTTCTTTCAAGAATTTCTCTATCCGCAAAGGCATCATCGACAGTCCGTGGGCGAATCCGTGGTATAAGCATTTTTTGCAATTCTTCAATTCTCCGTATTTTACTCAACTATTGTCAAATACGTTGATTATCAGTTTCAGCAAATTGCTCATTACGGTACCTTTTGCCATGGGATTTGCAATTGCACTGAGTGAGATTGCTTCTGTGCGTTACCGCAGAGTTGTGCAAACCATCACTTATCTGCCGCATTTTCTTTCATGGGTTATCATCTATGGTATTCTGTCGATCATGCTGTCAGAAACCAGTGGTTTGATCAATTATATCATTCGTCAGGTGACAGGCTCTTCTGTGAATTTCCTATCTAATCCTTCTACGTTCCGTGGACTGGTAGTGCTGTCTGAAGTGTGGAAAGAGACGGGTTATTCCTCTATTATCTATTTGGCCGCCATCCTTGGTATTGATGCTTCACTGTACGAAGCAGCCAAGGTGGATGGTGCTGGAAGATTGCGTTCCATTTGGCATATCACACTGCCGGGGATCCGCTCCGTTACTATTACGCTGTTGCTACTCAGCATCGGCAACATTTTGGATGCCGGCTTTGACCAAATCTATGTACTTTATAATGAACGCGTATACTCTGTTGGCGATATCATTGACACATGGGTGTACCGTACCGGTATGCGCAATATGAACTTCGAACTGGCTTCTGCTGTGGGACTGTTCAAATCGCTGGTGGGCACAACACTGCTGGTGAGTATGAACGCATTGGCACGCAGATGGGGGGAATCGCTATGGTAATGAAACTTCATCGCCACCTGAAAAGCCCGTCTGCATTTGATGTGTGTCTATATGTGCTTTTAACGCTATTTACGTTGATTTGCCTCATCCCCATGCTGTATGTGGTATCTGTTTCACTGACACCTTATGGCGAGGTACTCAAAAATGGCGGATTTGTCATTGTGCCCAGCAAACTGGACTTTTCTGCTTATGAGACGATGCTTGGAAATGGCAATCTAATTAATTCCTACAAAGTATCTTTCTTCATTACCATTGTCGGTACGATCCTCAATCTGTTGCTCACGATAGCTATTGGCTATCCTATGAGCCGCAAGGATTTGCCAGGAAGCAAGGGCGTTAGTCTGTTTGTTCTGTTTACGATGCTATTTAATGGCGGTATGATTCCAACGTACCTGATCGTGAAGGAATTCGGACTAATCGACAGTATTTGGTCGTTGATCATTCCACAGGCGATCATGCCCTACAATGTATTCCTGATGCGCTCCTTCTTTGCCAGTCTGCCCACAGAACTGTATGAAGCAGCAGATATTGATGGCGCTGGAGAATTCCGCATTATGGTGCAGATTGCTGTTCCGCTCTCTAAGCCAATGATCATGACCAATCTATTGTTCTACGCGGTCATACGCTGGAATACCTACATGAGTGCGATTCTCTATATCACGAAACCAGCGCTCCGTCCACTGCAGGTAGTACTGCGTGAAATTTTGATTGGCGCAGATGCGGCGATCGAACAGGCTGAGTACAGCACACCTACCCAATCGCTCAAAATGGCGGCCGTGGTACTTACTGCGCTGCCTGTGACCATTGTGTATCCCTTTGTGCAGAAACATTTTACCAAAGGGATGATGCTGGGTGCCATTAAAGGATGATTCTTATGCCTGCGGGCGTAAAATAAACAAGGAGGTATCCCCATGAAGAAGACCTTGGCTCTGTTACTTGCGATGCTGCTGTTGGTGGGAATGATTCCCACTGTAACGGCCGATGAAACACCGATCACGGTATTCCGCGAATCAAACGCCGCAATGCCTGATGATGACGTGCTTCTGCCACTTATCGAAGCTGATTTGGGTTTCGATATCGATTGGATCGTCTCCACCGCTGAATACGACACGCAGCTCAACGTCCGTTTGGCTGGCGGCAATATTCCCGACATTTTTGAAGTTCCTTTCGAAAAAATTGCTGACTATGTGAAACAGGATCTGCTTTTGGATGTTGAACCCTATTTGGATCAGATGCCTGATTTGATGGCATCCTACTCCGCAGAGGATCTGGACCGCGGTCGCTACAATGGCAAGCTGGTAACTATTCCCTGCCGCCCTTACATTCCTTATTCTGACTTTGCCATCCGTGCCGACTGGCTGGAAAACCTTGGCTTGGAGCAGCCCAAGACGCTGGACGAATTGTACAATGTCATGTATGCTTTCACATATAACGATCCCGATGGCAACGGTGTGAACGATACCTTTGCCGTTACTGGCAACGGCATTCTTGCTTTGCAGAATCTGTTTGCTGCTTACGGCACTGCTGTGCCCGGTTACTTCCTCATCAAAGATAACCAATTGGTATATTCCTCCACTGATTCCGATGCGAAAGAAGCCATTCAGTTTGTGCAGAAGTGCGTGAATGAAGGCCTGATCGACCCCGAACTGTTCTCCAATACCACTACGACTGCGCGCGACAAGGCGATTTCTGGCCAGGCTGGTATCTTTGCAGGCATTACCTTCTGGGATATCATGAAGGTTACTTTTATGGAGCAGGTTCACACCGTGAACCCCAATGCCAAGTGGGAACTGCTCATGGGCGTGGAAGGGCCTGCTGGCGTTGCTTATGACGATCTGTATGACACTTCTGCTGCCAGTTACTATTTCGCCATTAATCCTGACTTGGCGGAGGAGCCGGAACGCTTGAGCAAGGTGCTTGCGATCTTCAATTATCTGTGCGATAATGATGGTGGATCCAAGCTGGTGATGTTTGGTGTGGAAGGCGTCCATTACAACATGGTGGATGGTGTAGTTGTTCCCACCGATGAAATGGCTAATTTGACGCATACCTATATGTTCCAGCTCACCGGTCGTGATGACTTGCCCTATCTGAAGGTGAAGTTCAGCTATTTGGATAAGGAAATTGATCAGTGCGTGGCGATGAATACGCTGAACTGCTACAACGCTGCCATAACCCCGCCCGCGGATGTGACGGTTTCCGACTTGGAGCGTTATGCTACGGAAGAGACCATCAAGTTTATCTATGGTGAGCGTTCGTTGGATGAGTGGGATTCCTATGTCGAAACCCTGAATACCACCTATCAGCTGAATGCTTATATGCAGAAGGCAACCGAGGACCTGACCGTCAAGGGTTACCTCAAGTAAGCTCAACGAATGGACGGACGGCTCCGTTTGGAGCCGTCCGTCTCGCTATCGGGGGAGATGGATGATGAATAATCTCCGTGTTTTGATTGCAGATGATGAAGCAGCTGCCCGTGCTGCACTGCGCACGCTGGATTGGCAGAAGCATGACTGCATTCTTGTGGGGGAAGCGGAGGATGGCCAGCAGGTGCTGGATTTGTTGGCTCAAACCGATGTGGATGTGGTGCTGCTGGATATCGGCATGCCGGTTATGAACGGACTGGAATTAGCCCCGACGATCGCCCGCCTCCATCCCTCTGTGAAAGTTATTTTCCTGACGATGTATCGCGAATTTGACTACGCTGTGGAAGCCATGCGTACCGGAGCGGTGGATTATCTCATCAAGGATGTTGCCGATACAGAAAGTATTTTTGCAGCATTAGACCGAGTGCGCATACGTTCTAAGGAAGGATTAGCGCAGGAAATTGCCCAAGAAAAACTTCTCCGAGAGCAGATGGAGCATGCCTGTCAGGAACCGCTTCCCTGTCTGCATCCCATTCGTATGCTGTGCTTGACGCAAAGAGAGAAAACAAAAGAGCATTGTCCCATGTACAATGTGGCGAAGGTATTACACAAAATGCCTGGCTGCACAGCGTTCCTACCGGTTCGAGAAAACCGATGGCTGTTGTTTGGTAAAGGTGGAGACACTGAAGTAACGGCTTATCTGGAAAAGCAATGGCCGCAGGGTTTTCACGTTACCGTGGCACTGGAAGGCTGTGCCGATGTAAAGGCTGCCATTTCCAAGGTTGATCCCTACGTACATCAGAGCTTTTATCATCCGGATATTCGTCTGCTTACAGACGGGGAGTATACAAAGGATTTTTCTACAGAAACAATGGTAGAGTTTCAGTCGAGCATTCGTTCGTGCTTTTATGACATATCTCATGACACTAATGTGCTCAATGAGTGGATGGTATGCTGCGGACGCATGCACATTGCTCCCACTGCACTGAAACAGGCTTTGATCCGGCTGATACCAGGACAGTCGGATGCCTCTTCATTCACAACCGCATTATGGAATGCGCAAACTGCTTCCGAAGTAGCAACGCTGGTTCGTTCCTATTTCCTGAAGACGCGTTTGGCAGGGGCAGGACGGCGCATTGAAATTCAGCAGGTGGAAGACTATGTGCGCACACACCTGAATGAGAATCTTAGTATGCAGATGCTGAGTAGCCATGCAGGACTGAGTCCTAATTACCTCAACCACCTTTTTCGGGAAGAAATGCATGAAACACTCAAAAGCTATGTGATGCGTATCCGCATGGAGACGGCAGCGGATATGTTGAAGAATACCGATATGCGCATTAACGAGATTGCGTTGCGGATAGGTTTTCCCACCGCAAGGTATTTCTCGGATGCGTTTTCTAAGTACTACGGTGTGGCACCAAAGGATTATCGCAAAGGATGATTTTGACGCATGAAGCGATGGGGACTGGTACATAAGCTCATTGCGGCAGTGTGCATCATCTGCATTCTGTTTACAGGCATATTCATCATTGTGCAGGCCAGAATGTTCAAAACCGCCTTTCAGGCGCAGCAGACAGAACAGTTGGAGGCGGATGCACAGGCTGCTCAGGATTACATTCATCTCTATCTGCAGCAGTTGAAGAATTTGGCTGTGAATGCCGCCATGCGCGAAGAATTCAAGAGCGGTGATTCAAATCGGATGATCGCAGCGCTGGAGCGCTTTGTAGATCAAACGGCAGAATCTGTACATTTTGCTTTCTTTGTAGATGCGAATGAGAACATTCTTTGTTCTAACCAAGTTATTTTTCGTGTTGTACAGATTACGCTAGATTACGATATGCCATTGCAAATCGTGCGTGAGATGGGAGGAGGCTACTCTGTATATGTTAGCAATCCTTACCGTTCCTCCACCTCTACTATGCCAGCCATCGCTTTTGCCCGCCGCATCTATGATGCCGGCGAATATGTGGGGACAGTAGTATTGGAGGTAGACCTGACCACGGCGTGCAATACGCTGCAAGCTGCGGCTAATCTTCAGCGCCATAGCTTTTTGGTAGCTACACAGAGCGGCGAGAAAGTGTTTGGTGTAGAGAAATTCCAGATTGCTAATGAGACTGTTGAAAAAATGCTCGCTCAACAGGAGCAATGGAGCGGATATCAAGATGAGTATGGTACATATCGTGTATATGCTTCTGATGCTGCTGCGTCTGATTGGCGCATCTTACTGATCGCCAATGAAAACAATCTGTACGCCTCCATTTCAGCTATGGTGGTACGCATTGCGTTGATTTCTGCTGCATTGCTGATTACGTTGATGCTGGTCATCATCGTTTCGGTCAATCATTTTACTATACCACTATTACGCTTGACTGAAGCGATGAATCGCCTTGACGAAAGCGAACTGGCTCTTCAGGAAAGACTGGAGACAGATCGCAAGGATGAAATCGGTGATCTGTCCAGAGCTTTTCAAAATCTGCTCAATCGCATTCAGCAACTGATGCGTAAACAACATGAGATTGAACGGAAACGTACCCACGCGGAAATCCGTGCGCTGCAAAACCAATTGCGACCTCATTTTTTGTATAACACGCTGAATACGATCAGCTCGCTGGCGCTTAGTGGTCATGCTGATAAAGTGCCATCTGCTATTAGTGCGCTGATTCATTTGCTGGCAATGTGCACGGATAAAACCGACGCCATCGTTTCTCTGTCGGATGAAGTGGAAACCACACGTTACTATTTAGATATCATGTCATTGCGTTATGGTGATCGGTTCGACAGTGTGATTCGAGTGCCGGATGCATTGGCCGACTGTGCAGTGCCCAAGCTGGTGCTGCAGCCGCTGGTAGAAAATGCAGTATTTCACGGACTGCATAGTGCCACGCATAACGGTATGCTTGAAATTGAAGCCTATGTAAATGAAGGTGGACAATTGGTGCTTTCCGTGCTGGATGATGGCAGTGGTATTCCGCCTGAAATACTAGCTTCGCTTCTGACAGAAGAAGGAGAAGCACATTCCACGGGCCTTCGCAATACACATTCGCGTATTCAACTCTACTTTGGAAACCAGTACGGCCTGCGCATTCAAAGCATTCCGGGTGTGGGTACACGTGTAGAAGCTGTACTGCCATATAAAAGTATGGATGCTATCCAAGCTATGATCAAGGGGGAAATGATATGAACACGATTTTAGAACCGGCAAGACAAGTTCCTGTTTGGGACGAAGTGGATGTGTGTGTTGTTGGCGGAAGCTGTACGGGCGTGTTTGCTGCCATTCGTGCGGCTCGCTTGGGAATGAAAGTGGCGCTGGTGGAGAATCAAGGCCGGCTGGGCGGTACGGCTACGTCTGGATTGGTATATGTATGGCACAGCCTGCTGGATGACACGTTCTCCGAACAGGTGGTGGGTGGCCTGACAGATGAAGTAGAGCGGCGCATGTATGAAAAAGGTCGCTTGCTTTATGTGGAGCGTTCCAATAATATCGGCGCCAAGCTGGATCCAATGTATTTGGCGTATTTGCTGGATCAGATGGCTCAGGAAGAAAAGCTGAAGCTGTATCTGCACACGCGCTATGTGTCGTTGAAGCTGGAAGATGATAAGATCACAGCGGTTTTTCTGGAAAACAAGGATGGACGCGGTGCAATTCGTGCACGGTTCTTTGTTGATGCAACTGGGGATGGCGACCTCTGCCGCGATTTGAAGCTCCCTTCCTATCAGAATACCTATCTCCAACCGCCAAGCTCTTGCTTCTTCATGACAGGAAGCAATGCAGGGGAAAAGTTGGAGCAGATTACCCTTGCCCATGGAGCAGAGTTTGGCTTGGATAATGATACTGGCTGGAACGGTCAACTGCCCAATGTAGAAAATGTATATTTCCGGGCCGACAATCATGTGTTTGGCGTGGATTGTTCCAAAGCAGCAGAACTGACCTATGCAGAGATAGAAGGCCGTCGCCGTGCATATGCTTTTGAACAAATGCTGAATACATACGGGCAACGTCCGCATCGAATCGTTAATCTTTGTTCTCATATCGGTATCCGTGATACATGGCACTATACCACTGATTACCGTGTCACGGAAGAAGACTTGCTCAGCGGACAGGAGTTTGAGGATTCAATTCTACATGGTACCTATCGGCTGGATGTGCATCATCAGGCAGACAATATGGGGTGGACATTCAAGTATGTGAACGGAAGAGTAGAAACTTTCCTTGGCAAGTCGGAAACGCCAATTGTATCCAACTGGCGTGAAGAACGTGGCTTGGGACCAGCAGAAAAGCATTTCTATTCAATGCCCTTTCGTGCGCTTGTACAGCGCAAGGCGGCTAATTTTATTATGGCTGGCCGTATGGTGAATGCGGAAGAATTTGCCTTCGGAGCTTTGCGTGTAATGGTAAACTGCAATCAAATGGGAGAGGCGGCGGGCGTAGCTGCTGCTTTGTGCTTGAAAAATGATCAGCCTGTTTGGGAACTTGATGGTAAGTTGGTTCATGAATCCTTGAATGCTGGTGGATCGTTGCTATAAGAAAAAAGGAGTAACACAAAGAATGCCGAACTGCCAGATGCAGCTCGGCGTTCTTCGTGTTCGTATGTGAAAAAATAATACAGGGCAGTAGTTCACCATCTGATGTGCACATTTTGGGAAATGGGATTGGTCGGGTGCATACACATCACTCCACCCGTTCCAGCCCGGTCACCACGTCGTCCAGCAGTGCCATGACCATGGGAATGCCGCGGTCCTGCTTGCCCTGCAGGAGCACCTCGCTGGATTCGATCTGGGTATACGGGCTCAGCTTCTGGTACACGCGCAGGGTGGCGCCTGTATCGGGGAGGAGCGCCACGGCGGCCAGACGGGTGCCGTTGGAGCCGTTCTTGTTGAAATAGAAGCTCTTGAGTCCCTTGCCAGCGCGGGCCTGCGGCTCAAAATCCATGTAGAGAATGCGCTTGGCAAAGCCGCGGTCGCTGAACAGCAGCAGCTGGTCGGTGGTCTGTGGCTGATCGGCCCACAGCACATGGTCGTTGGGTTCCAGATTCATGCCCTTCACACCGGCAGCCACACGGCCCTGCACGGGAATGGAATCGGCGTGGAAGCGAATGCACATGCCGCTGTCGGAGAACATCAGCACGTCGCGCTCGGAATCGAGCGTCAGCACGGTGTGCAGCACGTCGCCATCCTTCAGGTTGACCGCCGCGAATTTGCTGCGGCGCACGTCGTATTCGGAAGCGGCGCTGCGCTTGACCTGACCATTGCGGGTGATGAACAGCAGATCGGGCTTCTCGGTCACATCGGCAGGCTTGATGCACAAGATGCGGACGGGCGCTTCGTTTTCCTCCAGACCGGCCAGCACGGAGTTGAGCAGCGCGCCGCGCTCCTTGGGACGGTTCATCTCCGGCAGCGCAGACACGCTCAATGTGTAGCAGTTGCCCAGATTGGTGAAGAAGAACAGCGTGTGATCCGTCAGCGTCTCAAAACGGTACAGAATGGGGTCTTCTTCTGCCGCCGTATCCAGCTCCGCCGTCTGCTTCTTCGCCCGCTGCGGATACATGCGGCGCAGCAGTCCGGACTTGGAGTAGGTGACGATGGCTTCCTCCGCCACGATCTCCTCCTTCTGAATGGCCTCCACCACTTCCTTCGCATCCACGATCTCGGTGCGGCGCTCGTCGCCGTATTTGTCGGCCACGGCCCGCAGTTCCTTCTTGATGACGTTCATCAGCTTTTTCTCGCTGGCCAGAATAGCTTCCAAGTCGGCGATCAGCTTGCACAGTTCCGCGTATTCCTTGCGCAGGGTCAGGATCTCCAGATTGGTCAGCCGCTGCAGACGCATGTCCAGAATGGCCTGCGCCTGCACATCGCTCAGCTCGAAGCGCGCCATCAGCGCGGCTTTGGCGGTCTTTGGGTTCTCGCTGCCGCGGATGATCTTGATGACCTCGTCCAGATTGTCCACGGCGATCATGAGGCCTTCCAAGATGTGTGCGCGCGCTTTGGCCTTGTCTAGATCGTACTTGGTGCGCGCCGTCACCACATTTTTGCGGTGGCGGATGTAGTACTTCAGCGCTCGCTTGAGGGAGAGCAGGCGCGGCTTGCTGTCGGCAATGGCCACCATGTTCACGCCGAAGGTCACCTGCATATCGCTGTATTTGAACAGATAGCTCAGCACCTTGTCCACGTCCGCGTCCTTGCGTAGCTCGATCACGGCACGCATGCCCATGCGGTCGCTCTCGTCGCGGATATCGTAGATGCAGCCCAGCGCGGCTTTCTTTTCCTCGCTCAGCTTGAGGATCTTCTCCAGCATGGCGGCTTTGTTCACCTGGTAGGGGATCTCCGTAATGACGATCAGCTTTCGGCCGGCGCTTCCGTCCTCAATGTGCGTGCGGGCGCGCAGGGTCAGCTTGCCCTTGCCGGTCTCATAGGCGGCGCGGATCTCCGGGGTGTCCAGCAGCACGCCGCCGGTGGGAAAGTCCGGCGCGGGGATGATCTGCATCAGCTCATCCAGCGTGATGTCCGGATCATCGATCTGGGCGATCACGGCGGCGATGGTTTCGCGCAGATTATGGGGCGGAATGTTGGTGGCCAGTCCTACCGCAATGCCGCTGGCGCCGTTCACCAGCAGGTTGGGAAAGCTGGCGGGCAGCATGTCCGGCTCTTTGAGGGTATCGTCAAAGTTCAGGCGGAACGGAACGGTGTCCTTTTCCAAATCGCGCAGCATTTCGGTGGCCAGCGGCGCCATGCGCGCTTCGGTGTAACGCATGGCGGCTGCGCCGTCGCCGTCCACGGATCCGAAGTTGCCGTGGCCGTCCACCAGCTTGCCGCGCATGGAGAAATCCTGTGCAAGGCGCACGAGCGCGTCGTACACGCTGCTGTCGCCATGGGGGTGATATTTACCCAGACAGTCGCCCACGATGCGCGCGCATTTGCGGTGCGGCGTATCGGGGTGGATGGCCAGCTCGTTCATGGTAAAGAGAATGCGGCGCTGAACGGGCTTCAGGCCGTCCTCCACGCGGGGGATGGCGCGCTCCATGATGACATGCTCGGCATAGGGGATCATGCTGTTGTGCATGACCTCCTCCATGGGCGATTCAATGATGTTCTGGTCCACGCCGATCGGCGGACGCTCATCCTTTGGTTTGCGGGGAGCCATTCATCATCCCTCCTTCGTCATCTGATCGCTGAGCGCCATGAAGCTGTCCTCGCGGTTGAAATTGGCATGCTGGCTGATGTACTCGCGCCGGGGCTCCACTTTGTCGCCCATCAGGATGGTGACAAGGCGTTCGGCCTGCGCAGCGTCCTCAATGGAAACGCGCATCAGCTTGCGTTCGTTGGGATCCATGGTGGTCTCCCACAGCTGCTCGGGATTCATTTCACCCAAGCCTTTGTAGCGCTGCAGCTGATACCCCTTGGTGGATCCCTTGGTGAGCTTGCGCAGCTCGTTGTCGTCGTAGGCGTACTGCACTTTGCTGCCGCGCTGCACCTTGTACAGCGGCGGCATGCCGATATAAACATGCCCCTCGGTGATGAGCTCCTTCATATACCGGTAGAAGAAGGTGAGCAGAATGGCGCGGATGTGCGCGCCGTCCTGGTCGGCATCGGAGAGGATGATCACCTTGTGGTACTTCAGGCCGGACAGATCGAAGCTTTCGTCGATGTTGGTGCCCAGCGCCGTAATGATGGAGCGGAACTCCTCGTTGTTCAGCACCTGATCCAGACGCTTCTTTTCGGCGTTGAGCGGCTTGCCGCGCAGGGGCAGGATGGCCTGAAAACGGCGGTCGCGGCCCTGCTTGGCGCTGCCGCCGGCGCTGTCGCCCTCCACCAGAAACAGCTCGTTCTGCTCCGGCTTGCGGCCGGTGCAGCTGGACAGCTTGCCCACCAGCGGCGCGGCTTCCAGCGCATTCTTGGTGCGCGCCACATCGCGGGCCTTGCGGGCGGCCTCGCGCACCTTGGCGGCGCGCACGGCCTTCTCCACCAGCTGCGTGGCAAGCTCCTGATGCTTGAGATCCTCAAAATAGGTGGTCAGGTACTGGGTGAGGATGGCTTCCACCGCCGGACGCACCTCGGTATTGCCCAGCTTGCCCTTGGTCTGCCCTTCGAACTGCGGGTTCTTGACCATGGCCAGCATCACGGCGGTCATGCCCTCGCGGAAGTCGTCGCCGCTGAGGTTGGCGTCCTTGTCCTTCAGCGCGCCCAAACGGCGGGCAAAATCGTTCATCACCTTGGTATAGGCGGCCTTGAAGCCTGTTTCGTGCGTGCCGCCTTCGGAGGTGGGAATGTTGTTGACATAGCTGAACACATTCTCGGTGTAGCTGTCGGTGTACTGAATGGCCACGCGGAAGATGACGTCGTCCTTTGCACCTTCCAGATAGATGGGTTCCTCGTGCAGGGGCGTTTTGTCGGCATTGAGGTATTTCACATAGTCCACGATGCCGCCCTCATAGCAGTACACCTGCCGACCCACGGGCGCAGGCTCCACTTCCTCGCCGTCCTCGTTCATCACTTTCTTGGGCTTGCGTTCGTCCAAGAAGGTGATGGTCACGCCCTTGTTGAGGTAGGCTAGCTCCCGCAGACGGCGCGATACCGTCTCCGCATTGAACTGCACGGTTTCAAACACGGCGTCGTCCGGCATGAAACGCACCAGCGTGCCGCGCTGGCGGGTATTGCCCACCGCTTCCAGCGGGCCGGTGGCGCGGCCCGCCACCACCTTTTTCTCCTGCGGATCCCAGCCGCTTTCAAAGCGCATGTGATAGTGCCGGAAGTTCAGGAATACGTCGATCTCCACCCACTTGGACAGCGCGTTCACCACGCTTGCGCCCACGCCGTGCAGGCCGCCGGAATAGGCATAGTTTTCGTTGTTGAACTTGCCGCCGGCATGCAGCTTGGTATAGATGACCTCCACGCCGCTCACCCCCATGGTGGGGTGAATATCCACCGGCAGGCCGCGCCCGTTGTCGCGCACGCTGACGGAGCCGTCGGCATGGATGGTCACATCCACCTGATTGGCGTATCCGCCCATGGCTTCGTCGATGGCGTTGTCCACGATCTCCCAGAGCA
Organism: uncultured Oscillospiraceae bacterium; assembly: GCA_964504385.1. GTDB lineage: Bacteria > Bacillota > Clostridia > Christensenellales > Aristaeellaceae > Limiplasma. The sequence continues at coordinate 19,283 of CAZDEF010000034.1, forward strand.
TATGGTGAAGTCCGCGCGAGCCGGTGGAGCCGATGTACATGCCGGGGCGCATGCGCACCGCGTCCAGTCCTTCCAGCACCTGAATGCTTTGCGCCGTATATTGCTTGGCCATTCCAAATCTCACCTCATGGTCAAATGAAAAGTGCTGCATGCATAAAATGCAACACTTTATTATAACACAAAAATTGTCGGGCACACAAGATTTCAGCTTGCCGAAAAACCACCCGTGGATGGTTGGAAGGGCCGAAGATCTCTAGGTGTGATCGTATCGCCCAGCGGCGGAAAATCTTTTTCGATGGCCTGAAGATTTACATCAAAGGCAAAAAACGCCCGCCGCGGCGCTGGGCTGCGGCGGGCGCGGGGGAAGGATCAGCGAAGGGCGGAGAGGAAGAAACGGGCCACTTCGCCGATGACCTGATCGCGGATCTGGTGGTTATTGTGGATCTCGTGGCGATGGCCGCTGTAGGCGATGGTCCTGACCTGATGGCCGCTGGCCACGAACTGGTTGGCTGCCTGATACAATCCCTCGCCGTAATTGCCGCAGGGATCCTGATCGCCCGCCAGCAGCAGCAGGGGAGTGCAGGTGGGGATCTTGGCCATGTTGTCCGGATCGATGGTGAAGCGGTACATTTCGCCAAAGTCGTACATCATTTGCAGGGTGGTGCCGTTGAGGCAGTTGAGCTGGTCGGCGGCATAGTCCTCGCGTACGCTCGTGTCCACGCACAGCCATGCCAGCGCGTCCTCATCCGGGAAGCGTTCGTTGGCCGATCCCAGCAGCACGTTGAAGTACTTGGCGCCCAGCTCCAGATCCGGCCCCGTGCCTTCGGCGATCAAGCTGGGCAGTTCTTCGCAGCGGATCAGCGTTTCCGCGCCGGACAGCTGCTGGCACACGCCGCACAGCACCAGCGCCTTCAGCGGTTCATCGCGGTACACGGCGGTATAGGCGCGGCCGATGATGGAGCCCATGCTGTGGCCGAATATCATGTACGGCAGCTGAGGATACAGAGCCTGCACCTTCTGGCGCAGGGTGTGCTCGTCATGCACAAAGGTCATGAAGCCCTTGTCGCCGGGGTAGCCGAAGCTGGCATGATCCTCCCGGGCGGTCTTGCCATGGCCGGCGTGGTCGTCCGCACAGACCACAAAACCGGCTTCGCTCAGCTTTTGCGCCATGTAGCGGTAGCGGCCGGAATGACAGCCCAGACCGTGCACGATCTGCACGATGCCCACGGGTTCGCTCTCCGGCAGGCACATCCACGCTTGGATCTCGCTGCGTCCATTGAACGATGGGAACGTAAACTCCTGAATATTCATGTTGTCACCTCATCACAATAGCCATCCGTCGGATGGCCTTTTTCTTTATCATACTGTGCGATAAGGCGTTTGTCAAAGGTTTTTATCAAGTGTGCGCGCATAACTCAGCGTTTGACGCAGGGCGGGCTCCTTGGGCACGCCGGCCAGATGCAGCTTGTGCGCATAGGCCAGCAGATCGCTGAAACGGCTGTCCGGCTTCAGCCCTGCTGCGATCAGGTCGCGCCCCATCACAGCGGGACGCTGCATCAGCTCGCGATAGGCGGCCAGCCGCTGGAGGAGGAACGGCTCGGAGGAGTGCTCGGACACATAGGTGCCGGTGCCGCGCGCATCTGCCATGGCCAGCAGGATCAGGTCTCCGGGCTCGACCGATTCGTCAAAGAGACGGTTGGTGGCCTTCCGGCTGCTCTGGTGGTAGGCCATGGTGTTGGGGCGCATGTGGTTTTCCACCATGTTCAGCACATAAGCGATCAGCTTTTTTTCGCCTGTCAGGCGGGTGAGCAGCGCCTCTGCCAGCGGAAGCCCCTCCGTCTCGTGGCGGTAGGCGTGGATCACACCGTTGATCTCCTCGGTGGTGACAGCCTTGCCCACGTCGTGGCACAGGGCGGACAGCATGAAGGCAAAGGGCAGCACCGCGCGGCTGCGCAGCGCTGCCGCCTCGTCCAGCACGCACAGGGTGTGCGTCCACACATCGCCCTCCGGGTGAAAGGCCGGGCTTTGCTCCAGCCCGATCAAGGCCTTCAGCTCCGGGAACCAAACATCCAGCTGATGCATATCCCGCATCTCGCGCCAGAAAACGGACGGCTGCTCCGCCTTGAGCAGCGCCTTTTTCAGCTCGCCCTCCACACGCTCGCGCGACAGCGTGCTCAGATCCATCATCCGGCAGAGCGAGAGGGTCTGCGGCGCAATGGCGAAGCGGAAGCGCGCGGCAAACTGCGCCCCGCGCAGCACGCGCAGCGGATCCTCGGCAAAGGAAGCATCGTTCACATGGCGGATGACGCCGCGGCGCAGATCCTCCTGTCCGCCGAAGGGGTCGATGATCTCGCCTGTCAGCACGTCCTCCATCATGGCGTTGATGGTGAAATCACGCCGCATGGCGGCCTTGCGCGTGCCGATGAACGGATCTACGCTGACGGCAAAATCGCGGTGGCCGCGTCCGGTGGCGTTTTCGCAGCGCGGCATGGCGATATCCACATCGTAGCCTTTGAGCGCGTATACGCCGAAGCTCTCCCCGATCTGCATGCGCTTGCCCAGCGTATCCAGAATGGCTTCCAGCTGCGCGGGCGTTACGCCATGCACCTCGATATCCAGATCCTTGTTTTTGCGCCCCATCAGGCGGTCGCGCACATAGCCGCCCACATAATAAACACGGCCGCCCTCGCGGGCGACCGTTTGGGCGAGCCTCTCCACCATGGCTTGGTTGGTTTCAGGCATCGGGTCGTTCTCCTTTGCTGTGGCTGGAGCCGCGCACGTCGCGGGTGGCATCGGCGGGCGACCACAGGCCGTACTGGTGATGATTGCGCAGTCCCCGCAGCATCATCTCTCGCGCTGTGGGATAGCGGCGGCACAGATCGTCCAGCAGCTCCTTCATTTCCTGCCGCTTGGTGTGCCCGTCTGCCGGGCAGGATTTGTCCATCACTGGAAGGTCCAGCACTCTCTGCATGTGAATGACGTGCTTTTCCGGCAGGAACACCATGGGGCGGATCACGGTGAGCTGGCTGCGGCTCATGTAGCTGCACGGATGGAAGGTGTGGATGCGGCCCTCATACAGCAGCGACATCAGCAACGTTTCCAGCGCGTCATCGCGGTGATGCCCAAGCGCCAGCTTGTTGGCGCCCATGTCCTTGCAGGCGTCGCACAGCATGGCGCGGCGCATCTTGGCGCACAGCGCGCAGGGGTTGGGATCCTTGCGGATTTCAAACAGGATCTCATACAGCTCGGTGTGCCGCACCATCAGCGGGACGTGCAGCTCCTCCGCCATTGCCTCGATCTTCGAAGTGTCCGGCTTTTCCTTGCCGGTGGTCAGCATAACGGCGCACAGGTCAAAATCCTGATGGCGCACCATGCGGTACAGCGACATGGCCTTGAGCAGCAGCAGGCTGTCCTTGCCGCCGCTTACGCCCACGGCTACCTTGTCGCCGGGTTGGATCATGTGGTACTCTTCATCGGCTCTGCGGATGGAACCAAGCGTTGTTTTCAATCAGACTCCCCCTGTACGAAGCTGTGTACCATAGTAGACGGTATCCGCTTTGGCGGGATAGGTATCGGTGCTGACCTTGTTGCGGGCGGTCTCCACACCGTTTTCATAGGTGACCAGATATGCGTCCACCACATAGCCGTCCCGCCCCTTGACGGTGTGCGTTTCGTCGATGTAGGTAACGTAGCTGTGGTCGGTGTCTTCCTTCATGATGGGCTCGGCGGGCTTGGTGAGGGTCTGTACGGTCTGGGTTTCCAGCTTGTAGCTCTTGCCCTCCAGCGATCTGCCGTAGATGCGCACCTCGCACATGAGCTTGCGCCGGCTGGTGGGGCTGGTGATGACATGCGCAGCGATGTAGATAGGGCTGCCGGAATCATTGCGGAAGGTAAAGTCGATCTCACGGCCGCGCGTATCGCTCACGGTGGCGTCCTTGCCCAGCTCCGTGTAGCTGACGGCCTTGGAGTGCGGTTCGCGGTTGAGGATGGTCATGCCGCTTTGCACGGCCGCCAGATAGATGGTGGTGGAAGCCTGACACACGCCGCCGCCGATGCCCATGGTCTCCGCACCGTACACATATTCCACAGCGGGCAGAAAGCCGTTTTCCAGCGAGCGGCGGCCCACGGTGGTGTTGAAGGAAAACTTCTTGCCGTTTTCCAGCACCATGCCGTTGATCTTGGCAAACGCGGTGCGGATGTTCTGCGTGCGGTCCTCGGTGGATGAAGAAGAGATGGGCGTTACGGAGGTGTTGAGCAGCTCCACATTCTTGGACAGCTCCGCCACCGTCACGGTGGGATAGATCGTCTCCGTTTCCAGCAGGATCTCGCCGCTTTCCAGATTCTGCACCATTTGCAGGATCTGCTCGCGCACGGCTTGCGTATTCAGCCGCTGGCCGTAGGTCTCCTGCTGATAGGTGAAGGGATGGGCGGAATCATCCGGGTTGAAGGAGATCAGGTAGGCATCGGTGGGCGCGCGGTAGGCTGCGTTTTCCAGCGTGCTCAGGATGGTGTCGATGGGGGTGGTGTCGGCGCTCTGCTCGGCGCTGAAGAAGCTGTTGCCGGTCGCCTTCGCCAACTCGATATCATCCTTGAGGGCAAAGATGTTCTTGGTGGTATCGTGGCCGACGGCCCACGCGGCTTCCAGCGCGGCGGTGGGGTCGAAGGAGATGCCCAGCGTTTGCGCGGTGATGTCCTTGTAATCACCATGGGCATTGCGCAGGCGCACATACCAGCCGTTTTGTTTCTGGTTCACCTGCTCCCACACCAGCTGGCTGCCTTCGGCCCATGTCTTGCCGCTCAGGTCGATGCCGTCTACGCTCACATTGTCCAGAAAAACGCTCATATAGGGGCGTACATCGCTCTGCGTTTTCCAGATGTATGCGCCCGCAGCGATGCCTCCGAACAGAACGAGCACCAGCGCCAGCTTGATGAGCTGCCACTTGAAGCTGCGCTTCTTGCGCTTTCGGGGCGGCTTCTGCGGCGGCCGGCCGGCAGTGCGCTTCTGCTGGGGCTGAGGCGGCGGCGCGTACCAGTTGTTCTGCTGGGGCTGGTAAGGCGCGCCGGGTTGGGGCGGGCGGTATCCCTGACTATACATGGTTGGTGGCTCCTTTGGTCGTTGTCATGGCGGAAAGGCTCTGCAAGAGCTGCTGCACATCGTCGCTCCTGCGTTCCCATCCGGAAGGCAGGCGTCCCATCTGCACGGTACTGCCGGGTTCGCCGTGATAGTCGCTGCCGCCGGTCACCAGCAGCTTCTGTTCCCGCGCCAGCGCGTCCATCTGCGCGGCGGATCTGGCGGAGGCGGAGGGGTGCCACGCCTCCATGCCGCGCAGCCCCGCTTCCCGAAGCGAAGCGACGAGCGCGTGCAGCGCGGTGTGCTCCAGCCCAAGGCGCACGGGATGAGCCAGCACGGGCAGCACATGCATGCGGCTGAGGGCCTCCACCGTCTGCGCAGTGGGCAGCAGCCGACGCGGCACATAGGCCGGGCGGCCCTGCGCAAGGTAGCGGTCAAAGGCCTGTTTGACCGTATGGACGGCCCCCGCCTCCACCAGCGCCCGCGCAATATGCGGGCGGCCCACACTGGGCGAGGCCAGAAGCGCTTCGCGCCGCTCCTGAGGGATGACCGCGCCAGCCCTTGCCAGCAGGCGGATCATTTCATCGGCGCGCCGGATGCGCTCCTGCGCCATCTCGTGTAGAAAACGCTGCATCTGAGGACTGAGCACGCCCGGGCCATAGCACAGAATGTGCGTGCCGCCGCCCTGCCCGGTGGAGATCTCCACCCCCGGCACAAGGGTCACGGCGCTGCCCTGAAGGGCCTGCTGCATGCGCGGAACGCCGTCTGCACTGTCGTGGTCGCACAGCGCCAGCACTTCCACACCGGTCTTCTGCGCCGTCCGGCACAGCTCCTCAGGGGTTTTCACCCCATCGGAACAGGTGCTGTGCACATGCAGATCCACCGTTCGAGCATGCAAAGGGCAACCCTGTGCTGCTGCGCGGGCTGCCCTTCCTGCGGCGGCGTTCAGCCGCGGCGTCACTTGTTTTCGTCTCCGGGCTCGATGAAGGGCGAATCCTCATCCGCATCGCCCACATCCACGGCGGGCATAGCCGCGCCGTCCGTTTCGGGGGTGGGGGTGGGTTCGGCCTGCGCGTCGGCGGAAGGCTGGAGCTGCTCGGCCTCGGTCTTGGGCGGCAGCTCCTCGCCAGCCATGACCATTTCAAACTCCTTGCGGTTCAGTGTGTCGCGATCCAGCAACGCTTCCGCCACGGCGGTGAGCTTGTCGCGGTTTTCGGTCAGCAGCTCACAGGCGCGCTGGTAGCAGATATCGATGAGGCGCTTCACCTCGGTATCGATGGTGGCGGCGAACTGCTCACTGTATTCGCGGGTCTGGCCGAATTCCATGCCCACGAACACTTCCTGATCGCTGCCCAGATACATGGTGCCGATCGCGTCGCTCATGCCCCATTTGGTGATCATGCTGCGGGCGATCTCGGTGGCGCGCTTGATATCGCTGCTGGCGCCGGTGGAGATATCCTCCAGCGCGATGCGCTCAGCCGCGTGGCCGCCCAGCGCCATGGTGATGCGGCTGATCAGCTCGTTGCGGCGGTAGCCGTCGTTTTCCTCGTTGGGCAGACTGAGGGTGTAGCCGCCGGCCTGTCCGCGCGGCACGATGGTGACCAAGTGAACATCATCGCAGTCGGGCAGCAGATTGGCGATCACAGCGTGGCCCGCCTCGTGATAAGCGGTGAGCTTGCGGTCTTTTTCCGTTACCTTGTGGCTGCGCTTTTCAGGGCCCATCTGCACGCGGCTCACGGCGTCCACCAGCTCCTGCTGGCTGACGACCTTCTTCTTGCGCCGCACGGCCAGCAGCGCGCCTTCGTTCATCACGTTTTCCAGATCTGCGCCGCTGGAGAAGGGCATGCGCTTGGCAATGTTCTCCAGATCCACATCACTGTCCAGCTTTTTGCCGCGGCTGTGCACCTTCAGGATCTCCACGCGGCCTTCCAGATCGGGATAGTTCACGGTCACCTGCCGGTCAAAGCGGCCGGGACGCAGCAGCGCGGGGTCGAGAATGTCGCGGCGGTTGGTCGCGGCCATCACAATGACGCCTTCGTTCATGCTGAAGCCGTCCATTTCCACCAGCAGCTGGTTCAGGGTCTGCTCGCGCTCATCGTGGCCGCCGCCCAGACCGGCGCCGCGATGACGGCCCACCGCGTCGATCTCATCGATAAAAACGATGGAAGGCGCGGATTTCTTGGCCTGATCGAACAGATCGCGCACGCGGCTCGCGCCCACGCCCACGAACATTTCCACAAAGTCGGAACCGGAAATGGAGAAGAACGGCGCATTGGCCTCACCGGCCACGGCCTTGGCCAGCAGCGTTTTACCCGTGCCGGGAGGACCCACCAGCAACACGCCCTTGGGAATGCGCGCGCCCATTTCGGTGTAGGCTTTGGGATTCTTCAGGAAATCCACCATTTCCTGAAGTTCTTCCTTCTCTTCCTTGCAGCCGGCTACGTCGGCAAAAGTCACCTTGTTCTTGCCGGGCTCCTGCACGCGGGCGCGGCTCTTGCCAAAGTTCATCACCTTGCTGTTGCCGCCGCCCTGACGCGCCATGACGAAATACCACAGCCCGAAGGTGATGACCAGCATGATGATGAACGGCAGGAACTCCACATACCACGGCGTGGTCAGCGGCGCGCGGTATTCCACGGTGAAGGGCAGATCGCTCACGCTGATCTCGTCCAGCGCCTTGCCCTGC
>CAZDEF010000035.1:0-27037 GCA_964504385.1 uncultured Oscillospiraceae bacterium
GTTTGCTTCTTCTTTGGGATTCTTTCCGCATACTAAAACGCCATGCTTTCTCTTGGAAACATGGCGTTTGTCAACGGTCTGGAGCCCCCGCATCAGAGCTTTTCTGATGCGGGGGCTTGCTTGCGTGTCAGGTGCGGAAGGCGACGGTGATCGTCAGAACGCCGCTTGCGTAGGAGGCGCGGATCTCGCCGCCCATCTGCTCGGTGAGGTTCTTGGCGATGGCCAGCCCAAGCCCGGTGGAGCGGTGGGCGGATTCCACCGTGTAGAAGCGATCGAACAGCCGCCCCACCTGCACCTCGTCCAGCGCGGACGCGGTGTTGGAAAAGGCCGCTGTGCCGTCCTCGCACAGGCGGATGCACAGGTCGCCGTCCGAATAGCGCGCGGCATTGGCGATCAGGTTGCCGAAGATGCGGGACAGCGCATCGCGGTTCAGGCGGCGCATGACAGGGGCTTCGGGCAGATGGATCTCCGGCGTGATGCTGCGGCTGCACAGCTGCGTGTACTGCGCGGCCACGGCTTCCTCCAGCACGCCGTTCAGGCACACGCTTTCGGGCGCGGGTGCGTCTGTAGCGGCTAAGATTATGGAGTAGCGGAACAGTTCCTCCGTCAGGCGCTTCATGGCCTGTGCGCGCTCGCCCATAATGGTCAGATACCGCTGCGCCGCTTCGGTCTGCGGTTCCTTTTCCAGCAGTTCCAGATAGCCGCAGATGGCTGTGAGCGACGTGCGCAGATCGTGCGAGATGTTGGTGACGGCGTTTTTCAGCTCTTGGTCGCCCTGCTGGTAGCGGTGGCGTTCGCTGCGCAGCAGGCGCAGCTCTGCGTTGATCTCGCTGGCCAGCTTTCGCATGGCGGGATCCCGGCAGGACAGGCTGATCAGGGTGTTGGTGTCCGTCGTCAGCTTGTCGCGGAAGGCTTCGGCCATTTCCCGCGCGGCTTTGCGCAGCAAGCACACCTTGGCAAGCAGCACAAGAAGGGCGAGCAGCAGCGCGCTGATGACGCCAAACAGCAGTGGTTCCATAGATGCTCCTGTTTATCGAATGTCCTTTTTGCGGAAAAGGGAAAAGCCGATCGCCGTGATGGCTGCAAACAGCAGGACGGACATCACGATCCACTGCGGCCAGTGCGCCAGCTCGAGCGAATAGATCTGGATGAGCTGTCCGGCGGGCAGCAGGTCATAGAGGAATGCGAACACGCTGCGCGTGAAGCCGGAGACGTAGTTGGGATTCTGGATCAGATCGCCGTACTGAAAACCGTTTTCCGTAATGACAAGGCTGTCATAGGTCATTTCCGGCTCGGAAAGCCGGTTGCCCACATAGCTGGCCGCAAAGAGGATGAAAAGCGTCAGCAGCAGGGAAACGACCGCCGTGACGGAACGGTTGGAGCAGTTCAACGCGACCGCCGCAAACAGCGCTGTGAACACCAGATTGGCCAGCGCTGCGCACAGAATGGCAACGGCCACCTGCCCCGCCGGAAGCGTGAAAGCTCCAAACAGGAAGAAACCGACGCCGAAGCTGCAGATCCCGTGCACGGCGATCGCGGCGAGGCAGGCCCCAAGGTTGGTAAGCAGAATGGAAAAATAGATATCAGCCCGGGAATGACCGACGATCAGCTTGTTGCGGATCGTCCCATCGGTATATTCCGTGCCGGTGATCAGGCTGATGGCGGCGGCCAGAATGATGCACAGGGATTGGTACATCGTGAAGAAGGAATCCTCCAAATGCAAAGCATCAGCGGAAGATTGGATTTTCGGCGAGTAATTGATAAGCATGATCCAGCCTGCAAACAGGGCGCAGCAGATCAGCTCGATCCAGAACAGCTTGTTTTTGCAAAGAGCGTGGCAGTTGGCGGAGAGCAGCTTACGCATTCTGTCCACCTCCCACCAGAGAAATGTAGTAGCTTTCCAAGCTTTCATCCTTTTCGTGCATGGACAGCACTTCGCAGTTTTCGCGGGCCAGCGCCATGGCGAGGGGCGTGAAGGCTACATCGCCGTAAATATCAGCCGTGGCGGCGGAAAGCATTTTGTATTCCAGCTGCATGCTGTCCAGCACGCGCGCCAGCGCGGCGGTATCGCTCACTTCGATGCGCACGCATTTGCGGCAGGCCGCTTCCAGCTCCGCTGCGCTCAGCTCCCGCACCATCCGCCCGCCGTCGATGATGCCGTAGTGTGTGGCCAGCCGGGCAAGCTCGTCCAGAATGTGGCTGGAGATCAGCACGGTGATCTGCCTCTCGCGGTTCAGCTTCAGGATCAGCTCGCGTATTTCCACGATGCCCTGCGGATCAAGGCCGTTGATCGGCTCGTCCAAGACCAGAAAATCGGGGTCGCCCGCCAGCGCGATGGCGATGCCCAGCCGCTGCTTCATGCCCAGCGAAAAGTTTTTGGCCTTCTTCCGGCCCGTGTTTTCCAGCCCGACCAGCCGCAGCAGCTCGGCAATGCCGTCATAGGATGGAAGACCCAGCACCAGATACTGCTGCTTCAGGTTGTCTTCCGCTGTCATGTCCATATAGATCGATGGGGTCTCCACCACCGCGCCCATGCGGCGACGCGCCCGGCCGATGCCGCCGCTGGAGCTGGAGATGCCGTAGAGCGAATAGCTGCCGGATGTGGGCGACTGCAGGCCGCAGATAAGGCGGATGAGTGTGGTTTTGCCCGCCCCGTTTTCGCCCACGAAGCCGTAGATGGCCCCCTTGGGCACATGCATGTTCAGGCCGTTGAGGGCGTTGAAATGGCCGTAGCGCTTGCACAGGCCATCGGTTTGAAGAACGTAATCCAAGGTTTCAAGCCTCCTTTGCTTTGATGAGGCTTATTGTACGGCGCGAATGTCAAGAAAGCTGTCAAGAAAAGTGTCAAGAAACTGACAAGAGATCAGCCGGAAGCCGATGCCCCAGACGGCCTCGATGTATTCCCGGCCGCCAGCCTCGCGCAGCTTTTTGCGCAGATTGCTGATGTGCTGGCGCAGTGAGCTGTCCGTGCAGTCCGGCGTGTCGGCGCTGATGCGGTCCAGAATGACCGAGCGCGCCGCCACCTGATGCGGGTTCTGCATCAGCAGCTTCAGAATGGCGTACTCCGTGCGGGTGAGGCGGACGGGAACGCCCTCCGCGCTCACCGCGTGCGAAGCGGTGCTGAGCCGCAGCCCGCCGACGGTCAGCACCTCCTCCTGCGCGGGGCTGGCGGCTTTGCGCAGATTGGCGGCCACGCGCGCCAGCAGCTCTTCCGTGTGAAAAGGCTTGGTGATGTAGTCTGCCGCGCCGCCGGTGAGCAGATCCACCTTGTCCTGCACGCCGGCTTTGGCGCTGACCACGATGACGGGCGCGCCCTTCACCTGCGGCAGCAGCTCTTTGCCGGACAAACCGGGCAGCATCAGATCCAGCAGCACCAGATCCGGCTGGTGCTGGGCGAGCAGATAAACGGCCTCCGTGCCGGAATAGGCGCGCAGCACGCGGTAGCCTGCACCGCGCAGCACTTCCTCCAGCAGGTTGCCAATGGCGGGGTCGTCATCGATCACGGCGATGGTTTTCATGGGTTCACCTCTTGCAGAAACGGTCTGCCGACGGCAGACCGTTGGGGGATGGCGGTTCATTTTTGCAGGAAAATGGGGTTGCTCCACGCTACGTTGCCCTGCTGGTCGGTCACTTCGACCCGCAGATAGGGGAAGAGCTCCGGCACGCGGCAGTGCAGGGTGGCCTCGGTCAGGGGGTTGCCGTCCTCGCTGGTCTGTTTGCGCAGCACGGACGCGGCGCAGTAGAAATGCACCGATGCGCAGGGCGAGCACTTCACATGGGCCTGCTGGTCGTCATCGATCCAGAAATCGTAGATCTCCGGGCCGGTGGAGGCGTAGAACGCACCCTGCCGCAGCGCGTCTAGAATGCTGTCCACACGGTTGTCGGCATTCACGCGCACCCATGCCTTGCAGTGATGGCGCGGCAGATGGCCGTCATCCACGGCCACGCCGAAGATGCGCTTGCCCTGCATGAGCAGCTCATCCCAGATCCAGCCGTTGTTCACATCCACCGCGTTGTCCTGCGCGCAGCCGCTGTTGCGCAGCTCCATGGCGAAGATGCCCTGCATCTGTTCAAACTCGCGGGTGAAGGTGCCGCTCCACTGGGGGTGGCAGTAGAAGGTGAGCTGCCCTTTTTGGTGTGCTTCGTCCAGCAGCTTCTGGAATTCGTGCTGATCGGCCACTTCGCCGCGGGGGAAGGTCTCGTCCTGCAGGTAGGGGTTGTTCGGCTGCTCACGCCCCAGCCACACGCTGTGAAAGCAGTGCACAGGATGCACGGGCGTGATGTTGGCGTCCATCTCCATGCCGGGCAGGATGGTGAGGCGGCTGCCGGGCACGAAGTTGCGGTAGTTGTACATGCGGTGATCGGTGATGGCTAAGAAGTCGTAACCGTTCTGCTCGTGCAGGGCAATGACTTCCTCCGGCGTGCATTGGCCGTCGGAACGGGTGGTGTGGCAGTGCAGGGCGCCTTTGAGCAGACGCTGGCTGCCTGTGAACGCTGACTGACGAAGCATGAAAATCGCCCTCCTTCATGAAGCAAGATGAACCTGTGAACGAACGATACCAGTATGCTGTCAGTATAGGCGCAACCGCAGCGCCTGTCAAGGGAGGGACTTGACTGCGCGCAAGCAGCAAATTGCCGTTGACGAACATTCGCCCAAAGTGTATGATGAATTTTACAAACATGAACGGGAGGCGTGGGGCGTGCTGAGGATCCAGAAGGCGCAGGCCTGCCGCTTCCTGCTGCGCAAGAACGGGCTGCTGGGGGCGAGCGGGCTGCGCGGCAAGGACGGCGTGCTGGACTATGTGCAGCAGGCCGGATGCGTGCAGTTCGATCCGGTGGATGTGTGCGGGCGCAGCCATGAGCTGGCGCTGCTGGCACGCGTGAAGGATTTTACCCGGGAGATGCTGCAGGAGCTGCTCTATACCGACCGCACCCTGATCGACTTTTTCGACAAGAACATGTGCATCATGCTGCGGGAGGACTGGCCCAGCCTGAACTTCCTGCGCGAAAACTTCCGCCGCGCCTCCCGCTCGCGCGAGGCAGTGGAGGCCGTGGCGCAGCAGGTGCTGGCGCTGGTGCACGAAAAGGGCAGCCTGACCGCGCAGGAGCTGGCCATGAAGCAGCAGGCGGACTGGCCGTGGGACGCCGCGTCGCTGGGGCGGGCGGCGCTGGAGACCCTGTATTTCCGCGGCGATCTGGTCATCCACCACCAAACGGGCAATGTGAAAAGCTACGCACTGGCCGCGGACTGCCTGCCGCCGGAACTGCTCAGCGCGCCCGATCCCTTTGCCAACGAGCGCCAGCGGCAGATGTGGCAGGTGATGCGCCGCGTGGGCGCGGTGGGCATGCTGTGGGACGGCCCCAGCGACGCGTGGCTGGGCGTGGACGGGCTGAACGCGCAGGCGCGCGCCGAGGTGTTCGGCGCACTGATGCGGCTGGGCGTGCTGGCACCGGTGGAGGTGGAGGGCGTGAGCCGCCCGTTGTTTGTGCTGCGGGAGGACTGGCCGCTGCTGGCGCAGTGTCAGCAGCCGCACACGCCGCAGCGGCAGGTGAAGCTGCTGCCCCCGCTGGACTGCATGCTGTGGGACCGCCGGCTGATCGCCGAGCTGTTCGGCTTTGATTACAAATGGGAGATCTACACGCCGGAAAACCAGCGGCGCTACGGCTATTATGTGCTGCCCGTGGTGTGGAACGAGGGCTTTGCCGGGCGGGTGGAGCCCGTGTGCGACCGTGCGCAGGACGCGCTGATCATCCGTCATTTCTGGCCGGAGGCGGAGATGAAGGTGAACAACCGCTTCCTGTGGGCGCTGGAGGATGCGCTGGACGCGCTGCGGCGCTTCAACGGCGTGTCGCGGCTGGTGTGGCAGGACGGCTGGCTGGCGCTGTGAACTTTTTGGTGCAAAATCTGCCAAGCATTGAATTTTTGATGGTTACATTGTATAATAGATAGGATTCCAGATAGGATTTCCAAACGGCTATGGAGGTAAATGAGTGTACAGGCTGTTAATCGTCTCTGCAAACCAGAACACGAGGGATCGGCTCGCCGCCATGGAGGGATGGGAAGCGATGGGCTTCAAGCGTCCCCGCATCTGTCAGAATCCGCAGGAGGCGGAGGAGTCGCTGGGCAAGCATCATGCCGATGCGATCGCCGTGGATCCATCGCCCGAAGTTGATGGACTGTTTGCTTACTTGGAAGAGAATTACCCGAACAAGCCAATTTTTGAAATTGCGGATTCTCAGGAAGAACAGCGCGCGATCCTGCAGGAGCTGGGCATGCTGCTCAGCCGCCTGAACGCCGACGACAGCAACGACATTTACGACGATGCATACCGTCTGCAGCAGCAGCGCGAACGCTGGATGAGAAAGGTGATCGGCGGCATGGCCCCCGATGCGCCCGAGATGCGCCGCCAGCTGCGGCTGTACCGCTGCAGGGAGCAGCTGAACGTGCCCTGCGTGCTGGCCCGGCTGGAGCTGCCGGAGGAGGACGACTTCCTGTCCGAGCGCTGGCATTACGGCAGCGAGCGGCTGGAGATGGCGCTGCGCAATTTCTTCGGCTACGAGCACGGCCATATGCTGATGCATGTGGCGGTGCTTTCGCAGGAGGAAGTGCGGGTGCTGTGCTACCCCGCCGGTGCGGAGGGCATCAGCGAAAACGCCGTGTTTAACTATGTGCAGGAAACGCTGGAGCAGATCGACCATTACTTGGGGCTGCGCATGAAAGTGCTGGAGGTACGCCGCGTGCCGGGGCTGGAAGCCTTTGCGGCTGAACACACAGACTGCTGATCCGGCAGGGCAGAAAAGGAGGAAGCCATCTATGGAATTTTTCAAGAATCTGGTGACCAGTCAGCTGATCGACGTGATCGAATGGACGGACGACAGCCGCAACACCATGGTATCCCGTTATGATATGAACGGCAAGGAGATCATGATGGGCGCGCAGCTGACTGTGCGCGAAAGTCAGGCCGCCGTGTTTGTGAACGAGGGCCAGCTGGCCGATGTGTTCGGCCCCGGCCGCTACGAGCTGTCCACCCAGAACATGCCCGTGATGACCAAGCTGAAGGCGTGGAAGTATGGCTTCAAATCGCCCTTCAAGAGCGACCTGTATTTTGTCAACACCCGTCAGTTCACCGACTGCAAATGGGGCACCGCCAACCCGGTGATGATGCGCGATGCTGAATTCGGCATGGTGCGTCTGCGCGCGTTCGGCACCTATTCCTTCCGCGTGAAGGATCCCGCCGTGTTCATGAAGGAAGTGTTCGGCACCAGTTCGCTGTTCACGGTGGACGGCGTGCAGGGACAGATCAAGTCTATCGTGGTCAGCGGCCTGAGCGACGCTGTGGCGCAGAGCAAGATCCCCGCGCTGGATCTGGCGGCCAATTATACCGAGCTGGCGCAGTACGCCCTGCAGACCCTCAACCCCCGTGTGGAGGCCATGGGCCTGACGCTGTGCGAGTTCGTGATCGAAAACATCAGCCTGCCCGAAGAAGTGGAAAAGGCGATGGACAAGCGCACCTCTATGGGCGTGGTGGGCGACCTGAACAAGTACACCCAGTACCAAGCTGCGGAAGCCATGCGCGAGGCCGCCAACAACCAGAGCGGCAACAGCATGGCCGGCATGGGCGTGGGCATGGGCGCTGCGGCCATGATGGGACAGATGTTCACCCAGAGCATGGGCGCTGTGCAGCCCCAGCAGGCGGCTCCCGCTGCCGCGCCTGCCGCACCGGCTGCGGCGCAGAAGAGCTGCACGGCCTGCGGCGCGGCCATCGCGCAGACGGCCAAGTTCTGCCCTGAGTGCGGCGCGCAGCAGGCGAGCGCAGAAAAGTTCTGCACCGGCTGCGGCGAAAAGCTGGCGGCGGGCGTGAAGTTCTGCCCGAACTGCGGCACGAAAGCCTGAGTACGATCTCTTCATTCCATATTCAAACCATTACTATATTCAAACAGGCCGGTTCCAGAAGTCATGATCTGGAACCGGCCTGTTTTGGTATGCTGTTTTTATTGGAACAGCTGGTTTTCGTAGTCGAACACCGGCATGCCGTCCTGCCACGTTACCTTCATCACATAGGTGTGGCGGTTGATGTCATAGAGGGAATCGCCGATGATCTCGTCATACTGGCGGGCGTGGTAGGCCATGTAGGCGTTACCCTCGTCATCGCAGAAGAAGGAGTTGTGTCCCGGCCCGTACAGGCCCTTTTCCACGCTGGTGGCCAGCACGGGGCGGTTCAGCTTGTGCCAGTTGGAAATGTCCATCAGGTCGGCATCCGCGTCCGCCCAGAGCAGTCCCATGCAGTACGCCGGGCCGGTGCTGCTGGCGGAGAAAGTCATGAACAGCTTGCCGTCGTGCTCGATGAAGGCGGGGCCTTCGTTCACCCAGAAGCCCACGCGCTCCCAGTCGTAGGAGGGAGCGGTGAGCAGCATCTGCGGGGTAGTGAATTTCTTGGCGCCGTCCATCCGGGCAATGTACAGGTTGGAGATTTTCTTGCCAACGCTCACCTTTTCCGCCCACACGCAGTAGCGGCTGCCGCCGACCACATGGGTGGTCATGTCCAGCGAGAAATCCTGAAAGGTGAAATCATCCACGGCTTCCAGCATACCGGCTTCCTGCCACGCGTCCTGCATGGGATCGTCGCCGGTGCATTCCAGCATCCACGGGCGGATCTTCCACACGTCCTCCTTCTCCCCGGCGGCGAAGTACACATACCACTTTCCGTCGATCCGGTGGATCTCCGGCGCCCAGATATGCTTGCTCATCACGCCGGTTTCATGCGCGTGCCACAGCTCCTTTTCGGGCGCGCTGCGCAGCCCCTCCAGCGTGTCGGCGCAGCGCAGCACCACGCAGTCATAGGCGGGTACGGAAGCGGTGAAGTAGTATTTGCCGCCCTCGTGCAGGATGTAGGGGTCTGCACGGTTGAGAATAAACGGCGTGTTGTATGCGGTCTGTACGAAGTTATCCTTGTTCAAAGCCCGGCGCCTCCTTCGGGAAATGTTATGCGTTGGGGTGATCGTGCTTATCCAGCTTGCAGGTGCGCTTCATGGCCACGGAGCAGGCGATGTCGCCCAGCACATTGCAGCAGGTAGCGCCCATGTCGCACAGCGTGTTGATGGAAATGTACACGCCCATGATGCCCGCGGGCAGACCGGCGATGCTGCTCAGCGCGGCGAAGCAGGCGATAGCGCCGCCGGGCACGCCGGGGCAGCCGATGGACAGCAGCGTGTTGGCCAGCATGACCGTGACCATCATGCCGAAGTTCACCTCCACGCCGCAGGCGTTGGCGAAGAACACGATCATGAAGCTCATCAGAATGGACACAGCGTCCATGTTGATGGTAGCGCCCAGCGGGAGCGCCAGCGAGGAGATCTCGTTGGGAACGTCCATATCATCTGCGCACTGCTTGCTGATGGGCAGCGTGGCGGAGGAGGAGCAGGTGCCGAAGGCGTTGAGCGCGGCCGGCATGACCTTCTTGAAGAACGTGAGCGCCGGGTACTTGCCCAGCACCTGCACGATGCCGCCGTACACGATGAGCACATACAGGATGAAGGTGATGTACAGCGCCGCCAGCACGCCGGCCAGCGCGAGGATGGTGCTCATGCCGTTGGCATACATCACAGAGGCGATGGAGCAGAACACGCCCACAGGGGTGAAGTGCATGACCACGGAGATGATCTTCACGCAGATGGCGTCCAGCGCTTCCACCACTTTGTAGAAGGGCTCAGCCTTTTCCTTCAGGCTCACGCAGGCCACGCCCACGATGATGGCAAAGACCAGCACCTGCAGCATATCGCCGTTGACGAAGGAGGCGACAGGGTTGGCTGGGATGAGGTTCTTGACGGTGTCCAGCAGGCTGGTAAATTTGGTGGCTTCCACGGTGGTATCCATCATTTCGATCACGACGCCCTTGCCCAGCCCCATGGCCTGCGGCAGGAACAGGCCCAGCAGGCTGGCAAACAGCGTGGTGCTTACAAAGTACAGCACCGTCTGCAGGCCAATCCGCCCGGTGGCGGACACGCTGCCGATGCCCTTGATGCCCACCACCAGCGAGCAGAACACCAGCGGGAAGATCATCATGCGCAGCGCGTTCATGTACAGGCCGCTGCACAGGTCGATCACGGGCAGCGCCCATTCGAAGCGGCCGGGCATCAGCAGGCCGAACACGATGCCGGCCAGCAGGCCGATAAAGATCCACAGGGTGAGCGTGGTCGCCTTGTTCTTCTTCATTGGTAAACCCCTCCTAAAAATGTGAATGTTGACTTGCGTCTGCATAGCAAAACGCCCGTCTCCCGCGTGCGCGGAAGACGGGCGGTATACCCGTGGTACCACTTCCATTTGTTCCGCTTGCCAAAAATGCGAAACCTCAAACGGCATCCATCAATGCCTGCCGCTATAACGGGCGGTTCCCGTCGCCGTCTTAGCCCCAAGGGCCTCGGGACGCTGCTCCGGAGCCATCTTCCCCTGCCGCCCGCCTGCGCCCTTTCAGCATACAGGCGCTCTCTGCAAAACGTTCGTCAGGCTACTCTTTCCTTCATCGCGTTGGATGATGGGGGTATTATATGCGATTCTTTCCGCATTGTCAAGGCGTGTTTTGCAAGCCAACTACAGATAAAACGAAAGAAGCAAACAAAAAGCAAAGAGCGGAAGCTCTCTGCTTAACCATCCATGGGAGGTTTGGAGGGCCGTAGCCCTCCAAGTGTGATCGTATCGACCGGCTTTGCCGCCCGGCGAGTCGTAGGCGAGTAGGCAAACAGTGCTTTCCCTCGGCGGAAAAGATCGCGCAGCGAGCTTTTTCGCCGGCCTGAGCAGAGAGCACAGAAGCTCTTTGCTTTAGATAAACGGGTCAGGATTTGACTGCGCCGGTGGTCAAACCGTTGATGATCTGCTTCTGCGCCAGCAGGTAGAACACCAGAATGGGCAGTGAGCTGAGCAGGAAGGCAGCGAAGGCCAATGTGTAATTGGTGGAATACTTGGTTTTGAAGTTGTACTCAAACAGCGGCAGCGTCCACATGTCCTGGCTGGCGTTGAGCATCAGCAGCGGCAGCTGGAAATCGTTCCAGATCCACAGGGCGTCCATGATCAGCACCGCCGATACGATGGGCTTCATCATGGGGTAGATGATGGTGAAGAATGTGCGCCCCACGCCTGCGCCATCGATGAAGGCGGCCTCGTCCAGCTCGCGGGGAATACTGTTGACGTAGCTCACCGTCAGCAGGCAGCCCTCGGACAGAGCGAACACCCAATACAGCAGCACCAGACCGTACATGTTCATGGCGTTCAGGTAACTCATCAGCTTGATCTGCGGCACCATTACCACGGTGAAGGGCACAAACGCGCCGGAGATAAACAGGAAGTAGATCAGCCGGTAATACTTGCGCCGGAAATTGCGGGCGATGGCATAGGAGACCAGCGGTACGAAGATGCCGATGCCCAGCAGGGAAAAGAGCGTGATGAACAGCGAGTTGAACACAAAGTTGCCAAAATACGCCTTGTGGATAACTTCGTCAAAGTTGCCCAGATAGAAGGAGGAGGGCAGCCCGAAGAAATTGCTGGACAGCTCGTCCGGCGTTTTCAGGGAAGTGACCACCGTGATGTACATGGGGAACAGGATCATCAGAACGCCGAAGGTCAAAAACAGGTAGGTCAGCGCGTTGAGGATCGTTCTGCTTTTCTTCATCTTCAATCACGCTCCTGAGCCATTTTGGTCTGCACCAGCGCGATCAGCATGATCAGGATGAAGATCACGATGGATTCCGCCGATGAATACGCAAATTTCATATCCGTAAAGGCGTGCTTGTAAATGGATACTGCAATGGTGGTGGTGGCGTTGGCTGGGCCGCCGTTGGTGGTGGCCTTTACATAGTCGAACACCATCAGGCCGGAGCGGATGCTCATCAGCGCTGCCACGCCGATGGTGGGCTTCACCAGCGGCAGGGTGATGCGGCGGAAAGCCTGCCAGCGGCTGGCGCCATCAATGGTGGCTGCTTCGTAAATATCTGCGGAGATGGACTGCATGCCGGCCAGGATCAGCACAGTGGGCATGGCCGTTTCCTTCCACACCTGAATGAACATGATGGCCCACATGGCCAGCGAGCGGTTGGACAGCGGGTTTTTGGACAGCACTGCAATGTTCAGCGCCTTGCCGACCAGCGGCACCACATGATAGTAGAGCTGGTTGAAGATCAGGCCGACAGTGATGGAGGACATGACGGCGGGGAAAAAGTAGGTGACCCGCCAAAAGCTGTGCAGCTTCAATTCCTGATTCAGCAATACCGCCAGCAGCGTGGCCAGCGCTGTTACCAGCAGGGTCATCACCATTGTGTACCAGCAGGTGCGTCCTGCCGCAGCCATGGTCAGCTTGTCTTTGAAGATGTTGGCATAGTTTTGCAGCCCCACAAAATGAAAGGCAGGGCTGATGCCGTTCCAATCCGTCAGCGAATAGTACAGGCCGCTGACGACCGGAAAGGCGAAGAAGATGATGTACAGCAGAACGGCAGGCAGCGTGAACAGAAAATAGGCCGACTGCTTCCAGCGCTTCATGAAGTTCATAGTGTTCCTTTCCTTCCGTTTTTGAAGTGGAACCGGTGGCGGATGAAAAGCGAAAGCGCCGGAAGGTTCTCCCCTTCCGGCGCTTTCCCCGTTCATTACTGAGCGACAAACAGGCTCTGCAGCGTGTCGAGGAAGGCGGGGATGTCTTCGTCGATCAGCAGCTGCTGGCAGGCGCTGGTCACATAATCGGAGGTGCCAGTCACCCACATCTGGTCGGGCCACAGGCCGATGTTGTCGGCGCTGTCAAAGCAGCTGAGAATGGGCTTGGACTCATCCACAGCGGAAACCACGCCCGTGATGTAGGAGGCGGAGCCGTCCAGATCGGCATAGTACTGCGCGCTGTCCTCGCGCGCCATGAACTGCAGGAACTTGAGCGCCGCTTCGGTGTTGGCGCAGGTGGAGCTGATGCACAGGCCCAGGTCGTTCTGGTAGCCGATGCGCATATGGTTGCCGGTCTTGGCGGGCAGCGGGAAGGAGGAGAACTCAAACTCGGGGTTGAGCGACTTCACAGAGGGGATGATCCAGATGCCCTGAATGAGCATGGCCGCTTCGCCGTTGGCAAAGGCGTCCAGCGCTTGGTCGTAGTTGGTGCCCAGCGTGTCTTCCTGCGCATAGCGGTTCAGCTCCAGGAACTCGCGGGCGGATTCTTCAAAGCCGGGGTAGTCGGTCACAGTGGCCTCGCCATTGTAGATGGCGCTGTTGACGGTCTCATAGTTGTCCACGCAGTTGAGCACGACCATGGACCAAGTGGTGCTGGCCTGCCAGTCCATGTTGTGCATCACAAAGGGCGTGATACCGGCGGCCTTCAGCTTTTCGCACACGGCGATCAGCTCTTCGTAAGTGGTGGGCACTTCAATGCCGTTTTCTTCGAAGATCTTCACATTGTAGAACACGCCGGCAGCGTTCATGGAAATGGGCAGGATGTAGGACTTACCTTCGTACAGGGTGTCCTGCAGCATGCCGCTGTCGATGGTGGAGAAAACGTCCTTGTCGGTCAGATCCAGCAGCATGCCGTTCTTGGCCATTTCCTGATAGCGGGGATCAGTGGCGTAATAGGTGAGGATCTCGGGCAGCTTGTTGGTGGCTGCACGGGTCTGCAGCACGGTGGTGGCATCGGGCACCTGCGTCTGCTCCACATCAATGCCGGGGTTTTCCGCTTCGAACTTTTCGATTAGGGTGTTCAGAATATCCACCACTTCGGGTTTGATATTGAAGAACTCCAGGTGAACTGTCTCGCTGCTCTCAGCGAACGCAGAAACGTTCGCGAGCATCAGCATTGCACACAGAACCAAAGCCAATACCTTTTTCATGTTTCATGTCCTCCTGAATTTTTTATATGAGAACTTCGGTAAGGAAGCTCCTCACTTCTTCAGCGACGGCTGCCTGCGCTCCGGCCGTCTCGTAGCAATGGTGCACGCCGGGAATGATCCTCAGCGTGGCCAGATCGCCCAGTTTGTCTTTCAGGCGAATGCTGTGATAAACCGGCGATTCGCCGTCCAGCTCGCCATGCACCAGCAGCGTGGGCAGCGCTGCATCGCAGGTCATGCGGTAGCCGTCCAGATCGGTCAGTTCGTCCACCATGGCTTTGGAGATCTCAAAGCCGCCCAAGTCCAACTTGCCTTCCTCCAGAAAACGATGCAGCTGGGGGCCGGTGAGGAGCTGGATGAGCTCGTGGTAACAGGAAAACGCGGGGCTGAGCAGCACCAGCGCGGCGGCTTCGCCCTCCTGCGCAGCCATCACGGCCGCCAGCGCGCCCAGCGAATGACCGCCCACGGCGATCCGTTTGGCATCCACCTGCGGCAGGGACTGGGCGTAGCGGATCACCGCTGCGGTATCCTCCGCTTCGGTGGCGGCGGTGGCATCCGCAGAAGCGCCATCGCTTTCTCCGCTGCCGATGCAATCGTGCCGCAGACAAGCGATGCCATTGCGTTCCAGCATGCGGGCGATGGCGATGAGCGTGCGCTCATGGGCGCAGCCCGTCAAGCCGTGGCACAGCACCAAACAGGGGCAGTTTTCTTCTTTGGGCAAGTGGGCGATCCCGCGAAGAACCCCGCGGGGGGTGGAAATCGAAAAGTCCGTCTGCACTCGTTTCGCTTCTTTCTGACAAAAGATTGAAAATCGATCGGGTACTCATTATAGTTCCGCTGAACGACGAAGTCAATCGGCAGGATGGAGAAAAACAGCTCTTTTTAGCGTTTGATCAGCGCCACGGTCAGATCGTTGACGTTGGTGCCGGTGGGGCCGGTGACGATCAGCGCGCCGATGGCGCCGAGGGCGTGGTAAGCGTCGTTGTCGGCCAGCACGCGGCGCACGTCCAGACCGGCTGCCTGCAGCTGCGCAAGGGTGTGCTCGTCGGCGATGCCGCCCGCAGCGTCGGTGGGGCCGTCGGAGCCGTCGGAGCCCACGGAGAACACGCAGGTGTTCCGGCAGCCCGCCAGCCCTTCGGCAGCGCCGAGGGCGATCTCCTGATTGCGCCCGCCAAGGCCCTTGCCGGTCAGGTGGACAACGGTTTCGCCGCCGCACAGGAAGGCCAGCGAGCGCTGCGTGTCCTGATGATCGCGGGCGATGGAGGCCAGAAAGGCGCCCGCTTCCCGCGCTTCGCAGCTGAGGCTGGCGGTGAGGAAGACCGGCTCGTAGCCCAGCTCGCGGCAGGTTTGGGCGGCGGAGCGGCACAGCTGCTTCACGCTGCCGGTCACATGGGTGGTAACGTTGGAAAGCGTCTTGGGCGTTTCAATGCGCAGACAGTCCATGGCCTGTGCCGAGAGCTTCAGACCGTAGCCTTCCACGATGCGCAGCGCCTGCTCGCAGGTGGAGGCGTCCGGATAGGCCGGGCCGGAGGCGATCATGTCCAGTGGGTCGCCGATGATATCGCTGAGCACCACGGCATATACTTGCGCGGGCATGCAGGCCAGCGCGAAGCGGCCGCCCTTCACGGCGGACAGACGCTTGCGGATGGTGTTCATCTCCACGATGCTCGCGCCGCAGGCCAGCAGCTGGCGGGTGATGTCGGCCAGCTCCTCAAACGGGATGAGCGGCTGCTCAAACAGCGCGGAGCCGCCGCCGGAGAGCAGGAACAGCACGCTGTCCTGCGGCGACAGGCCGCTTACCGCTTCCAGCGCGCGGGCGGTGGCCATGCAGCTGTTTTCATCCGGCACGGGATGCCCCGCTTCGTACAGCTCCAACGGCTCCAGCGCACCCTTGCAGTGGCCGTATTTGGTGACCACCACGCCGCGGTCGATGCGGTCTCCCAGCACCTCCACGGCTGCGCGCGCCATTTCCCAGCCGGCCTTGCCGGTGGAGACAACCACGAGCTGGCCGTTTGGGTCGAATTCGATCTGCTCCAGTGCCTGACGCACCGCCGCGCCGGGCATGGCGTCGCGCAGTGCATCGTTGATGATCCGTTGAGCGTCATTGTGCATGGTGCCTTTTCCTCCTGACGTTGTTTACAGGCATTCGCCGTTGGTCTCCATCACGGTCTTGTACCAGTAGGCGGAATCCTTCACGGTGCGCTGCTGCGTGGCGTAATCCACATACACCATGCCGAAGCGCTCGTTGTAGCCCTCGCTCCATTCGTAGTTATCCAGGAATGACCACTGGAAGTAGCCGCGCGCGTCCACGCCGTCCTCGGCGGCGCGGCGATAGGCGCGCAGGTAGCGGTGCAGGTAATCCTGCCGGTTGGGGTCGTGCACATGGCCGTCCAGCGAGACCGCGTCGTGGCAGGACATGCCGTTTTCGGTGATCAGGAAGGGCGTCTTGTAGCGCTCGTACAGGAAGCGCGGGCCCCAGTAGAGCGCATCCGGCGTGACATACCACTGCAGGGCGGTCTTGGGCGTGCCGGGCGCTTTGGGGATCTCTTCAAAGCCCTGCGCGTTGTCGGCGGCACGGATGATGCGGCCATTGTAAATGTTCTGCGCATAGTAATCCAGCGGCTGATGAATGACGGCCATGTCCTGTTCCCAGCCGGCGGGCAGATAGCGGCCAAGGCGGCTGAGCGCTTCTGCCGGATACTGCCCCAGCAGGGGCGCATCGCTCCACCATGCAATGTTCCACAACCAATTGCTTTCCGGCGGCACGGTGAAGTACGCCTTGCGTGCGGCTTCGATGTCCGCAGGGGTCTCCGTGGCGGGCACGCAGGGATCGCCGCAGGGCGCGTAGCCCACGCGGCAGCCGGGCACAAGGCTGCGCAGCGCGCGCACCGCCAAGCCGTGCGCCTTGAGCACATGGTGCGCCATGGGCACGGTGCTGGCGGGCGGAAGCACCAGCCCGGGGGCGTGGCCGCCGGATCCGTAGCCCTGCCCGATGAAGCACTGCGGCTCGTTGAAGGTAAAGAAATCCTTCACGCGGTCGCCGTAGCGGCGCGCGCAGACGGATACATAGTTTTCAAACCATGCGGGGCTGTCGGGGTTTTCCCACGCGCCACGCGCCTGCAGGGCGCTGGGATAGTCCCAGTGGAACAGAGTCATGAACGGGCGGATGCCGTGGGCGAGCAGCTCGTCGATCAGCTGATCGTAGAAGGCCAGCCCCTTCTCGTTCACATCGCCCACGCCCTGCGGCAGGATGCGCGGCCACGCCACGGAAAAGCGGTAGTTGCGCACACCCAGCTCGGCCATCAGCGCCACGTCCTCCTTGAAATGGTGGTAGTGGTCGCAGGACACGTCGCCTGTGTGGCCGCCCAGCACCTTGCCCGGCGTGTGGGAAAAACGATCCCAGACGCTGTCGCCGCGCCCGTCCTCATGCACTGCACCTTCGATTTGATAGGAAGCCGTTGCTGCGCCCCAGATAAAATCTTTGCGGAAGCCCATGGTAGTTCCCCCTTCTTTCCTGTATGAATGACTTGGACAAAAGGCCTGAAAATGTCTTTCCTTCATATTACACATGTTTGCGGCTTCCGTCAAGGCGCGTCTTGTGACAATGAGTGAAATGTGGTACAATAACCCAAATCGCCCAAGCATGGGCCAAAGGAGGCGCACCCGTTATGTCCGATTCTATGAAGCAGATCGCCATGCGCATCGAGGACCTTCGAGATAGCTCGGACTACACCGTTGAGCAAATGGCGGCTATGCTCAACGTGTCCGTGGAGGAATACCGCAGATATGAAAGCGGCGAGGCCGATATGTCCATCAGCTTTCTGGTCAAGCTCAGCGATGTGCTGGGCGTGGATATGACCGAGCTGCTCACCGGCCAGACGCCGCGGCTGAACACCCTCAGTGTGACCCGCGCGGGCAAGGGCCACGAGACCGACTGCCACGACCAGTATGTGTACAAAAACCTTGCGTACAATTTTATCCACCGCAAGATCGAGCCCATGTACGTTACCGTGCAGCCGGAGGACAACAAGACCCTCACGCCCAACAGCCACGACGGGCAGGAGTTCGACTACATCCTGTCCGGCACGATGCACTTGGTGGTGGGCAAGAACGATATCGTCCTGAACCCCGGCGACAGCGCGTACTACGATTCGCGCGCGCCCCACGCCATGGAGGCCGTGGGCGACGAGCCGGTCCACTTCCTTGCCATCGTTATTCCGTAAAACAAAAGGAGCGCTCCAAGCATGCTTGCAGATCGCTATATCCCGACGGATCTGACCTCTCAGGAGGACTTTGAAAAACATTTCTATCTGAACATTCCGGAGCATTTCCACTTCGCTTACGACGTGGTGGATGAATACGCCCGCATCTCCCCGCGCAAACGCGCGCTTATCTGGTGCGATCTCAAGGGCAACGAGCGCACCTTCACCTTCGGCGATATCAGCCGCATGAGCAATCAGGCCGCCAATGTGTTCAAGGCGCACGGCCTGAAGAAGGGCGACCCCGTCATCCTGATGCTCAAGCGCCGCTGGCAGTACTGGGTGGCGGCTGTGGCGCTGCTGAAGGTGGGCTGTGTGCTCATTCCCGCCACGGCGCAGCTGCAGAAGAAGGACATCGTTTACCGCGTGCAGGCCTCCAGCGCCCGCGCCGTCATCTGCGTGGAGGAGCCGGAGGTGCAGCAGCATGTGCTGGCTTCCGCCCCGGAGTGCGATACGCTGGCTGCAATGTTCACGCTGGGCGAACGCGAGGGTTTCATCAATTTTGACCGCGAGATGGAGCAGGCCAGCGAATGCTGGGAAAAGCCTGCCGAGCTGCCGGAAAACGATGACATCATGCTGATGTACTTCACCTCCGGCACCACCGGCATGCCCAAGATGGCCGCGCACAGCTGGACATACCCCATCGCCCAGACCGTGACCGCCTTCTACTGGCACAACGTGGGCGATCAGGACATCCACATTGCGGTGGCGGATACCGGCTGGGCGAAGGCTGGCTGGGGCAAGCTGTATGGCCAGTGGATCTGCGGTGCAACGCTGTTTGTGTACGACTTTGACCGCTTTGTGGCCGCCGACCTGCTGGAGATGATCGCCAAGCACCATGTCACCAGCTTCTGCGCGCCGCCCACGGTGTACCGCTTCATGATCAAGGAGGATCTGGACAAGTACGACCTGAGCAGCCTGCGCTGGGCCAACACCGCCGGTGAGCCCCTCAACCCCGAGGTGTACGAACAGTTCCTCAAGCACACGGGCGTGAAGATCCACGAGGGCTTCGGCCAGAGCGAGACCACGCCCCTGCTGATGACCAGCAAGTGGATGGAGCCCAAGCTGGGTTCCACCGGCCGCCCGTCGCCCGCGTATGACATTGCGCTGGTGGACGAGCAGGGCAACGAGGTGGAGGACGGTGTGGAGGGCGAGATCTGCATCCGCGTGGATCATGGTCATCCCGCCGGGCTGTTCATCGGCTACTACCGCAACGAGGAGCAGACCAACGCCGTGTTCCGCGACGGCCTGTACCACACCGGCGACATGGCATGGCGCGATGTGGACGGCTATTTCAACTTCATCGGCCGCAGCGATGACGTGATCAAATCCAGCGGCTACCGCATCGGCCCGTTCGAGGTGGAAAGCGCGCTGATGACGCACCCCGCTGTGCTGGAATGCGCCGTGACCGCCGTGCCGCATCCCGACCGCGGACAGGTGGTGAAGGCCACCGTGGTGCTGGCCAAAAACCGCGGCTACGCGCCGAGCGAGGAACTGAAAAAGGAACTGCAGAACCACGTTAAGAAGGTCACAGCGCCCTACAAATATCCCCGTATTCTGGAATTTGTGGACGAGCTGCCAAAGACGGTGTCCGGCAAGATCCAGCGCAAGCTCATCCGCACCTCCGATGCAGACACCGGCACCGAGCACCTGCAAATGCGCATGGCCACGGTGGAGGACGCCGCCATCGTGCTGGAGTGTCTCAACCGCGCAGGCGGCGAAAGCGACAACCTGATGTTTGGCGAAAACGGCTTCGATCATCTCAGCATCGAGGAGGAGCGCGCCTACATCGCCGCCATGCAGGGCAAGAGCGCGCTGCTGCTGGGCTTCATCGGCGGCGAGCTGGCGGCCATTGCATCGCTGGAGGGCAAAACGCGCGAACGCGCCGCCCACCGCAGCGATCTGGCCATCACCGTGCGGCAGAAGTTCTGGCACCGCGGCGTGGGCACGCAGATGATGAACCGCCTCATCGAGCATGCGCGCCAGCAGGGCATTTCCGTTATTGAGACCCACGTCCGTTCGGACAACGCCAGCGCGCTGTCGCTGTATGAAAAGGTCGGCTTCGAACGCATCGGCACCTACCGCCGCTTCTTTAGGATCGGCGATACGGACTACGACGCAGAACTGCTGAACCTGTATCTGTAACTGATACAGAAGGGTGGCTGCCGCAAAGAACGCGGCAGCCACCCTTCTGTATACTGTGGTCAGGTCTTCATTACATTTTTACGTCGATGTGGCGGAGGGCCTCGGTGATGGCGTCCAGCACCTTGGTCTCCTTTTCTTCCTCGCGTTGATGCAGCAGGAAGGTGCGGGCCTTGGGCAGCCCCATCTTGCCCAGCGCCAGAATGGCATGCTCGCGCACGGCGGCGTTTTCGGCGCGAACCAGCGGCACCAGCGAGTTAAAGGCCACATCGCCCGTGCACTGGCCCAGACCGTCGATGGCAGCCAGCACCACGTTTTCATCACGGTCGCGCAGCAGGTCGGTCAGCTTTTCGGCCTGATTCTTTTCGATCATCTTGGGAATTTTGCTCAGCTTGTTTCCAAACATTGGGGAGTTCCTCCATTCTTGACAGCAATTGCCGCTTTCATTACAATCTGTTTTGGAATGAAACGAAATTTGTAAATTTTCATTTACTATTATAGGATCCTGAATGGACTTGTCAATCTTCCGGACGAGTTGTTTACAGAATTGCCACAAATGGGAGGAAGTACGCCATGACGGGCAGAGAAACGGAACTGGGCAAGGAAACACTGGAATTTCATCGCCTGTACCATGAAAAGATCTCGCGCAGGCTGCGCACCGTGCACATTGGCAGCATGCCGCAGGCGGAATTCCTGACGCTGTGCATCGTGGCGCAGAGCGAGGGCATGAGCATGAACGAGCTGGCGCAGCGCTCCGCCAGCCACAAGCAGCGGCTGACGGTGCTGGTGAACCGGCTGGAAGAAAAGGGCTACCTGCGCCGCGAACGCAGCAGCGCCGACCGGCGCGTGGTGCGGCTGTTCCTCACCGGACAGGCGCACAGCCTGATGGCCGACGCCCAGCGCCAGACCGAGCAGGATCTGGCGCGCGTGTTCACCCAGCTGGACGACAGCACCATGGCCGAATATCTGGACGCGCTGCGCAGGCTCAACGCAGTGCTGGACCGCTTCCCAGCCACCAAGGAGGACGAGGTGCGAGAAGGGGAAGCAGGACGGTAGAAAACGCAACGGAGGTGTTAAGATGGATATATCCTACCAAGCAGAGAATAAGAAATTCAATTACCGGGTATGCGCCATGATCCTTTTTGACGGCAAGATCCTGGTCATGCATGATGAACGCGCTCCTTATTTCTATTTGCCGGGCGGGAGGGTGATGATCGGTGAAACGGCAGAGGAGGCGGTGATCCGTGAGGTGAAGGAGGAATTGGGGATAGCAGCGAAGATCTCACGGCCTCTTTGGCTCGATCAAGCGTTTTTTACGGAAGATGTGGATCACCTTCATTACCATGAGCTCTGCATTTACTTCTTAATGGACATCGCGGATACGGATCTGTTGGCAAGGGGTGAAAAGTTCACAACACGGGAGGGCCGTCATACCCATACCTTTGAATGGTTGGCGTTTGACCGATTGAAGGATGAATACTTTTATCCGCTATTCCTGAAAAAGGATATTTTTGATCTGCCAAAGGTGTTTACGATCCGTACCGAAAGGGAATGATGGGATCCGTTCCGCTGCCAGCAGTATCTCCCCCTGCGGGCGTGCTGGCGGCCAAAAGTGAGATCGAAAAGGCTCCTCCGTATGATCGTGACCATACGGAGGAGCCGCTGTTTTACCAACGCTCCTCAGTTGCCGGGGGAGCATCTTTTGAATGGGGCTGTGGCGAAATTACTTGAACAGGGAGCACGCCACGAAGATGGCGGACATCAGGGAAGCCACAAGGGACACTACGGTGATCTGGGTGTTGATGGACGGGCCGGCGGTATCCTTGAAGGGGTCGCCAACGGTGTCGCCCACAACGGCGGCCTTGTGCGCCTCGGAGCCCTTGCCGCCTTCGTTGCCAGCTTCGATGTACTTCTTGGAGTTGTCCCACAGACCGCCCGCGTTGGACATGAACAGGGACAGCAGCAGGCCGCTGACGATGTTGCCCATCAGGAAGCCGCCGATGGCCTTGGGGCCGCCGATGAAGCCGACGATCAGCGTGGAGATGATGGACATCAGACCGGCGGGGATCAGCTCGCGCAGAGCGCCAGTGGTAGCAATGTCGATGCAGCGGTCATATTCGGGCTTGGCGGTGCCTTCGCGCAGGCCGCGGATCTCGCGGAACTGGCGGTGGATCTCCGCCACCATGCGCTGCGCGTTCTTGTCAACGCCCAGGATCAGCATGGCGGAGAACACGGCGGGCACGGCCGCGCCGATCAGCGTGCCGAAGAACACCACGGGATCCATCATGTCAAAGCCGGTGATCACGGCGCGGCCAGCGGCGCGCAGCGCCTCGTTGGCCTCGGACATGTAAGCGCCCAGCAGGGAGATGACCGTCAGACCGGCAGCGCCGATGGAGAAGCCCTTGGTCACGGCCTTGACCGTGTTGCCGGCACTGTCCAGCTCGTCGGCGATGCGGATGGTCTCTTCGCCCAGACCGCCCATTTCGGCCAGACCGCGGGCGTTATCCACAATGGGGCCGTAAGCGTCGTTGGAGATGATCATGCCCACGATGGACAGCATGCCCACAGCGGCCATGGCGATGCCAAACAGCGCGTGATCCGTGCCGAGCGGCTCGCACAGCTTGTAGGCGGCCAGCGCGGAGATGGCGATACCCACCATGGCGGGCAGCGCGGAAATGAAGCCGTAGGATACGCCGGAGAGCACCGTGAAGGCGGAGCCGCTGCGGGAGGCATGGGCCACCTTCTTCACGATGGATTTGCTGTCATCGGTAAAGTAGTCGGTGGTGATGCCGATCAGCACGCCCACCAGCAGGCCCACGGCGGAAGCGCCCCAGATGCGCCAGGAGAAGCTGGGGATGATCAGCGTGGCCAGCGCGGTCATGACCAGGAACACGCCGGAGGTGACGTAGGTGGAGGAGTTGAGCGCCTGAGTGGGGGTGGAGTTCTCGCCGATGCGCGCGGTGGCGATGCCGATGATGGAGGCGATCAGGCCCAGCGCGGCATACAGGAACACCATGGCGGTGCTGGCGAACTGCGCGGTGTTGAGCACATTGGCCAGCACCAGCGCGCTGGTCATGGCAGCCACGTTGGAGTCGAACAGGTCGGCGCCCATGCCGGCCACGTCGCCCACGTTGTCGCCCACGTTGTCGGCGATCACGGCGGGGTTGCGGGGGTCATCCTCGGGGATGCCCAGCTCGACCTTGCCGGTCAGGTCGGCGCTCACGTCAGCCGTCTTGGTGAAGATACCGCCGCCCGCCTTGGCAAACAGCGCCAGAGAGCTCGCGCCGAAGGAGAAGCCCAGCGAGATGGTGGTATCGCCAAACAGCAGCAGCACGCCAGCCACGCCGAACAGGCTGATGCCCACCACGGCCAGACCCATCACCGCGCCGCCGCGGAAGCCGATGAGGAAGGCAGACTTCATATCCTTGCTGGCAGCCTCGGCGCAGCGGGCATTGGACAGCGTGGCCACCACGATGCCCATCTTGCCAGCGATGGCGGAGAACACCGTGCCGGCGAGGAAGGAGACGACCATGCACAGGTTGCGGGTGACGCCTTCGCCCTTCCAGATGGGCGTGGGCAGGAAGAGGAACAGCAGCACGGACGCGCACAGCGCGAAGATGGCCAGCACCTTGTATTCCTTGCGCATGAAGGTGTTCGCGCCCGCCTTGATCAGGCCGGACACCTCACGGATGGTCTTGTTGGTGGTGGGCTGCTGCTTGACCCAGAAATGCAGATACACAGCAAAGGCAATGGCGATGGCAAAGGAGAAGAACGAAATGCAGTAGACGACCTTTAAGAGTTGATCCATATGATTCCCTCCATGATTGCTGGAGCGGCAGTGCGCTCCTTGTGATAAGAAGATATGCGGGCTTTGCGCCCCAGATACCCGTCCGCGCTGCGCTGACCGGCGGACGCGTCCTCACCGCCTTTCTGCTGTTTGTCTCCCGCTGCACAGCCGACTTTGCCAAACCGGCTGCATGCAAAAGCACCCCGCGGCGGGAACGGGCAGTGCGTGTTCCCACCGTGCGAGGTGCAGTCTGTCATCATGTATTCCTATTGTGCACAGGCAAAATGACCACAAAAAAACTTCACACCTGTGTGTGAAGTGCAATTGCAGATCTTACCCGCAATCAACCCCGATAAATAGAACGCCGAAAGCGCTCTATGACAGACTCCACCACTTATCAACGGTTGCAATGCTATTATAGCGCCGGAGGGATGATCTGTCAACGCTGCGGACATTTTTTCTATTGTTTTTTGAAAAGAACCTCGCCCGCCGGTCAGAGACCGGTCGGGCGAGGGGGACCTACGCCAGCCGACCAAAGCGCCGCAGTAGGGCGGCTTTTTCGACGGCGGCGCGCGCCTTCCACCACGTCTGCATCAGTGCGTACTCCTGCGGGTAAGTCTGAGCGTTCTCGCCCCAGTTCCAGTTGAGGGGCCACACGTCGTCCTGCGGTAGGGTATCGATGAGCCAATCCAGCTCGGCGCGGATGGCGTCCTCGTTGTCGGGGTAGAGCGGCGCGTCGGGCGAGGGGATCGCGGCGGAGGGGCGCGGCACATAGAGGTGCCACTGGGCGGGATCGCGCACAATGGCGGCGTTGCCGCGCTGCAGGAGCATGCGCCCGATCGCCTCCATCGGGTAGGGCAGCTCCATCTGCGCCCAGTGCGGCATCAGCGCTGCAAAGCCGCCCAGCCCCATTTCACCGCCGCGCTGACCATCCATGAAGACGTCCAGTGCACGAAGCGCAATGGCCTGTGCAGCGGCGCGCAGCGGATCGTCCGGTGAACAGAAGGAAAGCGCAAAGGCGGCCAGCTCAGCAGACAGGCCGATGTTTTCCTGCCCGTCGTTTTGCGGATCATACGTCCACCACGGAGCATGGGCGCAGCCGTTGTTGGACGGTACGCAGAACTGCCAGCAGCCGTTGACTGCACCGTCGCCGCTGCGCAGATAGCGCAGTGCGCCCTCGATGAGCGGCTGCGCGGCTTCGCACGGGCCCACGCTGCGGATCAGCCCCAGCGCCGTGCAGGTGACGTAGGGCGTGGAAGCGGGGTTCCACAGGTCGGGTTCCAGCGTGCGGCCGAAGCCGCCGTCCGGGTTCTGGTACTGGCTGAGCTGCGACAGAAAGATCTCGGCGGGCTCGTCGCGAAGCAGCGCGCCAAAATAGGCGATCTCCAGCCCCCGGCCGTGGCTGCGGATCCAGCGCTCAATGTGCTCCAGCTGCTGGCGTGTCAGGGTCTTCATGGTGATTCCTCCTTTAGCAAGTCATGGCTGTGCCCAAAGTGTAACACCCTTGCGGCGGGCTGGATTGTAAAAATGCGACTTCCCGACGCGCCAGCTCCAGCGCCTGCGAAAGCGTCATGGAATGGTAACGCCGGAATTCGTGCAGCAAATGGCTCTGATCGGTGTAGCCGAAGCGGTACACGGCATCCTGCACATCAAACAGGGGCTGATACACCGCGGCGTGCCACAGCTGCTGATAGCGCACCAGACTGCTCAGCTTCTTGGGCGAAGCGCCCGCCGCGCGGCTGAACAGACGTTCCAGCTGGCGCACGCTCAGTTGCACCGATGCGGCCAGCTCCGTTGTGCGCAGGCGGCCTTCGGACAGCAGCATGGCGTGTACGGCGTTGAGAAAATCCGGCGGAACGCGGTCGGGACAAAGGCGGGCAAACAGCAGCGCTTCCGCCGCGCGGCACTGCGAGGCAAAATCGTCCGTCTGCGCAAGCAGGCGGCACAGCTGATCCGTGAACAGGGGAAAATGCGCATGCGCGTCCAGCGAGCGGTTGAGCGTTCCGCAGAGCGGCTCTTCAGCCAGCATGCCCGCCGCCCATGGATACAGCCGCACGGCGAAGACCACGCGGCCGTCCGCTGTGGACACAAAGGGCTCGTCATCCAGCGCGCAGAAGCGCGGCTGAAACGCGCTGCCCGGCGCATCGCGCAGAAACAGCAGATCCATGCAGGTATCGGGGATCACCAGCGTGGGCGCGCCCTGTGCAGCATGCGAACGCCAGAAGCAGCGCACATACGGGCGCAGCGCCTCGCAGGGCGGCTGCTCGGCATAGCTGGAACGGCCCAGCGGGGTGGATGTGAGCGGATGATACAGCCGGCTGAGGTCCATGCGCAAGCGCCTCCCTTCATTTTCCTGCAGTATACCATGGAATACACTCAGGCGTCAAACTGGAACACGCAGAAGGCGGCGTAGATGCACAGCAGCGCAATGCCCTGCCAGCGCGCCAGCCTGCCCTTGCGCAGGGCGGGCACGGCCAGCACCAGCATCACCGCGAACATCACGGGAATGTCCACCAGCAGGGAGGTGCCGATGGACACGACCGTGGCGCCGATGAGCAGCTCCGGCACATGGAAGCGGTAGGCGATGCCGGTGGCGCCGTCCACAAACCAGTCGCCGCCCTTGATGAGCAGCACAAGCCCAAGCGCAAACAGAAGAACCGGTACAAACATGATGATCCCAACTCCTTTGCTGTGATCGGATGAGCGAACAGGGAGGAAAAGAAAAAAGGCCCGGCGCGCATAGCATGCCGGGCCTGAAAGCTGTTCATACGCAGACTGCATGCATGCCGCATGAGTCTCACGATCGAAAGCAAGCCAGTCCAGAGCGGACGGGAATGTTGACTTGCTGCGCACCCCTGCAGGCGCGCACGTTACTCCCTCACAGGTTCGTATCAGCCATTGTAACGGCGCAGCCGCCAAAAGTCAACCAAAAGAAATCGGAAAAAACAAAAAAGTGTACGGGTGTCAAACATCGGTAACATAAAGAGCCAAGCAGGAAGTCAAGGGA
>CAZDEF010000036.1:0-26241 GCA_964504385.1 uncultured Oscillospiraceae bacterium
GTTTATGCCGAAGTCAATCCTCTGGAAGGCACCATCGTTGGTTCCATCGCCAAGTTCTTCAAGGAAAAGGTTGAAGAGCTTTCCGGCGGCGAGATCACCATCGACATTCAGGCCTCTGGCGTTCTGGGCTCCGAAGCTCAGATCCTCGACGGTATCATGATGGATGCCGGCACCGTGGATATCAGCCGCATCTCCGCGTTCGCTCTGACCAGCTATGGCTGCAACAAGGCCAAGCTGCTGTCCATCCCCTACACCTTCGTCAGCCGCGAGCACTTCTGGAACTTCGCCAACAGCGATCTGGCTGCTGAGTTCCTCAACGAGCCCCAGACCGTGGGCCTGCCCCTGCGCGGCATCTGCTACGGCGAAGAAGGCTTCCGTCACTTCTTCTTCAAGACCGGCCTGGAAGTCAAAGGCCTGGAAGATCTGAAGAACATGAAGATCCGCGTTTCTGAAGACCCCGTCATGACCGGCATGGTCAAGGGTCTGGGCGCCAACGCCACCACCGTTTCCTTCACCGAGCTGTACAGCGCGCTGCAGTCCGGCGTTGTGGATGCCGCCGAGCAGCCCATCGCCAACTACAAGTCCAACGCTTTCCCGGAAGTTGCCAACACCCTGCTGCTTGACGGCCACACCCTGGGCGCCATCCAGCTGGTCATCACCGACATGGGCTGGGAAAAGCTGAACGAGCAGCAGCAGGCTTGGATCATGGAAGCCGGCAAGCTGACCCAGGCTTACAACGCCGAGCTGGCCGAGGGCGCCGAAGCTGAGGTTCTGGAACAGCTGAAGGCCGAAGGCTGCAACATCGTGGAAGTGACCGACAAGGCTCCCTGGGTGGAAGCTTGTCAGGAAGTCATCACTGCCAACACCTCTGACCAGGCTGAGCTGTACGCCACGCTGGTTGCCATGCAGTAAGGCTTTGGATCAAACCGTGTTTGGGGAGCGCGGGAAGTTCCCGCGCTCCCTTTCTGATGAAATTTGTAGAGGGGGAAAGATCATGCCTAAGATCTTCCAGACTCTGGACAAGATCAAGCCTGTGTATGACGTGACCGAAAAAGTGCTCATGTTCATCTGCAAGCTGCTCTTGGTTGCCGATATTCTGATCACCTGTTACATGGTCATTGGCCGCTACATCAACTTTATTGATGCGCCTGTGTGGGGCGAACAGATCGTGCTGACCTTGATGGTCTACATGGCTGTGCTGTCCGCTACGCTGGCCATCCGCAACAATGCGCACATCCGCATGACTTGCTTCGACCCCTTCCTGCCCAAGAAGCTGGTGATGTCGCTGGAGGTCGTCAGCGATGTGCTGGTGCTGTTCCTTGGCTGTGTCATGCTCACCAATGGCTGGACCGCAGCCATCAAGCTGGGTTCCCGCGGCGTGTACGACTCGCTGCCGTGGCTGAGCCGCTTCTGGATGTATCTGCCCGTGCCCGTCGCTGGCGCCGGTATGATCATCTTTGAACTTGAAGCGCTGTATACTCATATCAAAGCGTTCTTTATCAAGGAAGAAAAGGAGGTTGCCGCGTAATGGATGCGAATACGATTGCCGTTATCATTCTCCTGGGCAGCTTCTTTGCCATGATCCTTATGCGCGTGCCGATCGCCTACGCTGTCGGCCTGTCCACTGTTTTCTGCCTGGTGTATATGGGCAAGCCTCTTACCACCATTCCCCAGCAGCTGGTGAAGGGCATGTGGTCCTTCAGCCTGATGGCCGTGCCGTTCTTCATAACCATGGGCTGCTTGATGGGTTCCGGCGGCATCAGTGAAAAGCTGATCGCGCTGGCCAACTCCGCCGTGGGCTGGATGCGCGGTGGTCTGGGCATGGTGAACGTGGTGGACAGCTACTTCTTCGGCGGCATCTCCGGATCCGCTGCGGCTGACACCGCCTCCCTCGGCTCCATTCTGATCCCCATCATGGTGGATCAGGGCTATGACGCCGACTTCTCCACTGCACTGACCATTGCCTCCTCTGTGGAAGGCATTCTGGTGCCCCCGAGCCACAACATGGTGCTCTACGCCACCGCCGCCGGCGGCATCAGCGTGGGCAGCCTGTTCATGGCCGGCTATCTGCCCGGCGCTGTGCTGGCGCTGAGTCTGGCTGTTGGCACCTATATCATTTCCATCAAGCGTAACTACCCCAAGGGCGACAAGTTCAGCCTGAAGGGCCTGCTCAAGCAGGTAAGGGTCTCGTTCTGGGCATTGGCCTGTATTCTGATCGTGGTCGTGGGCGTGGTCATCGGTCTGTTCACCGCCACGGAATCCGCCGCCATCGCCGTGATCTACTCCCTGTTCGTGGCTGTGTACATCTATAAGGGCCTGGATTGGAAGGGCGTGTGGAACGCGCTGAACGAGTGCGTGAGCACCCTGAGCATCGTGCTGATCCTTATTGCCACCTCCACGGGCTTTGGCTACTGCCTCACCCTGCTGCATGTGCCGGAAATGGCTGCCAACGCCATCATGAGCATCAGCTCCAACCCCATCGTGGTCGCGCTGCTCATCAACCTCATCCTGCTCATTCTGGGCATGGTGATGGACATGGCTCCCATCATCCTCATTTCCACCCCCATCCTGCTGCCCATTGCCCAAAGCGTTGGCATCGATCCCATCCAGTATGGCATCATGCTCATGCTCAACTGCGGCATCGGTCTGCTGACCCCGCCGGTCGGCTCCGTGCTGTTCATCGGTTCCGCCGTGGCGAAGCTGCCCATGGAAAAGGTGGTCAAGGCCATGCTGCCCTTCTACCTGTGCATGATCGTGGCTTTGATGCTGATCACCTTCATTCCCGGCATCACCCTGTGGCTGCCCGGCCTGTTCGCGTAAGCGCAGGAACTGTTCCAAATCAAAAAAGGAACCGGAGCGAGAGATTCGTTCCGGTTCCTTTTTGTTTACGGTCACATGGGCAGCCGGCTGTTGCAGCTGTACTCCAGCCCACTGACCGTGTTCCTGAATGCCGCCAGCGTCACGCCGGTGTGGGTGATATCAAACGCCGCCCAGAACAGGCGCAGCAGCTATGTCAGCGAAAAAATGGCATGGATCAAGCGTTGAGCGGGTTCCAGTGGCCGCGGCGATAGTGGATGACATACAGGACAAACAGCAGCAGGTTGTGCGCGATCATGCACGCCCATGCCGATACCAGCCCCAGCCCAAAGAAATGCGTGCAGATGAACGTGCCCACGATGCGCACGCCCCACATGCCTGTGATGTTGAACACAAACGGCGTGACGGTGCGCCCCACGCCCATCATCATGCCCTCGATGATGATGGACACGCCGTAGAAAGGCTCGGACACCGCCACCATGCGCAGCACTGTTGCGCCCAGCGCGATGACCTGCGGGCTGCGGGAGAACAGGCGCATCATCTGCGGTGCAAAGGCAAACAGCAATCCGCCGGAAACGATCATCATCAGCATTTCCATCAGCAGCGTGACGCGGGCAAAATCGTGCATGCGCTTGTTGTCCTTTGCGCCCAGCGCGTTGCCGGCCAGCGTGGCCGCCGCCGTCTGCATGCCGTAGCCGGGAATGTAGAAGGCGGATTCCACTGTGTTGGCAATGGTGTGCGCTGCTGTGGAGACCTCGCCCAGCGCGTTGATCATGGCGGCAAAGGCCACATACCCCAGCGAGGAACCGAAGCGCTGCAGCATGTTGGGCAGCGCCACCTTCAGGCAGGGACGCAGCACCTGCATATCCGGCTTCAGGCCGCGCCCGCGCGGCGAAATGACCGGGTGCTGCCAGAACTTTACGGTGATCCACACACCGCCCACGGTGAAGGCCACCGCGCTGGCCGCCGCCGCGCCCGCCACGCCCAGCCCTGCGCCCGGCATGGTGAAGGAAAGGCCGAACAGACTGAGGGTGCGCGTGGGGTAGATGAGCAGGAAATTGAGCACGGTGTTGATGACGTTGGTCAGGATGCCCACACGCATGGGGGTTTTGGTATCGCTGGCCGCGCGCAGGGCCGTGCCGAAGATGATGGTGGCCGTGCGCGGCAGCATGGGCAGATAGAGGATGAAAAAATACTGCGCCGTCAGGCCGCGGATGCTTTCATCCACCTGCATCCACACGGGGACGCGGCTGCTCAGCCCAAGCGTGAGCGCCGTGGACAGCACGCCCACCACCAGCACCGTGAGCACCGCCTGCGATGCGATGCGCGAAGCCTGATCGCGGTCGTCTGCGCCATAGGCCTGCGCGATGAAGGTGAGAAAGCCGATACCCAGAGCGGAAATGGAGCTGGTCACCAACCAGCCGATGGTGGTGGTCGCGCCCACGGCAGCAGTGGCGTGCGTGCCGAGCGTGCCGACCATGGCGGTGTCGATGTACTGCACAGCCGTCTGCATGAGCTGCTCCAGCATGGTGGGCCACGCCAGCGAGAAGATCACCGAGAGCATGCTCCATTGAAATGTCTTTCGTTTCATTCTGATAATACCTTCTGCCTTTTGTAAGATAAAAACGAGGAGCGGTCACAGCCGCTCCACAGCTTGTCAAAGAAACTGAACGGGAGGTTTGGAGGGCCGCAGCCCTCCAAGGGTGATCGTATCGACCGGCTTTTCCGGTCGGGCGGGCGTTTCTGCGCCCTGCACGGAAACATTCCTTACGCCGTTTGCCGCCCGGCGAGCCGTAGGCGAGTAGGCAAACGGTGCCTTCCCTCGGCGGAAAAGATCGCTTTAGCGAGCTTTTTCGACGGTCTGAGGAGCGGTCACAGCCGCTCCAGATAACGCTTGAAATTCAGCCCGGCGATCTTTTCTGTCAGGGTTTGTCCGAAGCCGCGCTTCATCAGCCCATCGACCAGCTTGGGCACGTCGCCTGCATTGCGCAGGCCGGTCGGCCAGCCGTCTATGCCATCAAAATCGCTGCCGAAGCCCACGCAGTCTTCGCCGCCCATATCGCACATGTAGGCCATATGGTCGATCACGCGGTCGATATCGGCCGCGCCGTCATCGGAGAGAAAACCGGGGAAGAAATTCACCCCTACAAAGCCGCCCGCTTCAAACAGGGCGCGCAGCTGGTCGTCGGTGAGGTTGCGCTGGTGGCGGCACAGACTGTACACACAGCTGTGCGAGGCCATGGGCGGCTGCGCACCGTCCTCCAGCAGGTCGAACACGCCGCGTTCGTTCAAGTGGCTCACGTCCACAGCGATGTGCTGCTGCCGCATGCGGCGGACGATCTGCCGCCCCAGCGGGGTCAGCCCGTCCTTCACGCCGCTGAGCGCCGGGTGGCACAGGCCGTTGGGGTTGTTCCACGTCAGCGCCGCTACGCGCACGCCGAGCGCGGCAAAATGATCCACGCTGTCCACATCGCCGCCGAATACCTCGCAGCCTTCAATGGTCAGCAGATAGTTGGCTTCGCCGGGCACGGCTTCGTCCAGCTGGACGATCTGCCGCCAGCCCTGCTGCTTCAGCCTGTCCAGCGCCGCCAGCTCGCGGCGCACGACTTCGCCGCTGCGGGCGGGGCCGTCGGTGCCGGCAAACAGCGCAAGCGCCTGCACGCGCGTGTCGGCGGGCGAGGCGGTGAGGTGCTCCTTGCGTACGTCAAAGGGAACGCCGGGGGCATGATCCGGGTCGATCATGCTCCATGGGGTATCGGCATGGGTATCGCAGATCAGCATGCGTAAGAACTCCTTCCGGTCATTCCAGTTCGCTGTAATGCTTGCTGGGGGTGAGGTCGTACACGACGCGTTTGACGATGGGCAGCTCGCTGCGGATGCGCTCGCTGGCGCGCTCCAGCACATCGGAGGGGATGCGCGCGGCGTATGCGCCATTCTGCGCCGCCTGTGTGGCGCGCAGGATGACCGCGAAGGTGTCCGGATGATCGGGGTTGGGGGTCAGCGTGGCGTAGTACTGCCACAGGCGGCGATCGTAGCCGCCGTTCCGGATCTCCTCGGTGAAGATGGCGTCCGCCGTGCGCAGCAGCTGCAGCTTCTCCGCGTCCACGCTACTCATCACGCGCAGCGCCAGGCCACTGGTGGGGAAGGGCTGGCGGGCGGTGATGACGCTGGGCAGATCCAGCGCCGTGCCAAGACGGCGGATCTCCACCTTGAACAGATCGTTGATGGGTTCGCACACCGTCAGATCGCCCAGCGGCGCTTCTTTTTCGTTTTCGCCTGCGGGTACGCCGAAAAGCTGGTCGTTGAAATTGGTGCCCTTCACGATGGTGCGGATCTCCGGGTCGTAGTTGATCTGCTTGATCAGCACCTGCGTCATCAGCTGGCTGGCGATGCGTTCCTTATCCGACGGGCTGGACACGCCGTTCAGCGCCCGCAGGAAGGTGTCAGTCGCGTCCACATGCGCCACCACCAGCCCCATGGATTCCATATAGGTATGAATGACGCGCTCTGGCTCATCCTGCCGGAACAGCCCCGTATCCACAAATACGCACATCAGCCGGTCGCCCACGGCCATGCTGGCCAGCTTGGCGCACACGGCGCTGTCCACGCCGCCGGATACCGCGCACAGCACGCGGCCTTCGGGGGCCGCTTCGCGGATGCGTGATACCGCGCTCTGGATGATGGCTTCATCCGTCCAGTCCGCCGCTACGCCGCAGACGGACACGGCAAAGTTGTACAGCAGCTGCGCCGCGTCGGGGTCGTTGCGTTCGATGGGGTACTGCATGGCGTGCAGCTCCAGCGCACGGTGCCGGAAGCCGATGATCCGCTCGGTGGCTGTGGCGATGGGGGAGAGGCTGTCGGGCAGGGTCAGCTCGGCCAGACGGCCCAGCTTGCGCTCGCCGGAGTCGATCTGCTGAAACAGCGCTTCGTCCGTCAGCCCCAGCGTGACGGAGGCGTGATCATCGCCGCAGAGGGCAAAGGAGCCGCCGAAGTGAACGCACAGCTGCGCCGCCGCGCCGCCCAGCGCCAGCACGGGGATCCCCGCAGACAGCAGGGAAAAATCCAGCCCGTCCAGCGCATCGGGCTCAAAGCCGTCGGCACACAGAATCAGGCCGCGCGGCGAATGCGCAAGCGCCTGCTGCAGTGTGGTCTCAAAGGGCATGGGCAGGCAGTTGACCTCGCGGAAACGCAAGGTGCGGGCGATCAGCCCGGCCTGCTGGGCGTTGCGGCAAAGGACCAAAATAGCGTCGTGCATGTATGTTTCTCCTTATCGCGCGCCGCAGACGGCGGCGCAG
The DNA here is from genome assembly GCA_964504385.1 of uncultured Oscillospiraceae bacterium. GTDB lineage: Bacteria > Bacillota > Clostridia > Christensenellales > Aristaeellaceae > Limiplasma. The sequence goes on from CAZDEF010000036.1 coordinate 7,113, forward strand.
CATGAGGTATATCCGGTACAACATTCGCCGTACAGAAGCCAAAACCCTGCATGAGCCGCAGCCAAAAACAGGATGGTGGCTTCATGAATGTAAAACCAGCCTTGATTGGAAAAGACGGAAAAAATGAGGGTTGTAGACTTGCGCGATTATTGTTATAATAAACAATGGTATATGATCGCATTCGTGTACCATTTTATCCTGATGAGAATCCGTTCACAATCACGCGATGTGCAACCAAAAATAAGGAGTGCAGAATCTTGAGCGATTACTACCGCAGCCAGAAAGATACCAATCAGCCCTTTGCCGGCTGGCAGCAGGGCCATGCGGGCGACAGCTTCCTGACGGACGATCCCGCCCAGCTGGGCGCGCAGATGCAGCAGGGAGGCGTGCCGCTCTACCCCAACACGGAATTCCTGAGCGATGACGCGCCCACCCGCGTGGCCCGTCCCGTGCTGCCGCAGACGGTCAACCGCCGCACCACCACGGCGCTGCCCACCCAGAGCGAAGCAGCGGAAACGCCCGCTCAGGAATCCGCCCCCGCTGCTGAAGCGCCCGTGCGCCGCCGCCGCAGCCGCGTGGCCGAGCGCGCGCAGAGCGAAAACGAAATGGAAGCGCCCGCGCCGCAGCTGCCCCAGACACCGGTGCAGCAGCCCATGACGGATCCCTTCCAGGCTGGCGACAGTGAGGAATCAACCTATGCAAGGCCGCAGGCCGCGCGCGCGCGCAGTGCAGCCCCTGCCCAGCAGCCCGTGCAGCAGCGCCCCGTGCGCGCCCGCAACGCGGCCGATGAACGCCCGGTGCAGCGGCCTGCTCAGCCGGCCCAGCGCCCTGCGCAGATGGGTCAGCGCCCCGCCCAGCAGCGGCCCGCACAGGCGGCTCAGCGTCCGGCACAGCAGCCGATGCGCCGTCCCGCGCAGCAGCCCCTGCAGGAAGAAGCGATCCCGCCACAGCGCTATGAGGAGCAGCGCCCCCAGCATCCCGCCGCCCGTCTGCCCAAGGATGAGGAATTCCGCCGCAAGAAGAAGCCGCCCGTCGAGGACGAGTACGATGATGACGACGAGGACGAAGACGATGAGGATGAAGAAGGCGGTAGCCTGCTGCTGCCCATCCTGCTGTTGCTGGTGGTCATCGCCGGTATGATCGCGGGCATCTGCGTGCCCGACTGGAACAAAATCGGCGGCCCGGTGGGCTCCAAGATCGCGCCCATCAAGCAGGGGATCGTCGGTGTGTTTGAAAGCGTGAAGGAAAAGATCCTTCCCGAGGACGAAGCGGTGAAGAGCTTCAGCGCCACCGCTGCCGACAGCACCGCTCCCACGCAGGTGCTCTTTACCGTGCAGACGGCCAAGAATGTGCAGAGCATCCGCATTGTGGATGACTTCGGCCAGACGGTGTACACCGGCGCCTATTCTGCTGAAAAGGAAGCCACTGGCGAGGTGATCTCCAACAGCAACGTGCTGCTGTGGAAGCCTTCCTGCACAGTGGAGGAAGGCTACGAAGGCAGCTACACCATCTACGCCGTCAAGAACAACGGCAAGGAGACCGAGGGCCTTGTCTGCGCTATGCCGGTCAACATTGCCGCCTCCAAGCAGCAGGAACCCGCCGTGCAGGCCTTTGCCTGCGACACGGCGATCTCCGCCATTCCGGCTGAGATCACCTTCACCATCACCACCTCCGATGCGGTGAGCGCCGTGCGTGTGGTGGATGATAGCAACAGCCCGCTGATCAACATGTACGACACGGACGAAAACAGCGACTGGGGCGATATGAACGAGCAGGACGGAAAGCGCGTTTGGACGCTGAGCACCGAGATCCTGGGCGCGTACACCGGTAGCTATACTGCCCAGTACATGCTGAGCGACAGCTCCAGCTTTACGCCTTCTGAATACAGTGTGGCCGTGCAGCTGGGCGGCGAAGCGCTGGAAACGCCCGCGCCCGTACCCGTTACGCAGACGCCTGCGGTGACGGCTACGCCGGCGCCGACGCCTACGGAGGCTCCCACGCCCACCCCCACCGTTGCGCCTACGCCCACGCCTACCCCCAGCCCCACGCCGACCCCTACCCCTGTGCCTACGACTTCTCCGCTGCCTGACCTGAGCGCTTCCGCTTCTGCCGATGCGGATCCTGCGGTGCTGAAGCTGACCGCCACGCTCTACAGCGGCGAAAAGACCATTTCCAGCTACAACCGTTCCCGCGCCATCAACATGCTCAACGCCTTCACCACCACGCTAGGCGGCAGCGACTACGCCGGCTGGAAGCAGGCGGGCGTGCTGACCTTCCGCTCCGGTCCCCTGCGCCAGAATGCGGCCTACTCCACTGTGGAAGTGGAAAACGAGACCCTTTCCGTGGTGTGGAACCAGCCCATCGGTAGCATGAAGACCAGCGAATCCACCGTGTACGGCGTAGCCGCTCCCGGGCAGCCCGTGATCGTCAAGTGGCCTACGGAGCTGCGCAGGAACATGGGCATGTATGACGCCGCCAAGGAAGTGACCGCCCTGAAGGAAGCCATCGTGGCCGGTCAGGACGGCAAGGTGCACTTCTTCAATCTGCTCACCGGCGACGCCACCCGCGATCCCATCGAGCTGGGCGCGCCCAGCCGCGGCGGCCTGAGCGTGGCCACCAACGGCACGCCCATTCTGGGTGTGGGCCAGTACAACAAGAAGCTGGCCAACAAGACCGTGAACAATGGCTACCATATCCTTGATCTGGTGACCAACAAGAAAGCCAAGCTGATCGCCGGCGACGGCAAGGACAAGAACAGCAATTACAGCGGCTTTACCGGCGCTGCGCTGTTTGACAGCACCACCGGCACCATGATCGTGGGCGGCCAGAACGGCGTGCTCTACACCGCTGAGCTGGGCCTGCTGAAGGATACCTACAATTATGGCGTCAACAAGGTGACGCTGGACAGCGCCATTCAGGGCTACAAGTCCCTGACCAAGGATCAGAAAAAGACCAACACCAACATCGACGCCAGCGTGGCCATGTACAACAACTATGTGTACTTCGGCGATCAGGACGGCATTGTGCAGTGTGTGGATGTAAACACCCTCACGTCTGTGTGGGCTGTGGACACCGAGGACAACGTGGATTCTACCCCTGCGCTGGACGTGGAGGACGGAACCGCCGTGGCGCTGTACACCGGCAACACCATTGCCAACCGCACCGGCAAGACCGCTGCCTGCACCATTCGCCGCCTGAACGCCCTGACCGGCGAGACGGAGTGGACCTACGAAGCACCGGAGCTGATCTACCAGAGCAAGAACGCCAAGACCGGCGTATACGCCAGCCCTGTGGTGGGACAGGAGAGCATTTCCGACCGTGTGATCTTTACGGTGTCCTACGGCAACGATGCGCCCTCACGCGTGTTCGCGCTGGAAAAGAAGACCGGCAAGGTGATCTGGGAAACCGCGCTGGAAGGCCTGAGCATTTCCAGCCCTGTGGCCGTGTATAACGAGGCTGGCGATGCGTGGATCGTGCAGGCGGAGCAGAATGGCAAGATCCATCTGATCAACGCCTCCAGCGGCAAGATCGTCAACTCCCTGCAGCTGACCGCCAGTGAGGAGAACGCCGAGCTGGAGATCGAAGCTTCTCCCGCTGTGTATGGCAATCTGATGGTGATCGGCACCACTGGCAAGAACGCCGGCGGCGTGTACTGCATCAAGATCGACTGACGAAAGAGGAACGCGCATGAAGATTTATGTGGATGCGATGGGCGGCGACCATGCCCCCCTCGCGCCTGTGCAGGGCGCGAAGGAAGCACTGGAGCGGAACCCGCAGCTCGTCATCGAGCTGGCCGGCCCCATTGAGGAAGTGACCCGAACCGTGGACGAGGTGTTCGGCCAGAGCGAGCTGCGCAGCCGCCTGACCCTGACCGATTGCCCCGAGGTGATCACCAACTGCGAATCGCCCGTGATGGCCGTGCGCAAGAAAAAGCAAAGCGCCATTGTGGATGGCATGCTCAAGCTGCGCGACGGCGCGGTGGATGCGTTCGTATCCGCAGGCAGCACGGGCGCAGTGCTCGCGGGCGGCATGTTCCGGCTGGGCCGTCTGCGCGGCATCGAACGTCCGGCGCTTGCGCCGCTGCTGCCCAACGGCAAGGATTTCTTCCTGCTGATCGACTGCGGCGCGAACGTGGACTGCCGCCCGGAATACCTGCACCAGTTCGCCCTGATGGGCAGCGCCTATATGCAGGCCATGCGCGGACTGAAGAATCCCCGCATCGGGCTGGTGAACAACGGCGCGGAGGCTGAGAAGGGCTGTGCTCTGACCAAGGAGACCTATACCCTGCTGGACGCTGATAAGCGCCTGAACTTTGCGGGCAATGTGGAAGCACGGGAGATCACCCATGATCAGGCCGATGTGATCGTGTGCGACGGCTTTGTGGGCAATGTGATCCTCAAGTTCATGGAGGGCGTGGCCGGGACGCTGATGGGGATCATCAAGGACGAGATCTACGCCGATACGCGCAGCAAGCTGGGCGGCCTACTGGCCAAGCCTGCTTTCCGGCGCGTGAAAAAGAAGATGGACTATCAGGAAGTGGGTGGCGCGCCGCTGCTGGGTGTGCGCGGCAACGTAGTGAAGGCGCACGGCTCCAGCAGCGGTCATGCCATGGCCTGCGCCATCCGTCAGGCTGTGCAGATGATCGAGGGCGGCGTGGTGGAAAAGATCGAAACCCTGCTGCCCAAGGACGAATAACCGGAAAGCACATGCGGATGTTTCTGCATTTTCTGCTTTGAACTTTTGCATTACAGGAGGATGAAAACCATGATTTTTGAAAAGGTTCGCGACATGATTGCCTCTCAGCTGCAGATGGACGCTGCCAGCATCACCCGTGAAAGCCGTCTGGTGGAAGACCTGCGCGCTGACAGCGCCAATGTGATGGTCATGATCCTCGAACTGGAAACCGAGTTCGGTCTGGAAGTGGAGGATGAAGTGATCCTCAATCTCAAGACCGTGGGCGATGTAGTGGACTACATCGAGGCACACCAGTAATCAGCAGGCCGATGGCTTGCGCGGCATCACGCCCCCAGCGGATCTTCCCGTTGGGGGCGTAAGCCGTGATGTTCCACCCTATTTTTACAAGGAGGCGTTTCCTATGGATCTGCAGCAGTCTTTGGGCTATACATTCCGCGATCCGGCACATCTGCGCCTGGCGCTGACGCATCCCTCCACCAAGCTGCCCGATAATCAACGCTTAGAGTTTCTGGGCGATGCGGTGCTGGAGTTTTGCGTCAGCGACATGCTTTATCATAAATACGGCAGCCTGCATGAGGGCGAGCTGACCGCGCGCCGCGCTGCGCTGGTGTGCGAACGCACGCTCAGCGCCATCGCCCGCTCTCTGGATCTGGGCCGCTACCTGCTGATGGGACACGGCGAGGAACAGACCGGCGGACGCGAAAAGCCCAGCATTCTGGCTGATGCGATGGAGGCTGTGCTGGCGGCCATCTATGTGGATGGCGGCTATGAGGCGGCGCGTGACGTTATCCGCGTGCTGTTTGCTCAGGATGAACAGCTGATCGCGTGGCGCGGCCACGACGACAAGAGCGCCCTGCAGGAGTTTACGCAGGCGCATGGGCTGGAGCTGCCCGCTTACGCCATCATCGCGCAGGAGGGGCCGGATCATGACCGGCGCTTCACCGCGCAGGTGAGCGTGCTGGGCAAACCCGTGGCCACTGGCGTGGGAAACAGCAAAAAGACCGCCGAGCAGGCTGCCGCCAAAAAGGCGCTGGAGCAGCTGAAGCAAACGCCGGCCCGGTAATACCGCCCCATTCGTACCCCTACAGAAGGAGCAACGGAATGCGTTTAACGAAACTGGAAATATACGGCTTCAAGTCGTTTGCCAAGCGTACGGAAATTGTTTTTCCGCAGAACGTGACGGGCATTGTGGGCCCCAATGGCAGCGGCAAGAGCAACATCGGCGATGCGGTGCGCTGGGTGCTGGGCGAGCAGAGCGCCAAGATGCTGCGCGGCCAGAGCATGGCGGACGTCATCTTTAACGGCACAGAGAAGCGCAAGGCGCTCAACTACTGCGAAGTGACGCTCACCTTCGACAATACCGATCATCAGCTTGATCTGGCCTTTGACGAGGTATCCATCACCCGCCGCGTGTACCGAAGCGGCGACAGCGAATACCTGATGAACGGCGCGGCCTGCCGTCTGCGCGATATCGTGGATCTGTTCCGCGATACAGGCGTGGGCAAGGAAGGCTACTCCATCATCGGTCAGGGCCGTATCGACGAGATCCTGAGCCAGCGCGGCGAGGACCGGCGCGCTATTTTCGAGGAGGCGGCGGGCATCAGCCGTTTCCGCTCCCGCAAGGAGGAAGCCGAAGGCCGTCTCAAGCGTGCGGACGAAAATCTGGTGCGCGTGCTGGATGTGCTGGACGAGCTGGAAACGCACCTGACGCCGCTGAAAAAACAGTCCGATACCGCCAAGGAATACTTGGCGCTGACCGATACCCTGCGCGAGCTGGACGTGCGGCTCTACCTGCTGCGCTATGATCGGCTGCATGAAAAGGAAAGCGCTGCCGAGCAGGCGCTGCTGAAGGTGAGCGACGCAGTGCGCGATGCCGAGGCCGCGCTGGCCGCCGCCATCGATCGGCGCGGCAGGGGCGAAACCCGACAGGAGCAGATCCAGCAGGCGCTCAGTCAGGCGCATGATGCGCTGCTGCGCCAGAATGACGCGCTGCATGCGGCGCGCGAATCCCTCAGCGAGATCCGCAACCGCATTCAGAACGGCGGCGATACTATCGAACGTCTGGACAGCGAACGGGACAGTATGAAGGCCCGTCTGCGCCTGATCGACGCGACCATGACCCAGTCCGACGGCGGCATGAGCGAGGCCGAGCAGCTGCTTGCACAGGCACAGGCGTCGCTGGATGAGCGCAGAAGCGCCCATGCAGCCGCCACGGAAAACGCGCAGAAGCTGGAGGACGAGCTGTCCGCACACAAGGCGCACATGATGGATCGCATGAACCGCATGCAGAATGTGCGCACCTCGCAGGCGCGTCAGAGCGCCATGCAGCAGCAGATGACCGCCAGGCGCGAGGAGATCCTTGCCCAGCTCCGTCAGGAGGAGGAACGCGAGGAGGAGATCAGCGAGACGCTGCGTACTGCACAGGTGAACATGCAAAACGAGCAGAGCCTGCTGGACGAACTGCGGGCCGGGGCTGAAGCCTTCGAGCAGAGCACCAAGCAGCTGCTGCAGGACATCCTGACCCGGCAGAAGCAGATGCAGGAGGACTTGCAGTCTGCCCGCGCCATGGATACCCGCCTGCGCACCCTCAAGGAGCTGCAGGACGGCTACGAGGGCTACCAATATTCCGTCAAGAATGCATTGACCTATGCCAAGCGCGTGAAGCTTTCCGGCGTGCACGATGTGGTCGCCATGCTGGTGCATGTGCCGCGCGAATACGAAACGGCCATGGACATGGCGCTGGGCGCTGCGATGCAGAACATTGTGACCGAAACCGAGCAGGACGCCAAGATCCTGATCGACTATCTGAGGAAGAACCGCCTTGGCCGCGCCACCTTCCTGCCCTTGAACACCATTAAGGGCCGCACCCTCAGCGCCCGTGAGCGCGACGTGCTGGCTCTGCCGGGCTGCATCGGCGTGGCCAGCGAGCTTTGTACCTACGATCCACTCTACCGCGGCGTGGTGGAAAACCTGCTGGGCCGCACCGTTGTGGCACGCGATCTGGAAAGCGGTATTCAGATCATGCGCGCGGGCAACCATGCGTTCCGGCTGGTCACGCTGCAGGGCGATGTGATGCACTCTGGCGGTTCCATGACCGGCGGCAGCATCCAGCAGAAGGCGCAGAACCTGCTGGGCCGCGAGCGCGAGATGAAGGAGCTGGCCGATCAGCTGGCCGAGGTGACGGAGCGCGCGCAGAAAGCGCAGGACGACATCGCCGATATGGAGGCGGAACGCGCCAGCGAAAAGGAACGCCGCGAAGCAGCCCAGTATGAGCTGCACCAGCAGGAGATCGCCGTTGTGCGCGATACGGAGCGGCTCAAGAGCGCGCAGGCCGATCGGGATGCGCACACCCAGCGCATGGACGCATACCGCGCGGCGGTGGAGCAGCTGAACGAAAGTTTGGAACAGATCGCAAAAGAGCTGGAGCGCCTGAGCGCCCAGTCCGACGAGGCGGAGACCGACAGCGACGAGCTGAACGCCCGTACGGAGGCGTTGGCCGTGCAGCTGGACAAGGCCCGCCGCGAACGCGAGAACGCGCAGGAATTGCTGACCGATGCAATGCTGACATTGCAAAACGCGCAGCATGACGTGGATCGGATCCGCCGTGACAAGCAGCGCTTGCAGAGCGATCGCGAGACCTGCGAACAGGAGCTGGCCGATCTGGCAGCCAAGCGCGAACGCGCCGCGCAGGATGTGGCCGACGCCGAAGCCGCCCAGCAGAGCGCCGAGACCATCATCGCTGCATGCGAGAAGCATGTGGAGGAAGCCCGCGAGCATGTGGCGGATACCGAGCGCAAGCGTGATGAACAGCAGAAGGAGCTGCGCGAGATCCAGGGCGAGATCGACGCGGCACAGCAGCTGAGCGCGCATGAGACAGAACGCATGCACCGGCAGGAAATGGCGCTGGGCCGTATCCGTGCCGACCTGACCCAGCTGGGCGACCGCATGTGGAACACCTACGAGCTGAGCTATGCCGGCGCCGTGGAGGCTCGCGAGGCGTACGACCAGCGTAAGCAAGGCGACGAAATGGCGCATGGCGAGACCCTCACCGCCGCCTTTGACGAGGCGGAGGCCGACCGCGATGCACAGCGCATCCGCGACCGGATCCGCGCGATGGGCTCGGTCAACGTGAGCGCCATTGAAGAATATGCGCAGATGTACGAGCGTTTCACCCAGCTCAGCGCCCAGAAGGACGACTTGGAAAAGGCCAAGGCGGATCTACAGGCGCTCATTACCCAGCTGCTGGAGCAGATGGAAACGGTGTTTGTGGGCCAGTTTTCCACCCTGCAGGAGTATTTTGCCGAAACCTTCACCCGCCTGTTCGGCGGCGGCCATGGCGAGATCACGCTGGCCAATCCCAATGATCCGCTCAACTGCGGCATTGAGATCATCGTGCAGCCTCCGGGAAAGAAGCGCCAGCTGCTGAGCCTGTTTTCCGGCGGCGAGCGCGCGCTCACCGCGATCGCTATCCTGTTTGCCATGCTCAAGCTCAAGCCCACGCCGTTCTGCATTCTGGACGAGATCGAGGCTGCGCTGGATGATGCGAACATCAGCTACTTTGCCGACTATCTGAAGGAATTCAGCGCCGATACGCAGTTCATCGTCGTGACCCACCGCAAGGGAACCATGGAGCGCTGCGACACGCTGTTTGGCGTGGCCATGGAGGAACGCGGCGTAAGCAGCATGGTAAGCGTGAACCTGACCGATTATGAATAAAGGAGGACGAGAAAAATGTCCGAAAAGAAAAGCCTGTTTGCCCGCCTGCGCGAGGGACTTGGCAAGAGCCGCCAGCACATGGCGGTGGCCATGGACGCAGCCGTAGAACCCGGCCGCCCGATCGATGAAGATTTTTATGACGACCTGATGGATGCGCTCATCCTGAGCGATATGGGTGCAGAATGTGCCATGAATGCCATTGAAAAGCTGCGCAGCGTGGTGCAGGAAAAAAAGATCAAGGAATCTACCGAGGCCAAGAAGATCCTCAAGGGCATTCTGGTGGAAATGCTGGACGTGCCCAAGCCTGCCCTGAAATGGCCCATGATCATTCTCATGGTGGGCGTGAACGGCGTGGGCAAGACCACTACCATCGGCAAGCTGGCGCTGCGCTTTCAGGGCCTTGGCCGCACCATTACGCTGTGCGCGGCCGATACTTTCCGCGCGGCTGCGGCCGATCAGCTTCAGGTGTGGAGCGAGCGCGCCCGCTGCCCCATCGTGCGCCACAAGGAGGGCGCCGACCCTGCCGGCGTGGTGTTTGACGGCATTCAGTCCGCCAAGGCCAACCATGCCGATCTGCTGATCGTGGATACCGCTGGCAGACTGCACAACAAAAAGAATCTGATGGACGAGATGGAAAAGATGCGCCGCGTGATCGACCGCGAATACCCCGAGGCAACGGTGCGCTGTCTGCTGGTGGTGGACGCTACCACCGGTCAGAATGGTCTGGCGCAGGCCAAGGCATTCCGCGAAGCGGCGGGCATCAACGGCATTGTGCTCACCAAGCTGGACGGCACGGCCAAGGGCGGCATCGCTTTCCCCATCGTGCGGGAACTGGGCGTGCCGGTCATGTATGTAGGTGTGGGCGAGGGGATCGAAGATCTGCAGAGCTTCAACGCTGCGGATTTTGTGGATGCGCTGTTTGAATGACACTGCGATGGCGGCACAGGAGGCGAAAAACAAATGATGATATCCCCCTTTCTTTTTAAGCAAAAGGCCCGCGAAGCGCTCAAGGGCAACTGGCAGACGGCGTTGGTGGTCACCTTTTTTGCGGGGATCTTCTCCACGGTAGCACAGGTGCTGCAGAGCGTGACGCTGACCGATGTGCAGCAGGCTATGAGCAGCATTGTATATGCATTTGGCAATCTTACGGGTGAGATCGACGCGGAGCAGGCGCGGCAAGTGCTGGGGCTGTATGACCGGCTGTTTGCTGCGGTGGACAGCATTCCCCTCAGCATGTGGCTGGTGATGATCGCCGCCAATGTGCTCTCCTTTGTGCTGGGCCCGGCGCTGGCAGCCGGCTGCAGGCGCTACTTCATCCGGCTGGACGAGGGCGAGAATGTGGGCGTTCACAGCGGCTTGCTGGGGCGTATGGGCATCTGGCGGCGCACGCTGTGGCTGTATGTGATCATGGCGGTAAAGACTTTTCTGTGGTCGCTGCTGTTCATTGTCCCCGGCGTCATAGCGGCGCTGCGCTACAGCATGGCGCCCTATTATCTGGCCGATGATCCCAGCCTGACGGCCAAACAGGCCATGGAAAAGAGCAAGGCCACCATGAAGCACAGAAAGTTTGCTTTCTTTGCGCTGGAGCTGAGCTTTATCGGCTGGTCGTTGCTGATCAACGTGGTGCAGGGGGTGCTGGGCAGTCTGCTAGGCACAGTGCTGATGCTGGTGGCGGCGCAGTTCATGTCGCTGGCGCTGAGCGTGTATATGAATGCCTCCTGCGCGTCGTTTTACCGCGCGGTCACACAGCCCAAGTACATGAACGAACTGTACACCGGAGTGCGCCGCCGCATGGAGGCGGCGGGGATATCCGACCAGGATATCGATGCTGCCGGTTTCCCGAACGGCTCGGAGGAGGACGAACTGGAGCCTCCGCAAGACAATACGGATGGGAATGAGGACAGGTGAGCTGGTTTCATCGTAAAAAGACGGGCGGCGCGCCCGCGCTGCCGCTGCTGAACACGGAGCGGTTGGTGCTGCGCTGCTTTGCCCCGAACGACGCCGTGGATGTGTACGCCTATGCGCAGAGCGAGCAGGTGGGCCCCATGGCGGGCTGGGCGCCGCACAAAACGCTGGAGGACAGCCGCAAGGTGGTGGAAGGCTTTATCGCGATGGGCGAGGTGTGGGCCATTGTGGAAAAACGCACCGGTCATGTGATCGGCTCCATCGGGCTGCACCATGACGGCGCACGCCGCGTGGAGAATGCAAGATCGCTGGGATATGCGCTGGGCGAAAGCTCATGGGGGCAGGGCTATGCCACCGAGGCGTGCAGGGAAGTGCTGCGGTACGCCTTTGAGGAATTGAACTGCCCCGTGGTGAGCGCATCCCATTTTCCCCTTAACCAGAACAGCAAACGGGTGATCCGCAAGCTGGGCTTTGTGTATGAAGGCGTCATCCGCCACGCGGTGATCCTGCCGGACGGAGAGCCGGCGGATAAAGTGTCCTACAGCCTGTTGCGCGCGGAGTATGAGGCGCAGAACCAGACAAAGAACAAGTAAAACACAGCGGACAGAACCAGTGAAGGAGGTGCGGCCATGCCGCCGCTCAAGCCATACAGCACGGATCTACCTTACAGCTATGCGCCGGGCGTGTTCCCATCGCTGCAGCTGATGCAGAACGCACCGGAGCGCGCCATGCGGCTGCTGCTGAGCGAAAAGGCGCAGGGGGATGGCGTGGAGAAGCTGCGGGAGATCTGCCGCGCCCATCGCGTGCGCGAGGAAGTAGCCGACAAGGCGCTTTCGCGCATCAGCGGCAAGCAGAACTGCTTCGCCGCTGTGGTGTTTGAAAAATGGCAGAGCGACCTGAAGCCGGACGCGCTCCATGTGATCCTGCATCACCCCATGGACGAGGGCAACCTCGGCACCATTCAGCGCACGCTGCTGGGGCTGGGCGTGGAGGATATCGCCGTCATTCGTCCGGCGGCGGACGTGTTTGACCCCAAGGTGGTGCGCGCCACCATGGGCGCGGTGTTCAGCCTGCGGGTGAAGCAGTATGAGGATTTCAGCCTGTACCGCATGGAGCACCCCAGCCATGCGCTGTATCCGTTCATGCTGGACGGATCGGTGATGCTGGAGGAGGCTGTGGCCCATGTGCAGCGCCCCTTCGGGCTGGTGTTCGGCAACGAAGGCAGCGGCCTGCCGCCGGAGTTTGCTCAGATGGGGCAGGCGGTGCGCATTCCGCACAATGACAGAATCGACTCGCTGAATCTGTCCATCGCAGTGGGCATTGGCGCGTATGCGTTCGTGCATGCCAAGTGAAAAAGGAGATCGTTGCAATGTATCAGGAGATCACCAACCAATTGGCGGAGTGCATCCGCTATCTGAAAACGGCAGCCGGGCTGCGCAAGGGCGCGGTGGTGGTGCTGGGCTGCTCCACCAGCGAGGTGGCTGGCGGCCATATTGGCAAAAACAGCGTGCCAGAGCTGGGCGATGCGCTGGCCAAGACGATGATCGACACCTGTCGGGAGCTGGAGCTGTGCCCCGTGTTCCAGTGCTGCGAGCACCTTAACCGGGCGCTGGTGATGGAGCAGGAGCTGCTCGACCGGCTGCGCCTTGTGCAGGTGAAAGTGATGCCCGTGCCCAAGGCCGGCGGCAGCGCGGGCGCGGCGGCGTATCAGCGGTTTGATCACCCTGCCGTGGCCGTAAGCATTCAAGCCGATGCTGCGATCGATCTGGGCGATACGCTGGTGGGCATGCATCTGCGCCCGGTAGCCGTGCCGCTGCGCATGGGCGAGGGCGAAACCAAAGTGGGTCAGGCGCATGTGGTGATGGCGTATTCCCGGCTGCCTTTTATCGGCGGCAGCCGCGCGCAGTATCCGGAAAAATGATTTTCCGTCTTTGTCCCAAAGCGTCCTGAACCGTTCGGGACGCTTTTTGCAGACGGCAACGGGGGAGAATATGAGAAAGAAATGGCTTTGCCTCCTGACGGCACTGATGCTGTGCTTTGCAGCTGTGGCGCTGGCGGAGGACTGGATCCCCATTGGCGAGGGCGAACACAGCGTGCTGGTGCTGGTCAAAGTGCTGGATGCGTACATATATGGCTATCGGCTGCAAACGCCGGAGGAACGCCTGCTGGATGCGCTGCAGAACATCGGGCTGGTGGACGGCGAACAGGCAGCGGACGGTTTCCACATCACACATGTGAGCGGATTCAAGGGTGTGCCGGAGGAAAACGGCGCATACTGGACGGTGGAGACCTACAGCGGCGAACAGGCGCGCTTTCAGCCAACGGACGAGCCCATCGAACAAATGGGCACGGAGGATCATGCGGCCGTCGCCTTCGTGCGCCACACGGAAAATGTGCCTTACGAAGAAAAGCTGATCTATGTGGCGGTGAACACCGGCGATGGCCTGACGGCCTACGAGCTGCTGACCGCCGGACAGGAAACGCTGCTGGAATGCCTGCAGGACAACGGCCTTGCAGCAGGAGGACCGACGCAGGATGGCAAAGCGTGGAGCGCGCTTGTGTATAACAAGGCCGACGATCAGTTCGAGCCCATGAACGAAACACTGGATTCGGTTTGCATTGCCGATCTGCCGTCGCTGCCGCAGATGGCCGGTTACGCCTTTATCTTGTCAGAATAAGGAGCGCTTATGCCCAACATTCAGGATCATGCCATTGCCGTGGGAGAACTGCCGCTGGACGAGCGTCCGTTTGACGCGCTTGATGCGCTGATCGCCAGCCAGCTGGTGTACATGCCGCTGGACGGCATGCTGGCCAAGGACGAGAGCCAGGGGCTGCGCGAAGCGTGGACGTATCTGCAGCAGCATGCGGATTTTGAGGCGCTGGACGTGTTTCAGAAAAAGCGCTGGCGGCTCTTCGAAGTGTGTGCGGAGCTGTCGCGCTACGCCTGCTGGCGGATATCTGCCTATGAAAACGTGGTGGATGAGCAGCGCGAAATGCAGTTCTGCGCCTGTACCTTTTCCCTGCCAAATGGGGAGCGCTGCATTGCCTTCCGCGGCACCGACCTGCACATTGTGGGCTGGAAGGAAGACCTGAACATGTCGTTCATGACGGTGCCGTCTCAGCAGGAGGCGGCGGCATATGTGCGGCGCGCGGCGCAGGAAGGCGGCGGGCTGCTGCTGTGCGGCCACAGCAAGGGCGGCAATCTGGCCGTGTATGCAGGCGCGTGCGCAGACGAGACCGCCCGCAGCTGCATCCGCCGCATCTACTCCTTCGACGGGCCAGGCGTGGATGAGCACACGCTGGCCAGCGAGGGTTATGCGCTGGCGGCGGATCGAGTGGAAAGCTACATCCCCCAGAGCAGCGTGGTGGGCATGCTGCTGCATTATCACCCGGTATATACGGTGGTGCGCTCCGTGTCGGTGGGCATTTTGCAGCATGACGCCATGACGTGGCAGGTGAAGGACGGCGACTTTGTGCGCCTGCACGGCGTGGATATGACGGGCCGGATCACGGACGAAGCGCTCCACGCGTGGCTGGCCACCATGGACATGGACGAACGCCGCCTGCTGGTGGACACGCTGTATCAGGTGGTGGATGCGGCGCAGGCGCAGCTGGTCACGGATCTGACCGCAGACTGGCGCGACAGCGCAGCCAGAATGCTGGACGCGATCCGCGATCTGGACAGCGGCGTGAAAAAGAGCGTGCGCAGGATGCTGCGTTCGCTGTTCTCCACCGGCGCGGACGAGGTGGTGCGTCTGCTGATCCAGAGCATCACCAACCGAGAGTGGGAACGGGCGGAAGATGAATAAATCAAAAGGTTCTTTTCAACCTGCGCATGGCGGATGCGGGCACAATTTCCCCAAACGGGAAAAGGTCGCGTCCGCCGTGCTTTTTTCGCCCAAATGCCTTGATTTTTCCTGAAAAAATGATTGACTTGCAAGCGGAAAACGTGGTATTATGATATGGTGTCCGGGCTATGGGCTTTTGGTGTGCCCTTCTTTCGCGATAAAGGCGTTGGGAGCTGCGCGCGGGAAGCTTGAAAGCAACGGCGAACGACCATCCTTACGGAAGAAGGAGGCGACCCCTGAAGTGGAAGAAATGCTCAAGCAGATGGACAAGCGCGTGGTTGGGACCAAGCAGGTGCTTCGTGCGCTGAATGAGGACAGGGCGGCGCGCGTTTTTCTGGGGAAGGACGCGGACGGCTTCATCTACCACAGGATCAACGCCCTGTGCGAGGAAAAGCGCGTTCCTGTCACCGTGGTGGACACAATGCAGGAGCTGGGAAAGCTCTGCATGGTGAACGTCAAAACGGCGTCCGCCGCCGTGCTCAAGTGAGCGCGGCAAACCAAAGCGACTATAAAACGCCAAGGGTTGCGGCGTGTTTATAGCATATCAATTCGGAGGTGTTTCCATGCCCACGATCAATCAGTTGATCCGCAAGGGACGGAAAAAGGTTGAAAACAGGTCGACGGCTCCTATCCTGCAGGGATGCCCGCAGAAGCGCGGCGTGTGCCTCAGTGTTAAGACCACGACCCCCAAAAAGCCTAACTCCGCTCTGCGTAAGATCGCCCGTATCCGTCTGACCAATCAGATCGAAGGTACGTGCTACATTCCGGGTATTGGCCACAACCTGCAGGAGCACAGCGTGGTTCTCATCCGCGGCGGCCGTGTACGCGACCTGCCCGGCGTGCGTTACCACATCATCCGCGGCGCTCTTGATACGGCTGGCGTTGCCAAGAGGATGCAGGCCCGTTCCAAGTACGGCGCAAAGCGTCCCAAGAAGTAAGCCATTTTCCTGCGCTGCTGTTTGCAGCCAGTTTCGGAGTGGGCGCAGGCGTTTGCCCTGCCCGGTGAGAATCGAAACCGTGGCACCGGCGGACACACCGCGTGACTTTCCTGTAGGTCGGGAGTGGTCGATGCTGAAGGCCATCAGAAACCTGTACGCAAGCGCGCTTTGAAAATGCATTCCAAGGAAGCCTACAAAATCTTACGTTGTGCTTAGCACATTGCGGCGAATCATCGCCCCAACGAAGGAGGAAATCAAATGCCCCGTCGTGGATTTATTCCCAAGCGCGAGGTGCTGCCCGATCCCGTATACGGCACCACTGTGGTGACCAAGCTCATCAACCAGATCATGCTGGATGGCAAGCGCGGCACTGCACAGCGCATCTGCTATACCGCCTTTGAAACCGTTGCCGACAAGACCGGCAAGGACGCTACCGAAGTGTTCAACGCCGCTCTGGCCAACGTTGCCCCCCAGCTGGAAGTTAAGGCTCGCCGTGTGGGCGGCGCCACTTACCAGGTCCCTATCGAGATCCGTCCCGAGCGCCGTCAGACCCTGGCTCTGCGCTGGTTGGTGGATTTCTCCCGCAAGCGCGGCGAGAAGACCATGGCCGAGCGTCTGGCTGCTGAGATCATGGACGCTGCCAACAACACCGGCGCGGCTGTGAAGCGCAAGGAAGAAATGCACCGTATGGCCGAAGCCAACAAGGCTTTCGCGCACTATCGCTGGTAATAGGGTGCGACGGATACGGGCGTGGCGCCCGTATCTGGGTGGAAGGAATGTACAGAAAGCTTGTAATTTGAAAGGAGAACCTTCGTTATGCCTAGAAGTCACCCGCTGGATAAGGTGCGCAACATCGGCATCATGGCTCACATCGACGCCGGTAAAACCACTACTTCCGAACGCATCCTGTTCTACACGGGACGCGTACATCGTCTGGGTGAGACGCACGAAGGCGCTGCCACCATGGACTGGATGGCTCAGGAGCAGGAGCGTGGTATCACCATCACCTCCGCTGCCACCACCTGTCAGTGGAAAGGCCATCGCATCAACATCATCGACACTCCCGGTCACGTGGACTTCACCGTTGAGGTGGAGCGCAGCCTGCGCGTGCTGGACGGCGCCGTGAGCGTGTTCTGCGCGAAGGGCGGTGTCGAACCTCAGAGTGAGACCGTATGGCGTCAGGCCAACAAGTATCATGTTCCCCGCATGGCGTACGTCAACAAGATGGACATCATGGGCGCGGACTTCTTCCGCGTGGTGGAAATGATGAAGGATCGTCTGGGCGCCAATGCTGTTCCGATCCAGCTGCCCATCGGCAAGGAAGCCGATTTCAAGGGCATCATCGACTTGGTGCGTATGCGCGCCGAGGTTTACTACGATGACGAAGGCAAGGACGTGCGCGATGAGGATATTCCCGAGGACCTGCGCGAGCTGGCCGAGGAATATCATCAGAAGCTGATCGAGTCCGTTGCCGAAAGCGACGAGACCCTGATGGAGAAGTTCTTCGAAGGCGAAGAGCTGACCGTGGAAGAGATCAACGCCGCTATCCGCAAGGCCACCATCGACTGCGCCATGAACCCTGTCCTGTGTGGTACTTCCTACCGCAACAAGGGTGTGCAGCCCCTGCTGGACGCTGTGATCGAGTACATGCCCTCTCCTGTGGACATTCCCCCGATCAAGGGTATCGACCCCGA
The DNA here is from genome assembly GCA_964504385.1 of uncultured Oscillospiraceae bacterium. Taxonomy (GTDB): domain Bacteria; phylum Bacillota; class Clostridia; order Christensenellales; family Aristaeellaceae; genus Limiplasma. The sequence continues at coordinate 24,909 of CAZDEF010000036.1, forward strand.
TGATCCCGAGAAGGTCGTGGAGCGCAAGGCCTCTGACAGCGAACCTTTCTCCGCGCTGGCTTTCAAGATCATGACCGACCCCTTCGTGGGCAAGCTGGCGTTCTGCCGCATCTACTCCGGCGTGCTGGAGTCCGGCAGCTATGCGTACAACTCCACCAAGGGCAAGCGTGAGCGCATCGGCCGTCTGGTGATGATGCATGCCAACCACCGCGAAGAAGTTGAGACCGTCTACACCGGCGATATCTGCGGCATCGTGGGCCTGAAGGACACCACCACCGCCGATACCCTGTGCGACGAGAAGAACCCCGTCATCCTCGAAAGCATGGAGTTCCCGGATCCTGTGATCCAGGTCGCCATCGAGCCCAAGACCAAGGCCGGTCAGGAAAAGATGACCATGGCGCTGGTCAAGCTGGCTGAGGAAGACCCCACCTTTAAGACCTATACCGATCAGCAGACCGGCCAGACCATCATCGCCGGCATGGGCGAGCTGCATCTGGAGATCATCGTGGACCGCCTGATGCGCGAGTTCAAGGTGGAAGCCACCGTTGGTAAGCCCCAGGTCGCTTACCGCGAGACCATCCGCAAGAGCGCCAAGGCCGAAGGCCGCTATGTGCGCCAGACCGGTGGTCACGGCCAGTTTGGTCACTGCTGGATCGAGATCTCTCCTGTGGAGCCCGGCGTGGGCTACAGCTTCGAGAACAACATCGTCGGCGGCGTGATCCCCAAGGAATTCATCGCTCCCATCGACGCCGGTATCCGCGAGGCCGCGCAGAGCGGCATCCTGGGCGGCTTCGAAGTGGTCGACTTCAAGGCCAGCGTGTTCGATGGTTCCTACCACGATGTTGACTCTTCCGAAATGGCCTTCAAGATCGCTGGTTCCATGGCGTTCAAGGAAGCGCTGGCCAAGGCGGATCCCTGCCTGCTGGAGCCGATGATGAAGGTAGAAGTCATCATCCCCGAGCAGTACATGGGCGACGTCATCGGCGACATCTCCAGCCGCCGCGGCCGCATCGAAGGCATGGAAGCCCGTATGGGCGAGCAGAGCGTGCACGCCTATGTGCCGCTGAGCGAGATGTTCGGTTACGCGACCGACCTGCGCAGCCGCACTCAGGGCCGCGGACTGTTCACCATGCAGTTTGACCATTACGAGGAAGTGCCCAAGAGCATTGCCGAGAAGGTCATTGGCAAGTAATTTTTACACAATAAAGCGCACAGCTTTTCAACAACGATCACCTGTTTTCTGAAGGAGGAAACTGACTTATGGCTAAGGCAAAGTTCGAACGCACCAAGCCGCACGTTAACATCGGTACCATCGGTCACGTTGACCACGGCA
>CAZDEF010000037.1:0-24269 GCA_964504385.1 uncultured Oscillospiraceae bacterium
GACCCGGCGGAAAGATGATCAATAAGATCATTGCCGAGACCGGCGTGAAGATCGACATCGAGGACGATGGCCGCGTCTACATCGCCACCCCCGACGAAGCCGCCGCCAACAAGGCCCGCCGCATCATCGAGGGCATCGCCAAGGATGTGGAAGTGGGCGATGTATATCTGGGCAAGGTTGTGCGCATCATGAACTTTGGCGCCTTCATCGAGCTCACCCCCGGCAAGGACGGCATGCTGCATATCTCCAAGATGGCCGACCACCGCGTGGAAAAGGTGGAGGACGTGATGAACATCGGCGATGAGATCGAGGTCAAGGTCAACGAGATCGACTCTCAGGGCCGCGTGAACCTCATCCGCAACGATATCGTCTACGCCGCTCATGATTCCGCCCCCCGCGCCAATGGCGGCGAACGCCGCCGTCCCCCGCGTCGCGACGGCCGTCCCGCCGGCGGAAACGACCGCACCTGACGCTTAACTGAATGACCCGTCCAAAAGCCGCCGTTTGTATGGCTCCTGCCATACATCAGGCGGCTTTTGCCTTCACGGACCCGAAAGGAAAATGAATTGCATGTTTGATCAGATCACCCTGCCCAACGGCCTGCGCGTGGTGGGCGAAAAGCTGACCCATGTGCGCAGCTGCACCGTGGGCGTGTGGGTCAAGGTGGGCAGCATGAACGAAGCGCCCGAAGAAAACGGCCTGAGCCACTTCATTGAGCACATGGTGTTCAAGGGCACGCAGCGCCGCTCTGCCCGCGATATCGCCGAGGAAATGGACATGGCTGGCGGTCAGCTCAACGCCTTCACCAGCAAGGAATGCACCTGCTACTATGCCAAGGTGACCGATGACGAGCTGAAGCTGGCGGTGGATCTTCTGGCCGATCTGACCCTGCACCCCGTGTTTGACGAAACGGAGCTGAACAAGGAGCGCGGCGTGGTGCTGGAGGAGATCGCCATGGTGGAGGACACGCCGGAGGATCTGGTGCACGAGCTGCTCTGCGATGCGCAGTACGACGGCTCCCTGCGCTACCCCATCCTCGGCCCGGCTGCCCACATCCGCCAGTATTCCCGCGCCGATCTGCTGCACTACTGGGAAAAGCACTATGTGCCTGAAAATATGGTGCTGGCCATCGCCGGCAACTATGACTGGGACGCGTTCCTGCAGCTGGTGAACACTTATTTTGACGTATTCCCCAATCAGCGCGCAGCGGCTGCGGAACCCGCCTTCACACAGCAGCACTTCGTCAGCGGCCGAAAGGCCCGCAGCAAGGATACCGAGCAGCTGCACATCTGTCTGGGCTTTCCAGGCGTGGAGAGCAATACCGACGCCCTTTACCCCGTCAGCATTCTCTGCAACGCGCTGGGCGGCGGCATGAGCAGCCGCCTGTTCCAGCGTATCCGCGAAGAACTGGGCATGGCCTACAGCGTGTACAGCTACCTGAGCGCCTACCGCGGCGTGGGCAGCTTCAACATCTACGCCGGCACCAATCCCGAAAACGGCGAAACCGTCCTGCGGGAGCTGAAGGAGCAGCTGCAGCTGTTTCTGGCCGACGGCATGACGGACAAGGAATTCCGCAGCGCCAAGGCGCAGCTGCGCGGCGGCTTCCTGCTGGGGCTGGAAAGCTCCTCCGGCCGCATGCAGAGCCTTGGCCGCCGCATGCTGCTCTACGGCAGCACCACCACGCCGGAGGAGACCCTCGCCAAGATCGACGTCGTTACCATGGACAGCGTGATGGACATGGCGCGCACCGTCCTCACCGCCGCGCCCAGCGCCGCCATCGTCGGCAAGGAAGCACAAAAGTATCTGAACTGCATCGGAGGCTGACACCATGGATAAGCTCGACCACATCTTTGAACTGCAAAAGGGATTTCAGGATAAGCTCCGGCGCGAACGCGGCCTCGACTATACGCCTGAGGAGTGGATCCAGAAGCAGACGCTGGCCATGGTGTCCGAGCTGGCGGAGCTGCTGGAGGAGGTCAACTTCAAGTGGTGGAAGAATCCGCACGAGCTGAACGCGGACAACATCCACGAGGAACTGAGCGATATCCTGCACTTCTTTATCAGCATGTGCATCGAAAGCGGCATGACCGCCGACGACCTGTACCGCGTCTATGTGAGTAAGAACAAGGAGAACCACGCCCGTCAGGACGGCACCAGCCAGAAACACGGTTATGAGACCGGGAGGAACGTATGAAAGGATATGCCTATCTCCCTAGCGGCTACCAGCAGACGGCCAGGATCGATCCGCTCGAGGATCGCAAGCGTATTCGTTTGTTAAAGTGGTTTTTCCTTGCGTGAGCGCTGTGTTGGCTGGTGAACGGCTTCGTCATCCAGCCCAAGCAGCCGCCGTTTCAGTGGCGCATGCTGCTGGCGCAGATGAGTACGGGAGTGGCTGGCCTGGCCGTATACATCGGCGCTCACGAAGCCGTGCACGGCGCGCTGATGTGGCTCTTCAGCCGTGTCCGGCCAAGCTTCGTTTTCCGCCAGCTGCGCGCCTACACAGGCAGCACCGCTTACTTTGACCGGACGGCGTATCTGGTCATCGCGGCTGCGCCCATGACACTGTGGACGATCGTGCTGAACGTGATGATCGCCGAGCAGCCCGCCATGTATTTTTGGCCGATCTGGGGCGTGCAGACCCTGAACATAAGCAGCTCAGTCGGCGACTTCTATTACTTTGCCCGCGTCCTCTTGCAGCCGAAGGACGTCCTTTTGCAGAATGACGGCACCGACATCACCGTCTATCGCGCTGTCTGATTTTGCAAGCACCCAACCCCCTTCTTCATGGGCATACTGCCGGTGAAGGAGGGGGTTTTTGCATGAAACGATTCGCGACTTTTACGGCGCTGCTCCTATGCGGGCTGCTGTGCTGCGCCTGCGCGGCGGGCAACGCGCAGACCGCGCCGCTGACCACGCCGGAAGGCGCTGGCGTGAAGGCCGAGCCAACGCTGCGCGTGTATGTGACCGATGAAGAGACCGTGCGCGAGATGCCGCTGGAAACCTATGTGCAGGGCGTGCTGGCGGGCGAGATGAAGAACGACTGGCCCATGGAGGCGCTGAAGGCGCAGGCCATTCTGGCGCGCACCTTCGTGCTCAAGTTCGTTCAGGACAAGGAAAGCAGCTATCCGAACGCCGACATCTCCACCGATATCAAGGAAGCGCAGGCCTACGACGCTTCCGCCGTGAACGACCGCATCCGGCAGGCCGTGGCCGACACGCGCGGGCTGGTACTCAAAAACAGCGGCGCGCTGCCCTATGCATGGTTCCACGCCCACAGCGGTGGCCGCACGGCGCTGGCCACTGTGGGACTGGGCTGGGACGAAGCCGAACCCGCCTACACCCAGAGCGTGGACGGCATGGAGCCCGAGACCGCCGAGGATGCGCAGGCGCTGCGCGACGCGCAGAGCTGGGCCTGTACCTTCCCGTTTGAGGAGTTCGAATCCGCCATGAGCAAGCTGGGCGCGCAGGTCACGCTCACCGACCGCTCCGTCATCGCCGTTGGGAAAACGGGAGAAAGCGGCCGCGCACGAACCATCACCGTGGACGGCACGCCCGTCAGCGCCGCTGAGCTGCGCATTGCGCTGGGCAGCACCAAAATGCGCTCCACGCTGCTGCACAGCATCAGCCTGAAGAACAGTCAGGTCTATATGAGTGGCAAGGGCTACGGCCACGGTGTGGGCATGAGCCAGTGGGGCGCATACGGCATGGCGCAGCAGGGACGCACAGCCAACGACATCGTGCGCCACTACTTCCGCAATGTGACCATCGAAAAGGAATGGTGAGCCGGAAAGAGCCTGAGCACATGAATGCGTGCTCAGGCTCTTTGCGTTACTGGTTCTGGGCGGAGAATTTGTTCTTCACCTTGTCGATTTGCTGCTGCTGCGCTTCCTCGGCCGGATACCAGCCCTGCGCGGCCATCTTCTGATAAATGCCCTCCTGCATGCACAGGCTCTGTTCCAGCGCATCGTCAAAGGTGCTGTTCACATTCTGCGTGCAGGATTCGATGCTGCCGTGCAGGTACAGGTCGCACACGCCCTTGGCGGTCAGCAGCAGGTTTTCCATGATCTTTTCATCGTTCATGCCGTCTCCCCCTCTCACACCAGCTGGTACAGCTTCTGAAACAGCTGCTGATGCTGCTGCGCCAGCTGGCTGGCGTACTGCTTCAGCTCCGGGTTCTGCAGGGCCTGTGCGGCCTGTCGGCACTGGGTTTGCAGAAAGGTTTCATGCCCCAGCGCATCCTCGATGTACATGAGTTCCTTGGGACTCATTCCAATCACCTCCATCAGGCAGGATGCGCCAAACGGCGGCGGAATATACAAAGGAGCCCGCCGCGCGCTGCGGCAGGCTCCCTGAGATCTTGGATTCGCTTTATCAGTTCATGCGGTCGGCGTAGATCTTGGCGTTGGCTTCCTCGATCCACTGCTCCAGCGTGGCGCTGACGGCTTCGCTCTGCTTGGTAGACAGCAGGGAGGCCTGCAGTTCGTCATGCACGTTCTCCAGCCCGATCTCGCCCTCAGCCACATCGCCCGCGTACTGGATGATGTGGATGCCGTAGCTGCTGCGCACGGGCTCGGACACATCGCCCACATTGGCCAGCGCCATGGACGCGTTCTTGAATTCCTCCACCCAGTTGGTGCTGGCTTCGCACACCAGATAGCCTTCGCCATCGGCGGTCATACCGGGGTCGGTGTTGTATTCGGTGATGAGGTCTGCAAAGGCAGCGCCCTCAGCCAGCTTCGCCTGGATCTCATCGATGATGGGCTGAATGGCGGTATAGGCGGCCTCGGTCTTGGCGTCCAGCTCGGCCTGTAGGGCGGCGATGTCCGCGCTCAGATCCGCGCCGGATTCGGTCTGCTCGCTCTCCTTGGCGGAGATCTGTGCGTTCAGGTCATCGATCGCGGTCTGATCCTCATCGGTGAAGGACACCAGAATGTGCTTCACGGTGCGGTAACCGGCGGGCGCATAGTAGGGCTTGGAGCCGTTGCTCACAGCGGTGCCGTAGGAAGCGGGCGCGGCTTCGTAGGTGCCCTTGGCGGATTCCACGCGGCTGGTGTATTCAGCCTGCACTTCTTCCTCGGTCACGGTCACGTCCTTCACCATTTCGGCTTCCAGCTTATCGGTGGAAGCGGTGGTCTTGGATTCCTCCAGCAGGCCGGCTTCATCCGGATAGCCCATGGCGGACATCTCGGCCTTGATGGCCTCGTCCAGTTCGTCGCCGGTCAGCTCGGTATCGGCGAAGAAGTAGGTCTTGATCATGTCATAGTAGCTCTGATAGGTTTCAGCAGTCTGCGCTTCCAGCTCGGCCAGTTCTTCCTCGGTGAAGGTATCGAAGCCGTACTCCGCCAGCTTCTGATCCACCACGGCGTTCTGCACCAGCGAATCGATGGCGTCGCTCTGCGCGGCGGCGATGGTATCGGCATTGGTCTTGTCGTAGGAATAGCCGTAATAGTAAGTGTACATGTACTCATAATAGTCCAGCAGCTGCTGGGTCATATCCTGCACTTCACCCTTGGTGATGGTCTGGCCCGCCACCTCGATGATGGTGGTCTGCTTGTCCACCTCTTCATCCTTGACGATCAAGGAACAGCTGGTGCTCATCACCAGAGCCAGAATCAGAACCAAAGCCAGAAGGACACGCTTGCGCATGGTCGTTTCTCTCCAATCTTATCAGGTATTTGTATGGAAACACTCTTGCTATTATACCCGATGAACCGGCAAACAGCAAGACTTTTTTGACAAGTTCACGCCTTGTTCACGAAAGATTACCAGTATTTGCTCATTCCATGCGCCAGTCCAGCAGCACATCGCCGGTTTCCAGCGCCTTGATCTCAAACAGGCCGTCCTCGTAGGTCATATAGCTCTTTGGCTGGCCCTCCTTGGGCAGGGCGGCGGAGCCGGGGTTGATGTAGGTATAGTCGCCCTGCGGCCACACGCCGTGCACATGGGTATGCCCGTGGATGAGCACATCGCCCGGCTTATGGGGCGGCGGGCACTGGGTGTTGAACAGATGGCCATGGGTGACGAAGGCGCAGCTTTCCCCCTGAAGCGGCAGCAGCATATAATCCGCCTGAATGGGGAACTGCAGCACCATCTGATCCACCTCAGCATCGCAGTTGCCGCGCACGCACAGCGGAGTGACGGCGAATTCATTGAGCAGCTGGATGACTTGCTTGGGCTCGTAGCGCTCGGGCAGGTCGTTGCGGGGGCCGTGGTAGAGCAGATCGCCCAGCAGTATGAGGCGGTCGCAGCCCTCCTGCGCATAGCGGCTGAGCACCTTTTCAGCAGCGGCGGCGCTGCCGTGGAGATCGGAGGCAAACAGAATTTTCATTGGTCAATCCATCCCTTCCAGTTCCAGAATGACGGGGCAATGGTCGCTGCCCATGACATGGTCGTGAATATCCGCGATCCGCACATTGGGCGCGATGCGGCTGCTGACGAGAAAGTAATCGATACGCCACCCGATATTGCGTTCGCGCGAACGCATCATATAGCTCCACCAGCTATACCGGTCGGTCTCATCCGGGTGGAGCAGGCGGAAGGTATCCACAAAGCCGCGCGCCAGCAGGGCGGTCATTTTATCGCGCTCCTCGATGGTGAAGCCGGCATTGCGCGTATTGGTCTTGGGGTTCTTAAGGTCGATCTCTTTGTGGGCCACGTTCATCTCTCCCCCATGACACACATCGATCCCAAAGCGCCAAAAACGTTGCTATTATAACATGCCCAGCACCAAAATCAAAGGGGTGAACAAAAAATGCGCGTAGTCTGGAAAGACAGCAAACCCAAAAGCTATAAACCAGTCAAATACAGAAACTATATGATCTACGGTTCACCGCAAGGATGGTCCACCACTCTCCCCGGCGACAGTCATTTGTATGCCACTCATTATGATGCCCTCAATGCGATTGATGCCGCTCTCGGTGAACATGATCCGATTGGATCAGCCAAAAGGCAAAAATACGGAATCAAAATTGTTGGCAAGAAAAACGACGTTACAGCATAACAAGAAAAACCGGAGGTGTTATGCCGCCGGTTTTTCAATTCCCTATCCTTTTTTCGCATTTCCTCAATCAGCTCGTTTATCCGTCTCACACTCCTTTTCTTTCAGTGCCGTGGCCCTTCAAATTTCGAAACAACATGCGCAGACGCGCTTAATTTTCCCATGTCATTAACGCACTTTTAACACACATGCATGCGTTAAAACACACTATATGTAATAAAAACATACGTTTTTTACACATTTGCACGCAAATATGCTAAGTATAGTTACAATGGTTGCGTGATTATACACCATATTAGAAGCAGAGTATTTTATAGCAACTCTATTTTTTCAACAGGAACAATCTGTTGTCCGCGAATATACGCAGCATCGTAGCGTAAGAAGAAAGTTTCCGGATAATATGTTTTCCCGTTATCCACAGCCCCAAGCATCAAGTAAAAGTCGAAACCGTCATCACGGAAAAGAATCACTTTACTTTTCAGATTTGTGTGCACATAGGTTTTGTTTCGATCAAACTGCCATACAACACGCTTGGTTTGCAAAAGGCAATCCAAGCGACACAGATTCTCTATACGTTCCCTTGCATCTGTATGATAGTTGACGCTGTTTTGGAGTGTATACATGTCAATGCTGCCGCTGAGAATCTTTTTATAGATATTCACGGCGCTGTTACATTGCTGAAACTCATAAAGGTCATTCAGCTTACGAAGCCCTGCCAAATGCACGAAGTTTTGCGGTTTAAAAACAATGCAAACTTGTTCCCCGTTTGCCAGCGTATATTGATACCTGTGTTTACAGATTTCCCTGTATTCCCCCAAAACAAAAAAACGACACCGCATCAGCAGTGCCATTCATACGCTTTTTCTTTTCACCTTAATGGCTCATTCATGCACGGATAAGCGCGAACCGCTATGAGGCCTCCGCCAAAGCTCCATGAAGTAACCTTGGCTTCTTAAGCTCATTTGTATGATACGTCAAAAAGATAGAAAAGCGAATGGAAAAGATGGCAACAATGGCGAAGATAATAGCAAAAGTGCCGAGGGATTAACCCCCGGCCTTTTCGTGTTCCTCCGTCGGCAGCCTAAAAAACTTCACATGTATGTCGTCCATCACGCCATTTGCCCCCAACGCGTGATACTGCGTCCAGCAGTTTTCAAAATTCTGCCTCGCATAGATCGGCGCGTACCCTCGCTCGCTCCATTTGTTCCAGTCATCCACCAGCTGCGCGCGCAGCAGCGCCTGCATTCCCTGTTTGATCGCTTCGTTGTTCGCCCGCTGCTCCTTCAGCTGGCCTCCTACCATCCGGTAAAATGCCACCAGCAGCGTCGGCGCCGACAGCAGGCAAAGCCATTGGTATGTATTCACAGCCCTTCCCCCCTTCCTTCACTACTTCAGCAGCGCCGTCCATGTGGCCTTTCCCACAATGCCGTCCACCGTCAGCCCCTTCAGCTTCTGATATTCCCGCACTGCCGCCAGTGTTTTTCGGCCCATGATCCCGTCCGCGCTTCCACAGTCGCATCCGTTTTCATTCAGTAGCCATTGCAGCACCTGCACCTGTGTGCCGCTGTCACCCTTGCGAATGGTTTTCATCGTTACCCCGTTTTCAACCGCTGCCGGGCTTTCCTGCTTGCTTTCGGCTGGGGTGGATGGAATGCCAGCCCCCTCGCTCAAAACGCCCGGAAGCGCCGCCCAATGTGTCCACGAACGGTTCTTCACCACCGTCTTTACCACACCGTATGCAGCCGAACGCGCCTCCACAGCCATCCCGCTGCCCACAGCCACCCCCGTATGGGTCATGGTCCCCTCGCCGTTGGCGTGATAGAGGATCACCCCCGGCTCGTCCGGAAATGTGTCCATGGTTCCCTTCTGCTCCCACACACCGCTTTTCCATTGGCTGTTGGCCCCGCTCACCAGCTCTTTTCCACCGGCCTTGCAGGCGTAGCGGGTCAGCTGCGCGCAGTCGTATGCCTGTTTGCCGTTGTACCGGCATCCGCTGCACATGGTTTTCTGCCCGCTTAGCACCTGACAGTATCGGTAAATGTTGCTTTTCTGCGCTGGATACGCCTCCGCCCGTTCCCTTCGAAAATCGGGCGTGCACAACTTTTCACCATATCCGCCCCAGATGTACGCACAGCCAATTTTGCTTTCGGCATATTCGGCAATCTTTTGGCCTTTAGTAGTTGCCATCCGGTTCCATCCCTTCGGCGTTTTCATCATCAATGTCCGGGATGATCACCGTATCAGACGCAGCGGATTTTGCATCCACCAGTCCTTCGGCAATGATGTATGCCATCATACCAGCGCCCGCCATGATGAGCGCAACCACCTGCGTTACCTGGTCTTCCGCATAGCCGAAAGCCACCATCAGCATACCCACAAATTCAGACACCGCCACCCACAGCTTGCGGGAAGTCAGCTTTTTCTTCCAGTCAATCATCTTTCCATTTCTCCTTTCGTTTTCCCGGCGTTGTCCTCCGCCTTTCATCCCCAGCATACCAGCCCACGCTGGTGCATTTCTCCCGCTGGAGCCAAAAAGCGCACAAAAAAGAACGCGATTGCTCGCGTCCTGATTGACTGAACGATTAAGGAAGCCGAATGACATGCATATTCGTTGTGGACGAAGAATAGTTTTCATCATGACGCGCAAGAAAATAAATGTGATTTGCAACTATGTCTGCCGCCCTGACCAATGTGGTTGCATTCGAATTGCAATAATCAAGCGAAACCGATATCATCTTCGGGAAAATAGGGGCATAAAAATGGCTCCAGTTGTAGTTGTATGTCCCATTCTTAAATTCTTGCTCAAGGCTTTCCCGCAACTCATATCTGCCATTTGTAGCAGTTGTATGCTCATCAACGAAGAAGTACATATTCTCTACTTCATCAGGATCTATGTCCTCTGTTTCGATTAGATGCTCTAAGCACCGTTTAACAGCGATCTTGTATACATAATCCAGAAACCTCTGCTTATCTTTTTTAGACCGCCAAACGCTCTCTATCACTTTCGTTTCATCAACAACAACACCAAAACGAATCTGATTGTTCAAAGAACGGAACAGTTTGCCTTTTTGAGCGTTAGTGATGTTTGATGCCTTCACTTCCTGACTTGACATCATACCAGCGCTATTCCTTATATCTTTTTCGGCTTTGGAATATTTTCGCGCGCATAGATCACGCGATTCTTTGTCAAGAAAAACAAGACCGCCGAACACAAAGTACCGATTGTGTTTTCGATCAAATACACCAGATTCATCCGAATAAACGAAAATATTCACAAAAATCCCTCTTATGTAAAAAAGCCGCTTTTCAGCGGCCCCGTATCCGGCGATAGCACATATCGCTTAAACTTCCGTTCGGTTTTACGGGTATACAGCGGACACAATTCCCTGCACAGATATAATACTCTCGTTGCAGCCAAATTGTCAATAGAAAAACTAACCATCATGAAAAACTTTCCCAAATGCACACGTAAAGGGGACAGGCAGCTGCCCATCCCCCTCCATTCTCACTTCCCCCACCCTTCAAACGTGCTCTCCGTGTACATCGCGTCCCCGCTCTTGTACTTCAGGCCCAGTCCCATCAGCACTTCCTTGATTCGCTTCGCCGCCTGACGGTCGCCCTTCTTCATCGCCTGCTTGTACAGCTCGGCGTACCGGCCATCCAGCGTCCGCTTGATGCTGTAGTCATCCGCCCCGCTGGCCCTTAGCTTCGTCACGGCCCTTTTGGCGCTCGCCGCGTCGTACCCGTCCACAGCGGTCTTCAGGTCCTCTCGGTAGCTCTCCACTACCCAGCCGTCCATGTCCTCGTCCGTCACGCCCAGCAGCTCCTGCATCACACTGCCCAGCCTGTTGGCTTGGCTGGTGTTTCCACTCTTCACTGCCTTCAGGTAGTCCGGCTTCACTTCCTTCAGCACGTTGCTGCGCACGGTCTTCTGCGAGTCCTTGGCGGTGCTGTCCGCCACCAGTTCGCTGATCATCGCCCTTGCGTCTGCCACGCTCACCGTTCCGCTGGCAGCTCCGCGCACTGCGCCCGCCGCATCCTTGGTGGTGTACAGCTGCACCTTCAGCGCCTTGTCCGTCTCCACAGGGGCCTCTTCCTTCGGCGTTACCTTGTTGCCATATACGCTCACCGCCTTGTCCACCACTTCGTTCAGCCGTTCTTTGTCCAGCACGTCCGCTTCAGCCAGCTCGTCTACCAGCTCCATGCGCAGCCGGTTCACTTCGTTCGCCTTTCCGGCGCTCTTGGCCTCCCATGCCTGCGCAATCCGCTCGTCATCCTCCGCCAGCAGCTTGCCCAGTGCCGCGTCAATGTCCGCGTTGCTCTTCGGGCTCTCTTCGTCCGCCTTCAGCTTGGCTTCAATTCGGTTCCACTTCTTTTGGTTCCCATCCAGCAGCGCGTCGTACAGGTTGCCGTAGGCAATGCTCGCCGTGGCCGTCTCCGTCTTCAGGGATAGCGGCTTGCCGCCCAGCGCCATGCTTGCCGTGTTGTAGATGGATGCCAGATCGCGCACCGCGTTTTCCACCGGCACGCCCGTCGCCGCACTCACTGCCGATGCCACAGACCGTATCCACTTGTAGGCGCTCCAGTCGCTCTTCTTGCCATCCGTCAGCTGGTTGGCGATCTGTATCACCTTTTCCACCGCCTGCAGATCCATCCGGCTCGGGTCGTATCCCTGCAGCATGTCCAGCACGTCGCCCACCAGCGGCAGCAGTCCCAGCGGGTTCAGTCCGCCTATCAGGTTGCTGCTCATGCCTTCCTTCAGGTAGTCCCCGACGGTTTTCGCCTCGCTGTAGTCGCCCAGCAGCGCCTGCATGAACTTCTCCAGCCATTCTTCGTCCTCGTCGTCATCCCGCACAGCGTCCCACACGCTCTGCGCCACAGCGTTCAGCACCGTGTTGGCTGCATATACCAGCAGCGTCCTGCCCACCTTCGCGCGGGCCGCCGGGTCTTTGCGGTTTTCCGCCCATCCGGCAATGGAGGAATACAGCATGTTGTACGTCTTCGCCGCCTCGCTCTGGAATGCCGTCATCATCTGCGCACCGTAGTTTTTGCTGCGCATCAGCTGGCTTCGGTGCAGCGGCGTGTCCACCACCTGCGTGTAGTCGATGATCTCACTCAGCCGCTTGCCCACCGCCTCGTAGAAGGCTTCGCCCTTCAGCTCAGGCCGCAGGTCGCGCGTCTCCGCTTCGCATGCGCGCCATAGCGCGCCCCATGTCACCTCGTCCATTTTCCCGGCCAGCCACATGCTTCTTTCCGTCAGCTCGCTCCGCAGTCCACTTCCGCCAAACAGTATATCCCGCAGCCCCCTGCCGATGTGCGTCTCGTAAAATCCCATGCTCTTCCACTTGGCGATCGGGCAGTACTTCTGCGCCAGTTCCGTGGCTTTGCTCATCTGCTTGCCGCTCAGCGTCAGCCCTGCCGCTATGTACTTGGGACTCATCATCTCCGCCGCTCGGGCAATTGCCGTCGGCTGCTGTATCGCTACGCGCATGTTCGCGCCCACGCTGGAGCTCTTGCTCCGCTGCGTCATGCTCTCCAGCATCCCGGTCAAATACCCCGCCTTGTTCTGCCCGTTCAGGTCGCGGATCAGCGTGGTTATGTAGTCCCTCCCCTTCGCTCCGTACTTGCGTTCCAGCATAGTCTTCACGCTGCTTCCGTCTGCGCCCCGGTAGTTGTACCAGCGCAGCATGTCAGCCACCGGCGCTGCAAAAGCGTGATAGGTGCTCATGTTGTCCACATGCCTGCTGAATGTGTCGAATATGTCGCCAATCTGCAGCGCGTTGCTCGCGTTCTCCTTCAGGCTCTTGGTCATCCCCATGTTCTGTATGGCGTACAGGTTCTCCGTCTGCCCTGCCTCGGTCTGCAGGGTCTGCGTAGTGTTCTTGTCCACCGTGATCGGGTAGTAGTTCTTTTCCCCAAACTTGCGGTAGCCGTACAGCACCATGCTCGTCTCGTTGCCCCACATTGCACATTCACGCGCCATAAACTGCTGCAGCGCGTCTGCCACGTTTCGCTCCTGTTCGCTCAGTGTCCCGATGATCCGCGCCACATCCGCTTCCGTCACTCGCACTGGCTCCGCCGCGCTTTCCGTGCGCATGCCGCCGCCCAGCAGGTGCATTCGCGCCTGTTCACGCTTGCTCAGGCAGTACAGCTCCATCACCTGCGCCTTGGTCAGCTCCACTCGCTGTCCATTGCTTACCTCGTAGGTGCTCTTCTTCGCCTTCCGGCCCTTCACAGCGTCCTTGCCCAGCCCCTTCATGTGCTCCTGCACATAATCCTCGGCCTGTGCCACGCACTGCACCTTCCGATCGAATCCGTCACGCACGTTCTGGTATACCTCGCGCCCTGTCGCACCCAACCGGTCAAAGAAGCGGAAGCTGTCCAGCATGCCGTTGTTCACCAGTTCGTCTACCATCCCAAGGAATCCCGTCCGCTGCTTCTTGTCCCTTCGCCCTCTCATCTCCTCCATGCTCTGCTGCGCTACCTGCGTAGTGCTCACTCGCTTCTTCATGGCAAACATCTGGTCTGCCATCGTCACAATGTGCCCCACTGCCTTCACCATGTCGCGCATATCGCGCATCTGGTCGGCGTTCATCTCGCTCATGCTGCCCAGCCCGCGCACTTCTTCCGTCAGCGTCGCCACGTCCTCCAGCAGGTCCGCGTCGATCAGGTACTGTTTCCCGCTCCCGCCTTCGGTCTCTGCTTTCGCCTTGCGCAGCTTTTCGCCCAGCTTGCCTATTCTTTCGCTCAGGCTCCGCGTCGTCTGGTTCTTTCCACCCAGCTCCAGCCCCTGCAGGAATTCCGCCACCGCTTCGTCCAGCCCGGCCTGCACATGCTTCTTGTCCGTCGGCTTCTCCAGCTTCTTCAGCAGCTCGCCCGCCATCCGGCTGATCTGCGTGCGGTATCTCTGCTTGCGGTTGGTCTCCTTCGCGTTTGCGCGGTACGCCTCGCGCCATGCTTTGTTCTTGCGCATCATCGCCTCGCGGTACGCCGCCATTTCTTCTCTGCTGCGCTGCATTTCGTCGCCCACAGCGTCCAGCGTCTCCCAGCGCTGCCGTTCCACCTGCTGCTGTGCCTGCTGCCGCGCTTCCTCCACTTGTGCCTTGGCGCGCTTCTCCGCGTCGGCCTCCGCTTCCAAGCGGTCCAGCCTGCGCTGACGCTCCGCATCGCTCTGCATCTGCGCTTTCTCCAGCTCCATGTCCGCCTTTACCTTGGCCATAGCCTCGTCAAACGCCGCCTTGTGCTCCTTGGCAAATCGCTGCGTCATCTGCCGGTACTGCTTCAGGTCCACCGCCAGCTTCTGCTGCTCCTTGGCTGCCGCCTGCACGCCGCTCAGGCTCAGGTATGCGTTGTTCATCTCACCGGTCAGCCACTGTGCAGCCTCCATGGCGTTCAGTCCGCTGTTGTTCATGTACACCGGGGCCATCTGGTCTGCCGCATCCAGCAGCAGCGCCGCCATTTCTGCTTCGCCCGCATCCTTCGGGAACATCTGCGCGTCCATCGCGTTCAGCTCGCTCCACAGCGTGTCCAGCCGCGTGCCTTCGTTGCTGATCCGCACCTTGCCAAACAGCATTCTCCGGTATGTGCCCACGTTGCCCGTCAGGCCCGCCGCTTCCTTCCGCTGTGCCTCCGTCAGCTGCACCTTCGTCTTGCGCAGGTACTCGCGGATCGGCGCCATCCGCTCCTCATGCTCCATGTCCAGCGTCTGGCTCGTCGCCATCACTTCTTCTGCCAGCGCGTTCAGCTCGCTGTCCACCGCGTCCATGCTCGTGTTCTGCCCGCCGCGCTCCACATAGTCGTATATGTGCTTCAGCCGCCCGGCCAGCTCGTCGGTGTCCATCGTGCTCTGTGCCGCCGTCTTCACCTTCCGCGCCATGCGCGCGGCTTCCTTGTCGGTCATCCGGTGCGCGCTCGTCAGGTGGAACAGGCTCTCCAGCGTGGTCAGCCCTTCCTGTACCGTCTCGTCCGTTTCCTTCAGGCTGAATTTCGCACGCCCGCTGTAATACCCTTGGGCATTGCGCTCCGCGTCAAAGTGTGCAAGCACATCTTCGCTCAAAAGGCTCTGATGCGTTTCATTGACAATTTCCAAAAAATCGGCTATACTGATCGCACTGGAACGTGTGGTAGATGTAAGGCCCTGCTCTTCAGCAGTGCTGGCAGTCTGGATCGTTAGATCGACCGCGTTCCTTTTTCGTGTGTTCAAAGCATGCAGTGTATCGTATACATCCATTCCAACTACATCTCCACTACGCGGTTCATGCGTTTCGTTGACAATTCTCAAAGAATCGTCTATACTGATCGCACTGGAACGTGTGGAAGAGTTTTTGCTCTGGGTCTTATGATCGCCCACGTTCCATTTTCTTGTATTCATAGCGTGAAGCGTATCATATGTCTCCAGACCCACTACATCTCCATTGCGCTGTTCAACAGTCAGCACTGCAACCTGCACTGATTTGTTGGAAGCGTCTCGCATAAAAGCTGCCATCGCATATGTGCCATCGGCGGCTTTTGCTGTGTTGTAAAGTGCGTTGATAGGCACAGCATTTTTCATCAACTCGCCAGCTTTCGCAAATGCTCGTGCATTTGCATTTTGTGCTGCGTGGTTTCTTCCCCCAAGGCCATGTCGAATTGCACTTGTTGTAAGACGAATGTTTCTTCCTGTATAAGCATTTTGAACAAGAAGCAAATCGCCATTCATATGTCCGTTTTCCCTTCCGTTTGCAAGTGCCAGATTGATAACTAATTCTTCTGATACATTGCCGCCATCTCTCACAGCGTTAATATCAGCCATTTCCGTTACCCGCATATCCGGCAGCGCCGTCATGAAGTCATAATCATACAGGCTCTTGTCATTCGCAAGGTCTTTCCCGTCATACTTCTCCGCTGCTTCCTTCAAGCTGAATTTCACATTCGGATTGTCAGGATCAAACAGGCCAACGTTATCCGTAGCGCTCTTGATCTGCTTGGAATCAAACACCACCGTTTCGGTCGGCGTGATGATACCATCGTAGCTGGTGCCATTCACCTCGTTGAATAGCTCAATAGCAGCCACAAAGTCGCCTATCGCCACCGCGTTGATGTCCTGCAGCGCGTCAAAGTCGCTCTTGCCCTTCAGCCCTTTCAACACGCTTTCCACGGTCGCGCCGTAGCCATAGTTGTCCAGCCCGTAGTCCTCGTTCGCCTCCACTTCCTGCAAGAAGGCGCGAATCTGGCTTTCGGAAATTCGCTTCGTTCCGCTGCTGGCGTTCAGTGGTTTTTCAATGCGCAAGTAGTAGCTTCGGGCATCCCCGTACTGCTTCGCATGCGCCTCGCTGTCAGTAAAGTAGAATCCACGTCCATACAGGTTGCTGGCTTTGCTCTTTTTACGGTCGAAAATGTCAATATCTTCGCCGCCACCCCTGTACATTACCTTGGGAGTTCCGTCTGCATTTACAACCTTGCTTTTGCCAAACCAATACCTAAACTGTTTTGTATCGGTCTGAGCAATATTTTCACTATTGACTTTTGAAGCAGGATCTGTTAATCTCCTGTTGAGGCCATCCCGAACGAGCCGCTCAGCCGATTGATTGCTGACCTTCTCAAGTAGCGATTGGGCCTTTTTTTTGTCGATATAATACAGTTCGGTACCGCCAGAAACGTTGTCAACGATAGCATCGTACAGCATATCGGCGGCTTTTTTGTTACCAAACACAGTACTAACCAAGTTGGCATCTACTTCACGGCGATTGCTGTTGGCGGTTCCATTTACACGAATTGCGGCAAATCCTTGTTCTTCATTTTTGCTTGTTGCCTCAACAATCACATTCACACTGTCCGTTTGATGAGCGGGATTATCGGAAGCTATCACAGCAACCGGGTTGGCCATCAGGCTCGGTAACCGTTCGATCGTTTTCCAGCTCAGAATATGATCATCGTTTTTTGATGACAGCTTGCCTTCGTACAGATATCTGGCGTGTGTCTGATTGATCATTAGCGGTAAATCACTCAAGCCAATATCCTGAAGCACCTTGGGTGTTCTGCCAATCAAAAGGCTGTCACGCCCATTCATTTTACCGTTTTGCAGGTCTCGCATCTGCTCGATAAACGTTTTGCTGTAGTCGTAGTGTTCCCGCTCCTTGGCACTCAGTTTCACAACATTCGTGTCGGAACCCTCCTGCTTCTGCTCCCCCTTCGTGCCGTCCAGCGCTTCCACCAGACAGTCGTACATCTTCATCAGCTCGCCTGCGTCGTCCTTCAGCAGCTCCATGTTGCGCCAGCTCTCCAGCTCGGCCATGGCATTGCCGCTTTCCACCATGGCGCTGTGCAGCTTGTCCATAAAGCTCTCAAACCACGCCCGCACCTTCTCCATCAGTGTGCGGTCCTTCGCCACCAGCTTCTCCAGCACCGCCCGGTCCTGCAGCATCGCCGGTGCATTGTTGGCAATCACCTCTTCCAGCGCTGCGTCTGCGTCCAGCTGCACGCCCTTCTGTGCATACCGCTCCCGCACCTTTGCCATTTCCGCGTCTATGTCCACGTCCCGCACCAGCAGCTCGTCGATCACCATCTCGCTGAATCGGTTCCAGTGCTCGTTCCTTTCCGCTTTCATTTTGTGGATCAGCTCGTGCATGGCGTAGTAGGCGTAGGCTCCCTTTTCCGCGTTCTTGCTGATGTATATTTCGCCTGTCTTCGGGTTGTACATTGCGTTGTACGGCGCGTCCTCCACCATGCGTATCTTGTCGCCGCTCAGCTTGTTCAGCGCGTTCAGCACCGGGTTTTGCATTTTCTGCCGGGCCGTCAGCTTCATTCCCTGCTCTGCATTGCGCCGCGCTGTTCCGGTCAGGTAGGCCGCCGCTGCCGCCTGCTGTGTCAGGTAGCTCTGCGCCAGCGCGCTGTTGGTCACTGCCTGCCGGTAGTCCATGCCCGCGCGCGCACGCTCATATACGCCCGCAAACGCCCGCATGTACTGTTCCGGGGTCGCTTGGCTGCCGTCGTATTCGTTCACGCTCGCCGCCACGGCGCGCACGTCCATGCGTCCTGCGTCTTCGCTTGCCAGCAGCTCGCCCATGTCTCCGGTGAAGTCCATTTCTTTCTGGTTCACCACATATTCCTTGCCGCTGCCATCCGCCACGCGCACATACACGTCGCCGTCTTCCACATGGTCAATCCCCGTCACGCGCACGCCCTGCCCGCGGCCTTCCTCGTTGTACACCACGCCGTTCTGCTCGCGCTCAATGAGTGCATTCGTTTTTCCCTGCAGCTTCGCCGGTTCATCCTGCGCAGCTTTCGGTGCTGTCTCGTTCTTTCTCTCAGCCTCTGCCGCTGCCCTCTCCCGGCTCTCTGTGCGTACTTCTTCGTTCCCCGCGTCCACTGCAGGCGCTGGCCGCTGCGTGGTCGCTGCATTTTCTGCAGCAGCCGCCTGCGCACCGCTGCCGTTCGTCAGTTCTTCCGCCGCACGGTCCTCGCTCCTGCGCTCCGCTTCCTCTGCCGAACGTTCCCGGCTTTCCTCGCGTACCGTCGCGTTGTCCGCACCTTCGTATGCCTCCAACACCGGCGCTTCTGCCTCCACCACAGGCATGTCATACCCCAGCCCGTCCAGTTCCTGCGCGTTCGTCTGCTGCTCTGCCAGCATCTGTTCCGCCCGCGCTTGGGCCGCCTCCGCCAGCACGTCCCCGTCCTCCGGCGCTTTGCCCGCTTCCTGTGTCTGCTGCGCCGTTTTGGGCTGAAGCTGGTCTTGGCGTTTTGCGTAGTTTTCAATCCTCTTGTTGCGCACATATGCGCCAGCAGCCTCATTGATGTTGCTGCCAGCACCGCTCAAGCCGCCAATGAATCCTTCTGTGAATACTTCGCCTACCACATCAAGCAACGCGCCCGTTTTGCCTTTCTCCTTCACAAGCGCATCCCAGTTGCTCATCGCGCCCATCACAACGTCATCGGAAATCCACCCCAGTGCCGCGCTGGCAGCTTCTCCGGGCGCTTCGGAAAGTGCGCCGCTCAAGCCTCTGCGCAGGATATCAACTACTTTCTTTACATCCTTGCCGTTCATCGATTCCAGCAGCTGTTCCATCGGAATGTATTCTGTTGCCGTTTCAATGAGCATATCGATCCCGCCCAGCAGCATGGCCTGCTCATCACTACCGCCGCGCATCTTTACATCCTGAACCGTGCCGCCAACGCTCCATGCACCCTGCATCAGCGAGCCAGCCAGCGGAGAAACACCAAACGTAAGCCTGCCCGCCATCTGGCTGTCAATTCCGCTTACTGCAGCCTGATACCCGGCGTTGATCAGCCAGCTTTTCAGCGTATCCTTCGGGTTGCCTTCTTCATCGGTGGTACCGTATTTGCGCGTGAATCTCTCTGTCGCTTCGCTTCTGGGCGTTTGCGTCATCTGCCCGGGTACGAACATGTTGTTGTACGGGTCGATCTCCTCACCCTTCAGGTACTGCCCCAGCGCATACGCTCCACCCGCTGCCTGTGCAGGTGCAGTCAGGAATGTTTTCCCGGTCTCAAGCAGCCAGTTGTCGTTCGTATTCTGCCTGATGGCCTTGTCACGCTCCATCCATGCCTGCGCGTTAAAGCCCTGCGGCCCGGTCAGCAGTTCCTGAAAGTAGTCGTAGGCCGTGTCCTCTCCGTACTCGCTGGCAAGGTACAGGTAGGTTTCACGCTGTTCATCGGTCATGTTCTGCAGTGCCAGTATATCGCCGGAAACCAGCTCAGGGCTTACATGAGTGTACCTTCCTTTGTTCAAGACCGCTTCTGTGGTCATTTCCGCTTCACTGGGGCCAGCCTTGAACCAGCCATACCTGTCGCTGTAATCAGGCTTGAATTCGCGCACGTCATTGTCTGCACCGTACAGTTCGCCGCCGCCATAGCGCTCGTAGTATTCAGCTGCATTCTTGCCCGCGTACTGCTCCGCGTCCGCGCCCAGCAGCTTCACCGCCTCGTCATACGCCGCTTTCGCGCTTCCTTCCATCAGCGCGTCGTGGCTGGCCTGCACCTTTTGGATCTCATCGCTCGCGCCGTACAGCCATTCCAGCGTTTCACGGTCCAGCGCCTGCCCGGCAGCCCAGCTTTCCAGCTCGTCGGCCGTGGGCAGCTCGCCCCGCTCGTACTTTTCCCCAAAGTTCTCCTGCAGAAATGCCCTCGTTTCGTCGCTCAGCACGCCGTCCGTGGCCTTTGGCGGGTTTTCATACGCTTTCCGCGCTTCCTGCACCGCCGCCCAGTCGTCCTTCAGCGCCTTCACGCTGCGCCCGTAGGCTTCGCCCTCCAGCTGCTCCATGCCCGCCGTGCGCGCGTTCAGCTCCTCGTCCGTCGGTAGTTCGCCCTGCTTGTCCGGAAAATACTTCTGCAGGAACGCTTTCGATTCCGCATTCAGCTCCGGCTTCTGGTTGTACTGGTCTATGGCTCTCATCGCCTGCACATAGGCCCCCGGGGCAATGCCGTATGCCCCCGGCACTTTGGCTCGGCTGCCTGCCAGCGTTTCCGTTCGTCCGTCCTTCAGGCGGATGCTCTGCTTCGTGTCTGGCAGCGGGCTGTTGGGCGTGGCGTACACAGCCGTGTTGCCGGTCTTTTTCCAGCCCACGTTCTGCTTCAGCTGCTCCGCCGCCAGCCGCAGCACCTCGCGCTCCTGTTCTTCCTGCTGCCTCCGTTTCTCATCCAGCGCAGCAAACCCGCTGCTCCTGTACGGCGCAATGCCGTCCGCCTTCGCCCGGTTCAGGATCGCATCGCGGCTTTCCTTCATTTTTTCGCTTGTCGCGTTCTGAATGCCGCGCTTCCGGGCAAAGCTGCTGTTCAAGTTCGGCCTTCCGCCCGTGTTTTTGCTTCCGGCGCTGCCGGTGCTGCCCGTATCACTGCTGCTTGTGCCCGTCGTTTGGCTCGCAGCAGCTTTCTTTTCCTTCTCCTCTTCCTGCTTTTTCTTAATCAGATAATTGCTCACGGTTTTGAAATCCGCCATCTGCCGTACCCTCCGTTTATCTGTAGAAGCTCAGTCCCTTGTTGTACCACAGCGCATCCAGCACGCTTGGAGTGTCCTCATCGTCGTCTTTCTTATCGCTGGTCGCGCTCCCGCTTCCGCTTCCTCCGCCTCCGCTGGACTTTCGTCCACCGCCGCCGCTTCCGCTGCTGCTGCCGTACTTGGCGGCAAATTCCTTTTCCCAGTTCTTTTGCTGCTGCTCGTCATACGCCTTCTGGTACCAGTACGCCCTGTCGGCCTCCCACGCCGCACTGTCGTTCATGTACCGCTCGTATTCCGCGTCGCTCATGTCCGTGTATACGTTGTAGAAGTAGTTCAGCTCGTCCTTCCAGTCCGTCACCGTGTCGCGGTACTTGCCGTAGTCCCGGTCGTCCTCCGTCTGCAGCATGCTCAGGTTGTTGCGCATATTTTCCCCTTCGTCTTGGTACATGTCATATGCTGCATTCCGCAGTTCGGGGATCACGCTGTTCAGCTCCTCCATGTACTGCTGGTACGTCTGCTGCCCCACCTGCTGTCCCCAGCTGCTGCCATATCCGCCCGTCAGCGCCGCAGCGTTGGCCATCGCGTCTTGCATCGCCAGCTTCCCGCCCCGCTGGTATTGCTGCGCGTACTGCTGGTACATCGGATCTTGCGAAAAATCGTAGCTGAATTTCTCCCTGTTCAGTATCTGGTCAATCAGCCCCTGGATCTGCTCGTTGTACTGGCTCACATACTCGCCCGGCTTGCTGTTCTCGTGCTCGGTCAGCCGGTTGGCCGCATCCTGCACCGCTTGGCTCTGCTGGTATTGCGGTCTCTTCTGCGTTTCGTAGTTTTCATAGGTCAGCGGGTCTTTGTAGTAGCTCTGCGTGATCCCCGCCGGGTTCACCGTGCTTTTGTTCATGTCCACCCTTGTTTCCGCGTTCGCATTTGCTTGGTTCGCGCCATATCCGCCCGTCTTTCCGTTCGGCTGCTCGCCGTTCACGTCCGGCAGCCACTTGCGCCATTCCGCCGCATTGCTGGTATATGCCATCTTCATTCCCCTCCCAAAACCGTCCAAAATAGGTTCATTTTCAGCATAGCAACCTCTGCCCCATATTTCTCCCGCTACAAAAAAAGAGCGCGAATTTTCGCACTCTTTTCTTGTCGAAAAAGCCATGGGAGGTTTGGAGGGCCGCAGCCCTCCAAATGTGATCGTATCGACCGGCTTTGCCGGTCGGGCGGGCGTTTCCGCGTTCACGCGGAAACATTCCCTACGCCGTTTGCCGCCCGGCGAGCCGTAGGCGAGTAGGCAAACGGCGCCTTATCCTCGGCGGAAAAGATCGCTTTAGCGAGCTTTTTCGACGGCCTGAGAGCGCGAATTTTCGCACTCTTTTCTTGTCTACCTGTCGTCGTCCTCGTTCCTTTGCGCCATCGCGCACAACGCGTGCGCAACAAACCCCGCCGTGGCGCTCATCAGGGCAATCACGATCACCCATACAGGGTGCATCAGGCCACCTCCTGCCAGCCGTCAGGGTACGCCTCCGGCGTGTATGTGTTGGCGGCGATCACGCTCCTGTACAGCTTCTCTCCCCACCATCCGCATTCGCCCAATGCAAATGCCTGTCCCGCCGTGATCACCTCCGGGATGATCCTGTACCCCGCCCGGTAGCTGATGTCCTCCCACAGCGTGGGCGCGCTCTCCGGCGTGCTCTGCTCGTTGTCCCACACATCCACCGCAGCCCGTTTGATGCAGCCGTCCCAGTTGATGCGCGTTCCAGCCGTCACCAGCACGCCGCTGCCCGTCAGCCGCGGGTACAGCTCCACACCCTCGCTGGCCTGCCGGTCATCCAGCAGCGCTATGCCCGCCATAATGGTCTTGTGCAGCCTCTCGGCCAGTTCTCTGTTCATTTCCCCAGCCCTCCTCAGCTGTACTTGACCGCCCTGTAGCTGATGCTCTGGTTCGCGTAGTACGATCCAGCCCAGCTCCAGTCGTACAGATACAGCGCTATCTTCGTTGTGCTGCTCGTCGCGCTCGTCACCCAGCCCTCTATGATGCCGTCTGCACCCATGGCAATGCCCAGCGGATACTTGCCCGTCTGCTTCTGCTCTTTGATCGGCAGCGTGATGAACGTTTCGAAGTTGCTTTCGTACACGCCAAAGTACAGCACCACCAGATCGGGCTTGAATCCGCAGTTCAGCGTCAGCACGCCGCTGCTGTTGCTGGTTGCCGTCCCGTTCTTGGTCTGCACCGTCACCCCTGTGGAGATGGCAGCGATCGCGCTCGCCATCCCGTCAGGAAAGGAAAGCGTCCCCGTCGTGCCGCCCTTGGTGCGTATCGCGCCCGCAATACTCTCAAGCCCCGCCTCCAGCACGGCAGAATCCACTACCTTGTCGTAGGCCATTAGTAGCTCCCTCCCGTCCACGTGGGCAGCGCTGCCAGCACATCTTCCACCAGCTCCGCCTTGTCGGCTGCTGTAAAGTAGTCGGTTCCCTTCACCGGCGTATGTCCTGCCGCTCCTGTCGGGCCCGTGTCTCCTGTGTCGCCCTTCGGCCCCTGTGGGCCGGTGTCGCCTGTGTCCCCCTTGGGGCCTTGCACACCTTGCGGCCCGGCTGCTCCGGTCGCACCCGTCGCGCCCGTGTCCCCCTTCGGGCCCTGCGGCCCTGCGGAACCCGTGTCGCCCTTTTCGCCCTGCGGCCCGGCAGGCCCAACAGCGCCTGTATCGCCCTTCGGGCCCTGTGCGCCGGTGTCGCCTTTGTCTCCCTTGTCGCCCTTCGGGCCTTGCAGCGCGCCCATGTTCGCCCACGTGTTCCTGTCAGCGTCCCAAATGTACACCACATTGCTCTCGCTGGTGCCCACGGCGTATGCGTCGCCTGCGCTGCCCGTGGCGTGCGCAGCGGTCAAAGCCGCATAGGTGGCGTACAGCGCCAGTATGGTAAAGCTCGTCCCGTCCGCGCCGTCGTCGCCCTTGTCCCCCTTCGGGCCCTGAATTCCCTGCTCGCCCTGCGGGCCGGTCGGCCCCTGCGGCCCTGTCGCGCCGGTGTCACCCTTCAGGCCGCGTTCTCCCTGCACGCCCTGCGGCCCCTCTGGCCCCGTCGCGCCGGTATCTCCCTTGGGGCCTTGCACACCCTGCACGCCCTGCGGCCCTGCTGCGCCCGTGTCGCCCTTCACGCCCTGCTCGCCTCTCGGCCCCTGCGCACCCTGCGGCCCGCGCAGCGCTTCCAGCTGCTCCGGCGTAAAGTCCTCGTAGGTGAATGCCTCTCCGCGCTCGCCCTGCGGCCCCTGCACATACAGCACGCCGGGCTTCATCCGTGCTTCGCTGCGCACCTCTGCCTCTATCCGCAGTCCCTTATTCGTTAACATGGCCA
>CAZDEF010000038.1:0-24074 GCA_964504385.1 uncultured Oscillospiraceae bacterium
TGCTTTTCCCATTTGAAAAGACCGCTGACGACTTTGTCAGCGGTCTGAGCCTTGCGCAGCAAGGCTTTCCTTACACCGTTTGCCGCCCGGCGAGCCGTAGGCGAGTAGGCAAACGGTGCCTTCCCCTCGTCGGAAAAGGTCGCGTAGCGAGCTTTTTCGACGGTTTGATTCGAGACAGCCCGTATAGGCCGTCTCGAATTCAGGCAGGAGATCAAAATGGATTGTAGAAGCGGTTGCCGTCCCAGAAGGTAACGATGATGCTCATCGCCAGCAGCGCTGCCCCCAGCGCAATGGCCAGCCAGTCGTTACGGGCAAACGGGCGCTGCACATACCATGTGCGTTTCTTTTTGTCCTTGCCAAATCCGCGCAGCTCCATTGCATTTGAGATGGTGTCGATGCGGGCCAAGCTGGACATGATCAGCGGCAGAAGAATGTTCACGCTGTTTTTCAGCCGGGTGAACAGCTTCTCCTTTTTGCCCAGCTCCACGCCGCGCGCCTGCTGCGCCTGGCTGATGTTGTGATAATCGCGCTGAATGTCCGGAATGTAGCGCAGCGCAATGGAGACCGAGTAGCCCACACGATAGCTCACGCCGATCTTATTCAGGCTGGCGGCGAACTCGCTGGGGTTGGTCGCCGAGATAAACAGAATGGCCACAGGCAACGCCACAAAATACTTAAGCGAAATATTGAGCATATAGAACAGCTGTTCCGCCGTCACATCGTAACGCCACAGCAGATGGAACAGCACCGTGCGCGTGCCGTAGATCTCCGTGCCCTGATCAGGATTGAACAGAAAAATGAACAGGTTGTTCAGCAGCAGGAACACCAGCATGAAGGTCATCATGAAGCGCACCTCGCGAATGCGGATGTGGCTGAGGCGGAAGATGGCGAAGCTGCTGGCCATCAGCACCACCAGCACGCGGGTATCGTAGGTGATCATGCTGGCAAAGGTAAACAGCAAAAAGAAGGTCAGCTTGCTGGTGCCGGTCAGGTCGTGCACCACACTTTTGCGGGGCAGATAATTAAGCACCGTGTTCGCCGCCATGCTCGCGCACCTCCCTGTCATGCTCGATAAACCGTTCCACGAACCGCTCCGGCGGCGTGATGCCGCAGCGGTTGGCAAGATTGAACAAGCTGGTCTCCTTCAGCGCAGCTTTCTCCACCAGCACCGGATCGCACAGCACCTCCGCGGCGGACTGATCCGCGATCAGCCGCGTATCGCTGAACACCAGCGCCCGCGGCGTGTATTCCAGCATCAGGTGCATGTCGTGCGTGATCATCATCACCGTTACGCCCTGTTCGTTCAGGCCGCGCAGGAACTCCATGATCTCCGTATAATGGCGGAAATCCTGACCGGCTGTCGGTTCATCCAGAATGATGAGCTCCGGCCCCATCACCAGCACGCTGGCAATGGTCACACGTTTTTTCTGCCCGAAGGACAGGGCGGAAACAGGCCAGTTGCGGAAGGGATACAAGCCGCAGATCCTGAGCGTGTGCTCCACCCGCTCGCGGATCTCGTCCTGACTTAACCCGCTGCGGCTCAGCCCCAGCGCCACCTCGTCAAAGATCATCGTTTTCGAGATCATCTGATTGGGGTTCTGCATCACATAACCAATGCGGCTGGCTCTTTCACGGATGCTGTCGCCGCCGATATCGCGGCCATCCATGCGAATGCTTCCGGAATCCGGCGTTTCAAAGCCGCAGATCAGCTTGGACAGTGTGGATTTGCCCGCGCCGTTGCGCCCAACGATCGCCAACATCTCGCCTTTTCGTACCTGAAAGCTGATATTCTGCAGATTGCGCTTTTCTTTTGCATATCCAAAGCAGAGGTCGTTCACCTCCAGCAGCACAGGCCGCTCCTGACTGGGGGCAGGCGCAGGGCAGGCGCTGTACCAATCGCGCACCTTCTGCACGTCGTCCGCCTTCAAGCACAGCTTGTCCACATGCTCCGGCTGCATTTCCGGGGCGATGCTCACTCCAGCATAGCGCAGGGCCGTTACATACAGAGGTTCGCGAATGCCATTGCACGCAAGCAGCGGCGAGGACAGCAGCTCGTTGGGATGCATATCCGCCAGGATGCATCCTTCATTCACCAGCACGATACGGTCCACATGGCGCCACAGCACGTCTTCCAGCCGGTGCTCAATGATCAGCACCGTGGTGTTGCTCCGGTGCTGAATGTCATCGATCAGTTCGATGGCCTGTTTGCCGGTTGCCGGATCCAGATTGGCCAGCGGTTCGTCAAACAGCAGGATCTTGACCTGATCCACCATCACGCCCGCCAAGCTCACGCGCTGCTTCTGCCCGCCGGACAGCTCGTGCGGCGCGTGTCCCAAATGATTCTCCACGCCCACCAGCCCAGCCACACGATGGGTGATCTCATGCATCTCGGCCTGAGGCACGCAGTCATTCTCCAGCGCAAAAGCGATATCCTCCGCCACTGTCAGGCCGATGAACTGGCCGTCCGGATCCTGCAGCACCGTGCCCACATGGCGCGACAGTTCAAAGATGCCGGCGCTTGGAGCGTCCACACCGTCCACCGTCAGGGTTCCCTTGCACTCGCCGGGATAGCTGGAGGGAATGAGGCCGTTGATGCAGCTGGCCAGCGTGCTCTTGCCGCTTCCGGACGGGCCGGCAATGAGCACGCGCTCACCGGGATAGATA
Source organism: uncultured Oscillospiraceae bacterium (assembly GCA_964504385.1). Lineage (GTDB taxonomy): Bacteria > Bacillota > Clostridia > Christensenellales > Aristaeellaceae > Limiplasma. Next base: position 2,665 of record CAZDEF010000038.1, read on the forward strand.
TCCAGATCGATATCATGCAGCGTGGGCTGCTTCTGCGCCCGGTATTGAAAGGAGAAATTCCGGAACGAAATGATGGGAGACGGCATAGCGACACCTCATTCAGAAATGAAAGAAGAGGCAGGGACGAACCCTGCCCCCAGCTTGTTCAAAAACCTTAATGGGAGGTTTGGAGGGCCGCAGTCCTCCAAGTGGTTTCTGAACCCAGCGACATGCGCGGTGGGTTCAGCAGCCTTGCGCAGCAAGGCTTTCCTTACGCCGTTTGCCGCCCGGCGAGCCGTAAGGCGAGTAGGCAAACGGTGCATTTCCTCGGCGGAAAAAATCGCGCAGCGAGCTTTTTCGACGGCTGGAAGGCAGGGACGAACCCTGCCCCCCATTTGAGCCTCATAAATCGATTATTCCTTGTCCAGAGAACCCTTCTTGGCGATGGTCTTAGCATAAGCCACGCACAGCAGCGCGCCCACGACCACAGCGGTGATGGAGTTGGCCACAGCCGCCATAGCGCCCTGAGCGAACACCTTGTTGGCAGGCTCGGCGTAGATGAGGATGTCCAGCACGGGAGCGATGCCCACCCATGCGATCACATTGGCCGCAACGTTGGCAATGGCAAACGTGATGATCTCCTTCTTGCCGAACTCACCTTCGTTCAGGCTGATCTTCTTGGCGAACAGGCCCACCACAACGCCCACGAACGCGCTGGCGATGACCCAGCTCCACCACGGGCTGCCGCCCCAGCTCAGGTCGATGAGGGTGTGGCCGATGAAGCCGATCAGGCCGCCGGCAACGGGGCCGTACATCACAGCCAGCAGGCCCAGAATGGCGTACTGCAGGGAGATGTTGGTGTTGGGGATGCCGCTGGGGATCGCCACGAAGCGGCCCAGCACGAAGAACAGCGCAGCGCCGATGCCCACGGCCACCACAGTTTTGATGGAATTGTTTTTCATAACGGAAAGTCCTCCTCTTTCGTTTCTCTATTCCCAACCGGGCAGCGCCCGAAGGAACGATTACTCATACACAATGCGCGGAGCCTTGCGCAGTGTCAGCTGCCAGCTGATGCCCGTGCCAATGTTATATGCCTTGGCAAAGCTGCCCTGATTGATGGCGACCGCCACACAGTCGAGGCTGTTGATATACAGCAGCGGTTCGCCCACATTCACATCGGCAAAGCTGCGCGCGTAAGCCATGATGTTCTTGTACAGCGTGCGCGTGTCATTGGAGATGGTCACTTCCACGCGGCTGCCGTGCTTCACCCCCAGCTGCAGGAACAGCTCCCGTGGGATGTTGGTCCACAGCGAACCAAAGCGCACATCCAGCACGTCGATGGTGCCGCTCACGCATCCATCCTGCATCACAGCTTCGATCATGGGCAGTTCCGTTACGCTCTCGGGCGGCACCTCGGGGCCGACATGCGCAAAATCGATGGCTCCGCTGGCCAGCCGTGCGCCAGTGTAAGCATAAATATCGCGGCCGTGAAAGGTGTAGCTCTCGCCGGAATTGGGCAGGCGGTTCACGCTTTCATCAATGATGCGCGCCTCCACAATGCCGCACATGCGCTTGACATGCGTAAGCGTTCCGTTATCCGGTGTGATCACATACTGCCCCGTGCGCGTGCGCACCGCAATGGAGCGGCGCGTGGAACCCACGCCGGGATCCACCACGCTCACAAATACGCTGCCCTCCGGCCAGTAGCTGACCGTCTGGATCAGGCGGTAGCTGGCCTCCCAGATGTCGTACTGGGGGATATCGTGCGTCAGGTCATACACGCGGAGCTGGGGGCTGACGGTTTCGGCCACGCCGTACATCGCGCACACTGCACCGTCCGCATAGCCAAAGTCAGACTGAAAGATCAGCGGTTTCATCATCAACGCATCACTCCTTCAACAGCGTGCCACAACTGCGGCACGGACAGTATACCGCCGCGCCCAAACCCTTGTCAACCCAAACCTTGACAGCGCTTTGGACTCAGCGCTTGATGTCGTAATTCATATTCATCAGGTTGCGGATGCTTTGCACATCGTCGGTAATGTTCGCATCGCCGCGGATGGTGTGCTTGAGCACGCTGGAGGCGACGGCAAAGTTGACCATGTCCATCGGGCGGTAATCATGCATCATGGCGTAGATGAGCCCGCTGGCGAAGGCATCGCCGCCGCCCACGCGGTCCAGAATATTGAAGGTGAACAGCTTGCTTTCAAACGTATGGCCCTGATACCACATGAAAGCCTTCAGGCTGTTCTCGCTGCCGGAATGGGCATAGCGCACATGGCGGCCGATGCATTTGATGTTGGGGTAGCGCTCCACAAAGGCATGGAAGATCTCGTCCTGCTGCTCATAGCTGGGCTGCATGGGCACGCCATCCTTCCAGTCGCCCATGGAGGGATCGCTCTCATCTTTCCACAAATGATAGGGTTCAATCCCCAGCAGCACGTCAATATAGGGCAAGCACTGGGTGCAGAAGTCGCGCGCCTGCTCCCACGTCCACATGCGGCTGCGGAAATTGCCATCAAAGGAAATGGTCATTCCCTTCGCGCGCGCCGTTTTCAGGCAATCCATGATGAGCTGCGCACAGTTGGGGCCTATGGCCGGCGTGATGCCGCTCAGGTGCAGCCAGTCAAAGCCGTTGAGCAGCTCGTCCAGATCCACCTTGCCGAAGTCATATTCGGCAATGGCGCTGTGTTTGCGGTCGTAGGTCACTTTGCTGGCGCGGATGCCGTACCCGGTTTCCAGATAGTAAGTGCCCAAGCGGTGGGTGGGCGTTTCCTCCTGAGAGGACAGGATGACGGGCGTGCAGTGCACATCGTTGGAGCGCAGCCAGCGCACCGCGCTCTTGCCCAAGCTGTTGTTGGGCACCACGGTGAAGAAGGTGCTGTCCACCCCCAGATTGGCCAGCGCCAGCGCAATGTTGGCCTCGCTGCCGCCATAGCTGGCTTCAAAGCTGCTGGCCATGCGGATCTTCTCGTAATTCGGCGGCGACAGACGCAGCATGATTTCGCCGATAGTGATGAATTTCTTGTTCGGATTGGTATTCAAAAGAGGATTGCGGTGTTCCATCTTCCCGACCTCCCATCTTCCGGCGCGAATGCCCTTCGCGCGCACCTTGTATCACTATCCTCTATTATAGACATAAAACGGTAAATGTGCAATCATTCATTGGTTTTTTCACGCAAACCCTTCCTTTTCCTGACCAGATACGATAAAATGAAAGCAATCTCAAACGAAGCAAAGGAAGGCGTCCGCATGATCGAGATCATCGTCAACCCCGAAGCAGGCAGCGGGCTTGCGCTGAAAACGTGCGAGGAGGTAACGCAAGCGCTGAAGGAACGCGAAATCGACTTCGTGCTGCACCGCACCAGTCATTCCACCCATGCCACGCAGCTGGCGCGCGAGGCCGCCGAGCGCGGGGCGCAAACCGTGATCGCCCTTGGCGGCGACGGCACCATCACCGAGACCGCCGCCGGTCTGTGCGGCACGCGTACGGCGCTGGGCATCATACCCTGCGGCACCGGCAACGATTTCATCAAATCCGCAGGCATTCCGCGCAGCTGGCGTGAAGCGCTGGATTTCATTCTCAGCCATCCGCCGCGTCCCGTTGACAGCGGGCGGCTCAACGACGGCTTTTTCCTGAACGAATGCGGCACCGGTTTTGACGTGATGACGCTGGATTTTGCCGCTAGTGCAAAGAAGCACGTCAAAGGCATCTGGCCCTATCTGTACGGCGTGGTGCGCAGCATCTTCGCCTTCAAGCCCATTCAGATGCACATCGAGATCGGCGACGACATTGTGCTGGACGGGCGCTATCTGGTGTGCGCCGTGGGCAACGGCAGCTACATCGGCGGCGGCATTCCCATCATACCCGGCTCTGACCTGAAAGACGGATTGCTGGATGTGATGGTGGTGGACGCTGTGCCGCGCTGGGTGATCCCCTTTTATCTGCCGTCGCTGATGCTGGGCACCCTATACAAAAAGAAGCGCGTGGCGCACCGCTACCTTGCCTCGAAATGCCTGCTGCGCTGCGCCAACATGCGTCTGAACGTGGATGGCGAGATCCGCGCCACGGAAGAGGCGCGCTTCGCTTGTGCTCCCGGCGCGCTGCTTTTGCACTGGTAAATGCAAGATTCAGCGCACAACTGCGTAAAATGTGCTTTGAATCAATATGGAACTTAGGAAAGGAAGGATTCGCTATGGCAATTCTGGGCAACAACATCAAAACGGCATTTCTCAAGGGCATGGAAGCGATCGGCAAGGGCGCGGCCAGTCTGACCAACACCGCGCAGCAAAAGCTGGGCCAGATGAATCTGGAAAACCGCCGCAGCGAACTGATGAAGGAGATCCCCCTCTGTGCGGCAAAGCTGCACGAGGACGGAGCAGCGCTGCCGGCAGAACTGACCGCGCTTCTGGACGAGCTGAGCGAACTGAACGCGCAGCTTGCCGCCATGCGCCCTCAGCCCGCAGCCGAACCCACCGCTGACGAAACGCCAGCCGAAGCGCCGGAAGCCCCGCAAGAGGATCCGATCGCGGAAGTGGTCGAAACCGCCGCGCAAGCGGTCGAAGCTGTGGTGGAGGATGTTCGGGAAGCCGTGGATGGCTTCTTCAGCGAAGACAAAAAAGACGAACAGCCGGAAGAAGCATCGTCCGAAACGCATGACGAATAACGCCATTCCCCGCGTCTGCTTCTATCCTTTGGGGACGATCGCGCAGGAGCGTCTTCAGTTTGCCGTGATCGTCTCGCGCCTGAACGGGCAATGGCTGTTCTGCCGCCACAAAGAACGCGACACATGGGAATGCCCCGGCGGTCATATTGAACCCGGCGAATCCCCCATCGCCGCCGCCCGCCGCGAACTGTACGAAGAGACCGGAGCGCATGCTGAAGAGCTGGAATCCGTATGCGTGTATTCGGTGTGCTTTGAGGGGCAGCCGGAAAACTACGGGCTGCTCTGCCGTGCCGAACTGACCGAAGCGGGCCCGCTTCCGGAAGGCTTTGAAATGGCCTGCGTACAGACCTTTTCCACTCTGCCGGAGCGCTGGACGTATCCTTACATTCAGCCGCATCTGCTGCGTCGCGCCTTTCCGGACGTGCCGCTCTACGAAGCGTAGGTTGCGCACGCCTTCTCCGCGTGATATGCTTTCAGCATCATCAATGTAAGGAGGCTTTTGCATGGAACCCGTTCTCTTGGGTGAACTCATCCGCTCCCTTCGGCGCGAGCGGGGCCTGACCCAGCGTGAACTGGCGCAGCAGCTGTGCGTGACGGACAAAGCCGTGTCCAAGTGGGAACGCGGGAGCGGCTGCCCGGATGTGGATTCGCTGGGGGCGCTTGCGCAGCTATTCGGGGTAGAACTGCACAGTCTCCTGGCCGGCACGCTGCCCAAGCAGCCGGCAGAAGGAGGAAACATGAAGCGCATGCAATTCTACCTCTGTCCGCACTGCGGCAATGTGCTCACCGCCGCCGCTCCGGCCGATCTCAGCTGCTGCGGCTATCGGCTGGATCCGCTCCGCCCTCAGCCCGCCGCCGAAGCGCATCTTCCCCGCCTGCAGATCACGGACGGCGATCTCTGCGTAAGCTTTGCCCATGAAATGCGCAAGGAACACTTCATCCGTTTCGTTGCGCTGATCACCAATGACCGCATGACCCTTGTGCGTCTTTACCCGGAGCAGGACGCGCTGCTGCGTTTGCCCTATGCGCGCATGGGCACGCTGCTCTTCGCCTGCTCACAGCACGGCCTGATGAGCGCCGATCTGCGCACATTGTTCCCGTGAAAAAGTCTCATTCTGCTCTTGCCACAGCGTCCAAACTATGCTATAATCATCTTGTTGGCCGAAGTGGCGGAATGGCAGACGCACTTGACTCAAAATCAAGCGGGTATCCCCCATGCGGGTTCAAGTCCCGCCTTCGGCACCAAGTGCAAAGCCTTGAAACATAAGGGTTTCAGGGCTTTTGCTTTACCCTGAGTTCTTCACATAAAGGCGGCGTGTGTACAGTATGTGTACAACGGAAATGATAAAGGAAAACCGCTTGATTCCGACTTGACGGGAAATCAGCGTGTATCCCCCATACGCCTTCAAGTCCCGCCTTCAACCCCCAAGGCCGCGCACAACCGGAAAGCATTCTCACAAGGCTCTGATCGTGATCGACCTGCAAAGCAACATTACAAAGAGCAATGTGACAACTGCGACAAAAAGAAAAAGGAGATCAGAAAATGGATAAACAGATCGCTGTCCGCTTATTGATGGCTGCCGGTGTGCTGATGCTGCTGGCAGGGTGTATCTTTGGTTTTTTGCAGCAGTGGCTCCCTGCGGTCTTGGTGTGTGTCGGCGCATTTGGCTGTTTGGTCGCTGCCTTGAACTTCAAGAAAAAAGATGAATAATGCTGTGGAAACGGAAACCGAGCGCGGCCCTCGCGGACTCCGATAGCATGCGGCGCTCCGCGCATTTTCTTTTTTGGTTGGCAGTCTGTCCCCGTCTGGGCTCGCTCTTTCTTCCCACCTTTGGCATGCAGAATGTGGCAATATTTTTCGCACGTTGCCGCATAACCAATAATTATTTTATCACTAATTTTCACGAATAACAATCCCTGTATTATTTTTGCCCACAAGTAATAAAACCGTATATACTGAACTGGGGTGATGAAAGCGTGATTGGAGAACGTCTGCAAGAAATTCGCAAAGACCACGGCGATACCCAGCAAACGCTTGCGGACAAGCTGAATGTGTCGCTGTATGCGGTGCGCTGCTGGGAACAGGATAAAAGTGCGCCGGGGCACGAAACGCTGGTAGCCATCTGCCGCCTGTACGAAGTGTCCTCCGATTATCTACTGGGCCTGAGCGACGATGATCCGCTTTACACACAAAATCGGCAGAAGCAATCCCTTTCACCGGAAAATCTGGCCATGCTGAAACGCTTTGCGGCGTTTCTGATCACCGAGCAAAGCAAAAAATAATGCCGTCAGAAACGCTATTTCTGACGGCTGTTTTTTCGCGCGGCGGTCAAGCCCATCCCTACATCCCCCCCTTTCCTCCCCTCCGGGGCGATCAAATACAGGATCGCATCGGAGGGAAAGCCATCCGATACCGCCAGATAGACGTAGCCGTCCTCGTCGAGCGAGTATTGGCCGGACTGTGTTAAGGCATACACAGGCTGCCACGCCCAGCGCGCGCCTTCCACCGTCAACGCAGTAGCGTAAGCCGAAGCGACCGGTTGCAGGCTGCGCAAAATGACCGGGAAGCCCTGACGTTCCGTCTCAAAGTCGCAGGCTGACAGGGGCAGCTGAACCACCGTTGCACGCTGGCTACACGCCAGCAGTTCGTCCGCATTTGCAAAAGAAAGCGCCTCTGTCTGATTATAGGGGGCGGCGTTATAGCTGGGCATGATCGCCTGCAGCGTAAAGCGCTGCCGATCGGCTGCAATGCAGGGAATGTCGCTGATTTGTCCATTGATGCAGAGCTTGCTTTTTTGTTCCGGGCGTTCCAGCAAGGGATGAATGTAGATGGCGTCCGCGATCTGCACGGTTTCCATTCCCTGCAGCACCATGGGGCCGCCGATTTGAAACGCATCGTTTCCCACAGAAAGGCCACCTTCCTGATACGCATATTGCTGGCCAAAAAGCGCGTCATAGCTCAGCAATTCGTAGGTTTCATCCGTCTCCACCCCGGACAGACGCATGTTTTCAACATAGGCAAAGAAGGGATCATCCCCCGCGCCTGCCCGTGCCAAGGCGAAAGCGCCCAACTGCCACGCTTCCAGATCGATGGTTTGTGGCTGGTTTTCCATGTTCGACCAGATGAAATATGGGGTCAGATGCCCTTCCCCCGCTGCCGTGTCTACGCCCAGTTCCGCCAGCGTCTCTGCTCCAAGGGGCGGGATATGATCGCCGAAGAAGACCACCATCGTTGGTTCGTCCAGCTGCGAAAGCTCATGGATGAACTGCTCCAACGCACGGTCGCTTTGCTCCAGAAGATAGCAGTAGTTGGTCACAATGCGCTCTGTCGGTTCGCTAAAGGATTCCAAAAACGGCTTTTCAGCGCCGTAAGTCACCCGGAAATCATCATATTCATAGCCGCCGTGATTCTGCATGGTGAGCAGAAAGATAAAATCCCGCTCCGTTGTGCGTTCCAGCTGCTGCAGCGCGGCATGGTAATGATCTGTGTCCGAAACAAACATGCCAATGGATTCAAAGCTGCCGTTGGTCGTATCTGTCGTGCAGAATTCATCAAAGCCAAGGCTTTTCAGATTGGCATAGCGATTATAATAGACTCCCTGATACCAATGAATGGCCGAAGCATAGCAGCCTTTTTCCCGAAGGACGGAAGCCATGCTGCGCATGGCGGACAGACCGCGGGCATATGGGTTGATGGCATAGCGGCTTTCCAGCCCTGTCAGCACCTCAAACTCCGTTTCGCTGGTGCCGCCGCCCGCCTTGGGCACCGAAAGCCGCCCGCTGATGCACGACGCGGAAAGCGAATCGTAAAACGGCGTCAGGGGATGGCCGAGCGTTAGATATTGGGACAACCACGCGTCATCCGCAAAGCTTTCCGACAGCACCAGAATGATATTGGGCGTCTGACGGGCTGTGGTCTCCGGCGCAGCCAGCTCCGCAGCGCGGTAGGCGGCACGCACGCTTTCTTCCGTAGCGTTTACATTCATCACCGCGCGCCGCTGGTTTTCCACCGCCAGCGCTGTATAGCCCATTCCCTCATACTGTGCGAAATTGGCCAAATCATAACGGGTGACAAGCGACGCCCGGTCAAAGGTGCATTGTCCCGGCAGCAGCAAGAGAAGCGCCGCCCCCACAGCGCCGCACACCGGGCGGCGTCGTTTGCAGCGCAGCTGCAGGCTCAGCGCCAGCGTAGCGATCACGATCAAACACAGCAGCGCCAGCTCTTTCCGATCGATGGAAAACTTCAGTTCGCGAATCGCATTCAGCGCTTCGTTCAGCTGATATACGTCCGTCAACAGAACCGGCTCCAAGCGGTAGCGCATTTTATAGCGGCAAGCCACACCCAAGAATGCACACAGCGCGCACAGCAGCACATAGAAAAACACCCGCACGCGCTTACACAAGCACAGCAACAGGCAACAGCCCATCGCGATGCCGAGCGTCATGCCGAATGAGACCGGCGATCCCCATGCCCACTTCAGCGCCGCTGCCAAACTGCCGCGGGCCAATCCCTCCGTCAGAAAAACCATCACCACAGACACTGCGCCTGCCAGAAGCGCTTCCACACGCATTCCTCCTTTGAAACCCTCCCATCATAGCACAACCCGCAAACGGATTCAAAGCCCTAATGGATGCTCCGCAGCGGGAACGTGCATTTTTTCTTCCCATATTTCAAAAATTTTTTGAAAATAAGAAGGAGTTCCACTGCAAAAGACGAATAATAAATAGAGTCAACAGTGAAGCTTATAGGAATTGTTGACGACAACATTGTTCACCCATTGCGGTGGTAATGGCCTGAGGGTTCCACCTGTTCCCATTCCGAACACAGAAGTTAAGCCTCAGCACGCCGATGGTACTTGGCTGGAGACGGCCCGGGAGAGTAGGTCGCTGCCGCATTTTTATTCCTCAGTAGCTCAATGGCAGAGCATTCGGCTGTTAACCGAAGGGTTGTAGGTTCGAGTCCTACCTGGGGAGCCATCCAGCTGATTCCGTCAAGGGATCAGCTTTTTTATATCCCCCATTCAGAAATAGCCTATCATGCTGGATTTTCGAAGCGTTCCCCAGCAAATTCCCCGCTATTCCATGCGATGTTATGATTGACACAAAAGGGCTGTTTCTACTATAATATTTGGGTGTGTGCACGCCGCACAGGCGGCTTCATATACATTTCCAAACCATTTGAAGGAGAGACCATTCATGAAGAGTTACAACTCTGCCGAGCTCCGCTCCATGTTCCAGCAGTTCTTCAAGGATCATGGCCACGCCGTCATTTCCAGCGCATCCGTGATCCCCGAAAACGACCCCACTGTGCTGTTCACCACGGCCGGTATGCACCCGCTGGTCCCCTATCTGATGGGCGCCAAGCACCCCGCCGGCACCCGTCTGACCGACGTGCAGAAGTGCGTGCGCACCGGCGATATCGAAGACGTGGGCGACTTTAGCCACCTCACCTTCTTCGAAATGCTGGGCAACTGGTCGCTGGGCGACTACTTCAAGCAGGACATGATCCCGTGGAGCTGGGAATTCCTGACCAGTCCCAAGTATCTGGGACTGCCCAAGGAAAAGCTGGCTTTCTCCGTATTTGCCGGTGACGAAGATTGCCCCCGCGATGAAGAAAGCGCGCAGCTGTGGCGCGATTGCGGCGTGGCCGATGATCACATCTTTTTCCTGCCCAAGGAGAACAACTGGTGGGGCCCTGCCGGCCTGACCGGCCCCTGCGGCCCGGACACCGAAATGTTCATCATCACCGATAAGGAGCCCTGCGGCCCGGATTGCTCCCCCGCCTGCTCCTGCGGCCGTTATCTGGAGATCTGGAACGATGTGTTCATGCAGTACAACAAGAAGGCAGACGGCACCTTTGAGCCGCTGAGCCAGAAGAACGTGGACACCGGTATGGGTCTGGAGCGCACCATCTGCGTGCTCAACGGCAAGAAGAGCGTGTACGAGACCGACGCTTTCACCGATATTCTGGCCAAGATCTCCGAGCTGTCCGGCAAGGAATACGGCAGCGACGCCGAGACCACCAAGGCCTTCCGCATCATTGCCGACCACATGCGCACCTCCACCATCATCATGGGCGATGACCGCGGCGTGAGCCCCTCCAACGTCGATCAGGGCTATGTTCTGCGCCGCCTCATCCGCCGTGCCGTACGCTACGGCATGGGTCTGGGGATGCCCGACGGCTTCACCGGCGAGATCGCCAAGGTGATCATCAACCAGTATCGCGATGTGTATCCCGAGCTGGCCCGCAACGAGGCCTTCGTGCTGGAGCAGCTGGCGCTGGAAGAAAACCGTTTTGCCAAGACGCTGCGTCAGGGTGAAAAGGAATTTGACAAGATCTACAACAACGTGGTCAATACCCGCGCTACGCTGGAAGCCATCCTGAATGCCGAAAACAAGGTGGCGCTTGCTCAGGAATATGCGCAGGTAAAGAAGCTGCGCCCATCTCCCGACATGATGCCCATCATCGAGGCTGCCAAGGCCGGTGACGAAGCCGCGCTGATCGAGGCGGTCAACGCCCGCATCGCCACCCTGAGCGTAATGGACGGCCGCAGCGCCTTCAAGCTGTATGACACTTACGGCTTCCCCATCGAGATGACCATCGAGCTGGCCACCGAAAAGGGCCTGACCGTGGATCAGAACGATTTTGCCGAGCGCTTCAAGCAGCATCAGGCCACTTCTCAGGCCGGTGCGGAGCAGCGTTTCAAGGGCGGTCTGGCGGATCACAGCGAGCAGACCGCGCGCCTGCACACCGCCACCCATCTGATGCACACGGCGCTGCGCAAGGTGCTGGGCTCCGAAGTAGCGCAGAAGGGCTCCAACATCACCGCCGAGCGTCTTCGCTTCGACTTCTCCTTCGGCCGCAAGATGACTGCCGAAGAGCTGGCCGAGGTGGAGAAGCTGGTGAATGAAGCCATCGCGGCCAAAGTCCCCGTTGTGTGCGAGGAAATGACCGTGGCCGAGGCCAAGGCGCAGGGCGCCATCGGCCTGTTCGAAAGCAAGTATGGCGAAAAGGTGAAGGTGTACACCATGGGCGAGTTCTCCAAGGAGATCTGTGGCGGCCCCCATGCTGAAAATACCGGCGATCTGGTCTCCTTCAAGATCAAGAAGGAAGAAAGCTCCTCTGCGGGCGTGCGCCGTATCAAGGCTGTGATCGGCACCAAAGCCTAAAAGCAACGGGACCCAGTTTTCGCAAAAGCGAAAGCTGGGTCCCACGGATCGAGAATACCCGAATGGGAGGTTTGGAGGGCTGCGGCCCGCCAAGCCTCCCATTTGGGTTCTTTAGGTTTTGACGCATTCTTATGCATCCGCCGTTGGCTTTTCTATACGCCTGTACAGCCGGCTCAGATAGCGCGAAGCCGGCTGCTCCAGTCCGTAGGTCACGGCCATGGCTGCCAGAATGGCTACGCTGACAGACAGCAGCATATAGGCTTTTTGCAGATTCGGATCGCTGTGCAGTGCATCCGTATTCGGGAACCATGCTTTGCGCATCTCCACCGCCAACACCTGATGCCAGATATACAGGTTCATGGAGATGGTGGACAGGAAGCGCATCAGCCGGTTATCCAGCAGCTTTTGCAGAAGCGGCGGCCAGAAGGCTGCGCTGAGCATCATGGAACCCAGCGTCAGTGCCAGCGGCAATCTCACCTTCATCTGGGAAAGCCGCAGGGCGTCGTGCCCGTTGGCGCTGGCGGCGGATTGCGCGCGCAGGATCTCCACCAGCACGCAGCCGCCCAGCAGGAAGATCAGCACGGCCGCAAGCGACGCTGCCCGTCTCCAACGGTTACCGGCCTGTGCCAGCCACCTGCGGATCTGCAGATAGGCGCTTGCGCTCAGCATACCCAGCGCATATACATCCAGAAATGCAGGCATCTGATTGATGTAGATCGTCGTGTCCTGCACAAAGGCCGCCACGGAAAGGCGGTAGATCCACCCTGCGGCGATCATCCCGCCCGCCGTCCAGACCGGCTTTTTCTGCATGGCGCGCGCCAGCAGCGGGAAGATCAGATAGAACTGCATTTCCACACAGATGGTCCACAGCGCCACGTTCAGCGGCGTGGACACATAGGTCTGCGGCCAGAACAGGAAGGTGAACGTGAGGTGCGCAGCCACATCCTGCGCCATCGCCGTCCGCGTGTAGTACAAGTTTTGCGGTATGGCGATGCAAAACAGCGCTGCCAGCACCGCAAACAGGTAGCTGGGCAGAATGCGCGACAAGCGGTTCCAATAGAAGCGCGCAACACATGGGACCGGCGCGCCCTCCTGCTGCTGCCGGGCGTAGGGCAGATACAGCAGCAAACCGCTCAGCAGGATCATGCCATCCACAAACACATAGCTGGATCGTGTCCAGAAATCCATGCTGATGGAATGCCCAAGCACCGTAAAATACTGCGGGAGCCAGCTCTGCTGCCACAGATGGTAGTTCAGCACAAACAGCACCATCAGTGCCCGAAAACCATACAGAACGCCTATTTCCAGTTTCTCAGGCTTGCGGCGCATCCTCTGCCTCCGTCAGAACATTTTCCGGCTCCTCCGAGACGGCTTCCGGTTCTTCGGCCTCTTCCACCGGCGCAGTCTCATCCGGCCATTTCACTTCAATCTCCGGCAGCGCAAATTCGCCCACACGGGTGAATTTATACACCAGATCCTGCCCTTCGCGGATATCACGCAGGCTCATGCCATCCTCGTCGATGGTGCTCAGCTTGTGGGTGACTGTCAGGTTTTCAGGATCTGTTCCTGTATACAGGCTGAAGTTGCTCACGCGGTAGTACAGCTTCTCCCCCATCAGGTCGCAGGTGCCATTCATGCTGAACGTTGCGGTCTTGCCCGTGGCCGACGCCCATTCGCCCAAGATGAGATACACGCGGCGGGTCAGCTTGGCGGCGGTGTTGCGGTAATCGCCCGCGCGCTGATAGAAGGGGATCGCATCATACGGTTTCCCATCGCGGTAGAGCGCTTCGGCGTAGTTGTAGCAGGCTTCGGTGTACAGGTCGGCCAAGTCCTTATAGTCCTTGGCCAGTTTGCTCATTTCAACGGATTCCAGTGCGCGGATGACGCTGGCGTAATCCTGCTTTTCCATGGCCTCGCGCGCTGGTTGCGCCACCTGACCGTAGTATTCGTTGTAGCATTCTTCGCTGAGCGCCGCCGCGTCCTGATAGCTGCCCAGCGCATGGAAGGCATCGCCGGCCTTCACCCAGTCGCCAGCTTCCTTCGTTTGCAGCGCCAGCGCATACCGGCAGGCCTTCAGGTGCTCCTGCGCATCGCCGTAGCTGGCCAGCGTCTGAAACAGTTCGGCGGCTTCCGCGTAATTGGCCTGGTTTTCAAGGGCAAGCGCCTGCTCCATGCGGATCTCATTCAGCGCTGTTGCGGCGCGCTTGCTGTCGATCTTCTCCAGCGCATCCGCCGCAGCCAGCAGGTTCCCGCTTTCACGCAGAGCCATGGCGCGCTGATACTGCGCATCCTCCAGATAGGTCTTGCTTTCCTTGTAGCTGCTCAGCATTTCAAAGGCAGCGATGGCTTCTTCGTACTGCCCGTTTCCCAGCGCCGCCTGTCCAATGGCATAGCGGCACTGCTTGATGCGCGCCGCGCTGTCGCGGTATCCGTCCAGCTCCTCATAGCGGGCAAGCGCCTGTGTATAATGGCCGTTTTCGTAGTCGTTCTCCGCCAGCTGGTAGCGCACTTTGCGCAGGCTCGTTTCACTGCCGCGGTAATCCACAATGGCAGCCAGCAGCGTTTCCGCCAGCGCAGCATCGCCCTTTTCGATCGCCTCCTCCGCCATGTGGAACCGGCATTCGTCCAGCTGCGCCTGTGCATCGCTGTAAGCGGTGACGCTTTCCAGCAGCGCCGCCGCATTGGCATAATCCTTCTGGGCCATCAGCCCCATTGCCTGTTCATACACGCAGCCCTGCGCCTGACTGCGGCTATCCAGATAATCCGGGATGCGCGAGAACAGCTCCATGGCTTTTTCGTACGCTCCGGCTTTCTTCTGTTCCTGCGCCAGCTGATAGAAGCTTTCGTTAGCTCTTTCGGCTGCATCGCTGTAATCGCCAGCCAGCAGGAAGCGTTCGCCCGCAGTTTCATACTTGCCGCTATCGATATCCTTCTGCGCCAGTTCGTAGTAGCACTGCTTGGTCAGCGTATCTGCATCCTCATAGCCGACGATCTGCGCCAGTTCGTCTATGGCCGCCAGATGCGCGTCCGCAGTGATCAGCCCCTTGGCGATCGCATAGGTGCAGGCTTTTGCCTTTTCTTCGGCATCCTCGTAGCCTTTCAGCCCCCGAAACAGCACGCGCGCCACTGCATAATTCTCCGCCTGCAGCAGCTCGTCCGCCTTACGGTAGGTGGACAGATCCACCATGTCCGCGCTGTCCCGATAATCGCCCAGCGCCTGAAAGCGATCCGCCGCCAGCTCGTAGCTGCCGTTTTCCAAGTACAGCATCCCCAGCCGGTAGACGCTTTCCTGCGCCTGCTGAGCGCTCTCGCCATAGTCTTCCAGCGCATCAAACAAGGCTTCCGCCTGAAGGAGCGCTTCCTCGCCGCCTTCTTCCAGCAGCGACTGTGCCTTCTGATAGTCGCACTCCAGCAGGCGTGTCTGCGCATCGCGGTAATCCCCCATCGCGCTGAAAGCGGCGCTGGCCTGATCGTACTGTCCTTCGCTGAGCAAATTCTCCGCGATGCGGTAGCGCAGGGTGGGGATCCCCCAGAGCACCGTCACAGCGGCGGCTACGGCAAGGACGGCCAGCGTTGTGCAGATGCGAATGGCCTGCTTGCGATGGCGGCGCTTGGCTGCGCGCTGCTTTTCCTGATTCTCCTGCAGGATATTGTTTTCCTCGCGCGCCTTGCGGGCGGTCTGCGCCAGCTTCTGTTCGTGCGCAGCAATGACATGTCCAACGTTCTCGCGGCTGAAGCTGGCAAACACAGCGTCGCGTCTGCGTTCGCAGCGGCAGCAGCGCTGCGCGTCCAGCGCATTGGCGCGGCCGCACACGCACAGCCACACCTCCTCCTGCACCTGCGGATAGCCCGCCGCATCCGCACCGGCCACAAAGCGCAGCTCGTCCAGCGCGCGCCCGGCGGGCAGCACGTTGCTCTCGTAATGCGCCAGCGGCGCGTTGCCCTTGCGCCAGATGGTGGAATCGTCGAACCAGACCTTTTCGATCACCAGATCCACGCCTTCCACGCCGTTCCATTCCGACGGCAGCACAACGATGCTGAAGCGGTCGCCCACACCGGCCTTCAGCCCCTGCACCCGCTCGGTCTGGCGGAAAAGCAGCTCATCCTGCTTGTCAAAGCAGTTCAGCGTTACCTGCACCGATACGACCACCTTGTCGCTCAGGTTGTTCATCACAAAGGTGCACTCGCTGCGTTCTTCGTCCGGCATGGCGTATTGCCACAGTTCCACCGGGCATGTCAGATCGATCTTCATTGCAAAACCTCCCCCGAAAAGCAGGATGCCGTTACCAAGAGTAGAGGACCCACTCCTGCAGCTTGCCAGCGGCAAAGGACAGGCTGAGCGTTACGTTCTGCGTATCCAGCGCTGCCGAATAGTTGAGCATGGTCATGCCCTCATCCTGTTCCATGGTGGCGTTGGGCAGCGTATCGCCCTGTCCATACAGCAGGGCAAAGCTGCCCTCCGTGTGGCCCTCGCCATCGCTGTAAAACAGTGCGAGCACGTTTTCCAGTTCATCGCCCACGCGGATGCCGCGCGGCCCGGCCAGTGCGTCGGTCGATACGCCCAGCACCTCCGCGCCCTTGTCCGTCATGGTCAGATATGCGTTTTCCCAACGAGCGGTCATACGTCCATCGTGCGTTTCACTGCTTTGCAACTGCTGCCCCAGCGCCGTTTCCAGCGTGGTGGCGTCCATCGTGCGGTAGTCCAGCGTACCGAAGGCCAGATCCTCCGCGCCGAAGGCTGCCGCTTCATGACGCACGGCATAGCCATCGGCATGTTCGCTGCCCATAGCATCCAGCCCGGCAGCGGCTTCCACCGCACGCACGGCTTCCAGATTGGTGTTCACCGCCGCGCCAGTGATCAGGCGTGAAAGCCCCTCCGCGCGGATGGCCGTGACCGTCCCGTTTTCCAGCTCGAAATGCAGCATCGCATCAGTATAGGTGTCCTGCGCCGTTTGCACATGCACGGCGCACTGCATGCTCAGCAGCTTCCAGTCCTCGTCGTGCTGCCCCCAGCACCAGTAGGCCGCGGTGGGCAATTCATCCACGCAATAGAAGGAGGCAAACGCGCCGTCGCCCATCAGGTAGGGGTTCTGCCAGCCAAAAGTGGCCAGCAGCGTGTCCTCGTCCGTGCCCAGCACGATATCGCGCGGCGCGGCATAGGCCTCGCCGGTCACGGAAATGGCCCCCAGCACGCTCTGCTCATCCAGCTGGGGCTTGTCGTAATACAGGGTAGCAAAGTCGTAGAGGAACGCATAGCCGTTTTCCGTGCGGGATTCCTCGCCCACCGGGGCGTTCAGCGGTTCCTTGCCAATGGTATCACGCAGCACCTGCGTCACCCACGCGCCCAGCTCGCTTTCCGACAGCACACCCGCATCGTCTGCCAGCGAAGCCGCCGGAAAAAGCGCCGTCATCAGGCACAGCATCAGGCAAAACACGGTAATCCTTTTCATTTGCTCAATGGCTCCTTTCAAACGAAAACGTCCACAAATGTTACGAAATTCCCATGTTCTATTGTACATGAAAACATAGAAATTGTATAGTCTTTTGCACAACAAAGTCCAGCGCCAGCGTGCAAATTTTACAAAGATGTGACAATTCTTCAAGCTGCCGGAAGCCTTCCTGATGCACCTGCATTCTGCGGCTTCAGCTCCACGAAAAAACAGATCGGCGTGCCAAAACGCGACCGACCTGTTTTTCCGATGTTACCGGCAGAACTTGTCCACATAGGCATCCAGACATTTCTGGATGACCTCCTGCGCCGCCTCCGCGCCGCGCAGCTCGTCCACCGCTGTTTCCTTCTTTTCAAGGCTCTTGTAGACGCGGAAGAAATGGCTCATCTCCTCAAAGATGTGCGGCGGCAGATCGCTCACATCGCGATAGCTGTTATAGGTGGGATCCTCAAACGGGATGGCGATGATCTTTTCATCCAGCCGTCCCTGATCCAGCATGGTGATAACGCCGATGGGATAACACCGCACCATGCTCAGCGGCTGGATCACCTCGCTGCAGATCACCAACACATCCAGCGGGTCGTTGTCGTCGGCGTAGCTGCGGGGGATGAAGCCGTAGTTGGCCGGATAGTGCGTGGAGGTATGCAGGATGCGGTCCAGAATAAGATGGCCGGTCTCCTTGTCCAGTTCATACTTCTTTTTGCTGCCCTTTTCAATTTCGATCACGGCGATGAAATCGTCCTTCGTGATGCGGGATGGCGAAATGTTATGCCAGATATTGCTCATATCTTTTCCCTTCTTTCTTTCATTTTCGCTGCCTATTGTAACAAGTCTGACGTACTTTGTAAAGCAAAGTGTGGTATACTGAACAGGAACTTTCCGAAAACCTGCCAAGGAGGAGGATGCGCTTGAAACGCTTTCTATTGCTGATGATATGTCTGTTGAGCTGCCTGCTGCTGACCGCCTGTTATCAGGATAACGATCCGTGGCCGGCCAGCAACGCGCCGACCGAAGCGGTCGTGACAGCCGCGCCGGCGAACGATGCGACCGCCGTGCCCCTTCCCACCGAAACGGCGCCCGTGCTTACGCCCGTTCCGGACAGCGAGCCCGGCCTCAACGGCTGATCCGGTACATCGCCTGCCGCCAAGTTCTCCAACTGCGGCAGGCTTTTTTCCATTTTCTTTTTTCAAAAAGCCTTTCAGCAGGCAGGATTCCCCTGTTGTATACCGAAATATCCAGCAGTGGTTTTTATCGCCTGTGAACACGGAATACCAAAGGAGTTTTCGAACATGAGGTTTCGCTTTTTACGCCGCCGACGTCCGGGAACGCTCGCCCTGCTTTATGATGAGGCAAGGCTTGCGCCGCATGTGCGCAAGGGGTTGAACTATATGATGGCCGGCAACCTGTTCGGCACGCTGTTCGGCATCATCTGCGGCGGCGGTACAGCCGCCATGGTGGGTCTGGCCGGAATGCTGGGAGCCGGCGATATCGAATTTGGCCTGCTCGTCTCCATCCCGCAGATCGCCGCCTGTCTGCAGCTGCCGTTTTCACTGCTGGTGAACCGCACGCACAAGCGCAAGATCTGGCTGCTCACCTTCGGTCTAGTCTGCCGTCTCATCTGGCTGAGCTTTGGTTTCCTGCCGCTGATGATGCGCTCGCCGTCCGACCGGATGCCGCTGTTGTTGCTACTGGCGTTGCTGAGCCTCAGCTCCGCTTTGGGCGCTGCCATTAACGTGTGCTGGTTTCCGTGGTTTTCCGATTTGGCCCCCATCCGCATTCGCGGCCGATGGCTGGGCGTGCGCGAGACCCTCTTAGCGGTGGCCAGTTTTGTGTTCGGGCTGGTGGTGGCCTATCTGCTGGACGCGCTGCCGGAAAACAGCAAGTATATCACCGTTTTCCTCATCGGCGGCGTTCTGGGCGCTGCGGATATGATCTGCTTTGGCTTTGTCAAAGAGGAGTGGACGGCCTCCACGCAGCGGCTCCATCTGGGCAAGCTGTTTGGCGAAATGCTGCATAACAAGCCGTTCCTGAAATCCCTGCTGCTGTGGACGGTGTGGTGCTTCACAGCCAACATGTCCGGCTCCTACCTCACGCCCTATTCCATGAACAGCATGCACCTGAACTTCATGCAGATCATGGTATTCGGCACCATGGCGGCGTCGCTTTCCACCATTGCCGCCGTGCCCCGCTGGGGACGCGCGCTGGATCAATGCGGCACGCGCAATGTGATGCTGGTCAGCTGCTTTGGTGCCTCCCTCACGCCGCTGTTTTATCTGCTCGCCACGCCGGGCAGCATCTGGCCCACCTTCCTGCACAACGTTGTGGGCGCGCTGTTCTGGAGCGGCTGCAACTTGGCCGCCAACGGCATGCAGCTGTCCACCTCGCCGGATGACAGCCGCCCCACCTACATCGCCGTTTTCTCCTGCATCACGTCCATTCTCGGCACGGCGCTGGGCACCATGTTCGGCGGTACACTGCTGGAGAACTTCCACACGCATCAGCTTTTCACAGGCTCGTTTGACCGCTACAAGGCGCTCATCCTGCTCTCGGTGGTGCTGCGCTTCATCCTGTCCATGCTCATCGTCCGCACGATGGTGAACGAAAACGACGCCACTCCGCGCGATGTGATCCGCATTATGATCCCCCGCAAAACGAAGGTCGTGCACAATTGATCCCCAACCGTATCCGGCTTATGGACATCGAGACCCAACGCTGTCTCATCCGCCGCTTCACGCCAGAGGACGCCGCCGCCCTGCACGCCGTGCTTTCAGACGAAGCGGTGATGCAGTACATCGAAGCACCGTTCAGCTACTCACAAACACAGGCTTTTATCCGCGAGGCGGGGCTCTGCCATCCGCCTTTGGTTTATGCGCTTCTTTGGAAAGAGACAGAACGCGTCATCGGGCATGTGATCTTTCATCCGGTCCAGAAAAACGAATGGGAGATTGGCTGGATCCTGAGCCGCTCCTACTGGGGGATGGGCATCGCTTCCGAGTGCACGGCCGCACTGGTGGCGCGATCCCGTGCGCTCGGAGCAGCCAGCTGCCTGATAGAATGCCACCCGGCACAGACAGCCACCGCACGGATTGCGCGCAAGCATAGCTTTGGCTATGCCGGAACGTCCGATGGCTGCGACGTATACCGCTTGATCTTTTGAGCATCGAAAAGGCGTGTCTGCTTGCGCAGGCACGCCTTCTTTGATTGAACGCACTCACCGCTTTTGCAAGTGAGGCACAGGGGCAAAGCCCTGATTATTCGAAGATCTTGGAAACAACGCCGGAACCAACGGTGCGGCCGCCTTCACGGATAGCGAAACGCAGGCCCTGCTCGATGGCGATGGGGGTGATCAGGGTGATCTCCATGTCGATGTTGTCGCCAGGCATGACCATCTCAACGCCATCGGGCAGCTTGATGTTGCCGGTCACGTCGGTGGTGCGGAAGTAGAACTGGGGACGATAGCCGTTGAAGAAGGGGGTATGACGGCCGCCTTCTTCCTTGGTCAGCACGTACACCTGGCCCACGAAATGGGTGTGGGGATGAATGGTGCCGGGCTTGGCCAGAACCTGGCCGCGCTCGATCTCGTTGCGCTGCACACCGCGCAGCAGCAGGCCCACGTTGTCGCCAGCCTCAGCCTGATCCAGCAGCTTGCGGAACATTTCAACGCCGGTAACAACGATCTGACGGGGCTTCTCCATCAGGCCGACCAGCTCGACGGTGTCGCTCATCTTCACGGTGCCGCGCTCAACACGACCGGTTGCCACGGTGCCGCGGCCGGTGATGGAGAACACATCCTCAACGGGCATCAGGAAGGGCAGGTTGGTGGCGCGCTCGGGAGCGGGGATGTAGCTATCCACAGCGTCCATCAGTTCGAAGATGCACTTGGTCTCCTTGGCGTTCTTCACGTCGGTGCCGCCATTGGCCACATACTCCAGAGCGACCAGAGCGGAGCCCTTGATGATGGGGGTGTCATCGCCAGGGAAATCGTAGGAGCTCAGCAGTTCGCGGATCTCCATCTCGACCAGCTCCAGCAGCTCTTCGTCATCCATCATGTCGGTCTTGTTCATGAACACGACGATGTAGGGCACGCCTACCTGACGGGCCAGCAGGATGTGCTCGCGGGTCTGGGGCATGGGGCCGTCGGGAG
>CAZDEF010000039.1:0-23992 GCA_964504385.1 uncultured Oscillospiraceae bacterium
GGATCTTGATGATGTTCTCCATCAGTTCTTCCGTCTCATGCGGATTCATACCGGCAGCGGGCTCGTCCAGCAGCAGCAGCTTGGGGTTGGTGGCCAGCGCACGCACGATTTCCAACCGGCGCTGCGCGCCGTAGGGCAGCGAACCGGCCTGTACGTTCGCCATATTCTCCATATCGAAAATGGAAAGCAGCTCCAGCGCCTTTTCGTGCTGCGCCTTCTCCTGCTTCCAGTAAGTAGGCGTGCGGAAAATGCCGCTGAACATGTTGTAGCGGATCTGATTGTGCAGACCGATGCGCACGTTGTCCTCCACCGACATGTTGCCAAACAGGCGGATATTCTGGAACGTGCGGGCGATCCCAAGCTTGCTGGCCTGGGCGGCGTTCATTCCAGCCGTGTCCTTACCGTCCAGGATCACCACGCCGCTGGTAGGCTGATAGACCTTGGTGAGCAGGTTGAATACCGTCGTCTTGCCCGCGCCGTTGGGGCCGATCAGGCCGGCGATCTCGGTCTTGCCAATGGTCAGGTTGAAGTCCTCCACGGCTTTCAAGCCGCCGAATTCAATGCCGAGGTGGCGGGTCTCCAGCACGGGGCGCTTGTCCACGTCGCGCTCCGGCACGATGGAATGACTGGGCACGGGAACCATTTTGGTGGTCGACTGTTTCCGCTGTGTCATTTCCGCTCAGCCTCCTTTCGCGCGCTGTACTTCATCTTCTTTTTTATCGTCCGTTTGAGCATGGCCAGTCGGCTGGAAAGAATCGGGCTGTTGGTTACCAGCATCACCAGAATGAGCACCACCGCATACACCAGCATGCGGTAATCGGAGAAGGCGCGCAGCATTTCGGGCAGCACGGTCAGCAGCGCAGCGGCAATGATGGAGCCTCGGATGGAACCGATGCCGCCCAGCACCACGAATACGAGCACCAGAATGGACGTGTCAAATTTGAACTTGCTGGCCGCCACAGTGGAGAAGTTGAGGCCGTACAGCGTGCCGGCCATGCCCGCCAGCACTGCGCTGGTGACGAATGCCATCATCTTGTACTTGGTCACGTTGATACCAACGCTCTCGGCTGCGATGCGGCTGTCGCGCGTGGCCATGATCGCGCGGCCGGAACGGGAGTTCACCAGATTCAGCACCACGAACAGGGTGAACAGGATCAGGATAAAGCCCATCACAAAGGTGGCGATCTTGTCCACGCCCACTGCGCCCTTCGGGCCGGAAATAATCAGCTTGCCGGGAATGTCGGAATGGTTGAACGCCATGTGCATCTTCCCTTCATCAAAGGAGATGTACAGGCAGTTGATCACGTTGCGGATGATCTCGCCGAAGGCCAGCGTCACAATGGCCAGATAGTCGCCGCGCAGCCGCAGCACCGGAATGCCGATCAGCCCGCCCGCAATGCCCGCGCATGCACCGCCGCCGATCATGGACAGCACCAGCCGCAGGGTCTCGTTTTCCATCTGGAAGCGGTTCAGCAGCCATGTGGACACCACGATGCCGCTGAAGGCGCCCACGCTCATGAAGCCGGCATGCCCAAGGCTCAGCTCGCCGGACACGCCAACCACCAAGTTCAGCGATACCGCCATGACGATCCACACACAGATGGGCACCAGCTGGCCCTTGAGCGAGCGGCTCATCGCGCCCGCAGCCAGCATGTACTGGCAGATGAGGAAGGCTGCGATCACGATGCCGTAGGTGATGAGGTTGTTGAGCGTTTTTCTGTTGATCTTCATACCCTTCACCTCACACTTTCTCATGCTGGGTCTTGCCAAGCAGACCGGCCGGTTTCACCAGCAGCACCACGATCAGCACGGCAAATACAAACGCATCGCCCAGCTCTGTGGATACATAGGCCTTGCCCAAGATCTCGATCACGCCCAGCAGGATCCCGCCGACCATCGCGCCCGGAATGGAACCGATGCCGCCGAACACAGCCGCCGTAAAGGCCTTGATGCCGGGCATGGATCCGGTGGTGGGCTGCAGGGTGGGGTAAGCGGAACACAGCAGCACGCCCGCAATGGCCGCCAGCGCGGACCCGATGGCGAAGGTGATGGAAATGGTGAAGTTGACGTTGATGCCCATCAGCTCCGCCGCGCCCTTATCCTCGCTCACCACGCGCATGGCCTTGCCCATCTTGGTCTTGCCGGTGAACAGCGTCAGCGCCACCATAATGACCACGCACGCCACGATGGTCACAATGGCCGCACCGGAGATGATCAGCCGTCCGTCCAGCAGCGACAGGCTGCCCAGCTGCACCACGGAGGGGAAGCTCTTGGGGTTCGCGCCCCACACCAGCAGCGCAATGTTCTGCAGCAGGTAGCTCATGCCAATGGCCGTGATGAGCACCGCCAGCGACGTGGCCTGACGCAGCGGCTTGTAAGCCAGCCGTTCGATCATCACGCCCAGCAGCGTGCACACCGCCATGGCAGCCAGAACGGACAGCACAGGAGGCAGCCCCCAGTACTGCATCGCACAGAAGGCGATGTAAGCGCCGATCATGATGACGTCGCCGTGGGCGAAGTTGAGCATCTTTGCAATGCCGTAAACCATGGTGTAGCCAAGGGCGATGATGGCGTATACGCTGCCTAAGCTGATGCCGTTGCACAGGTAGGACAGGAATTGCGTCATGTTCCCCACATCCTTTCTTGAAAACGCGTTAAGGTAATCAACGGCAGTCGGGTGCATGCGCGACTAAACTACCGTTGGTTACCTTTATTGGCTGCCTTTTTTATGCGGTTTTCCGGCTCCGCCCCATAGGGCGGAGCCGGAAAAGGATCCGTTGTTATTCCACGCCCACATACACGCCGTTTTCGATCTTGACGGCGGTGGGGGTCTTGCTTACCTCGCCGGTGGAGGACCAGGTCATGGTGCCGGTCAGGCCGTCGATGGTCAGCTGCTGCATCTGCTCGATCATGATCTCGCAGACTTCTTCGGGGCTCATGTCCGCCGTCACGCCACCGGCCTGCATGGCCTCGTACACAGCGTATACAGCGTCATATGCGTCCGCAGCAAACTGGTTGGGGGTGTCGCCGTAGAGCTCCACATACTTCTGCACGAAGTTCTGCGTCTTTTCATCCTTCGCATCCGCAGAGAAGGGAGTGAGCAGCAGCACGCCCTCCGCCAGAGAAGCGTCGAAGCCTTCCATGGTCAGGATGCCGTCCATGCCGTCCACGCCGAAGAAGATGGGCTGATACTCCACCGCTTTCGCCTGCGTCAGGATCATGGATGCGGGAGTGTAGTAGATGGGCAGGAACAC
This sequence comes from uncultured Oscillospiraceae bacterium, assembly GCA_964504385.1. Lineage (GTDB taxonomy): Bacteria > Bacillota > Clostridia > Christensenellales > Aristaeellaceae > Limiplasma. The sequence continues at coordinate 3,255 of CAZDEF010000039.1, forward strand.
CAGCTCAGCGCCGGCATTCTTGGCCTCGGTCACCTGCACGGAGAAGTCGGTGGTGTCATCGGTGAAGGTGGATACCGCTACGATCTCCAGCCCCACCTCGGCAGCCTTGGCTTCGAAGGTCTGATAGATGCCGGTGGAATACACATCGCCGTTGTTGTAGATCACAGCGATCTTGGTGGCCAGCTGGTGGCCGGCAATGTACTCAGCGGAAGCAGCGCCCTGCGCAGGGTCGGTGAAGCACACCTGATAGACGTTGTCCTTATCGGCGATCACGTCCACAGAGGAAGCAGAGGGGGTGAGCAGGAAAATGCGCTCCTCGTAAGCCTGACTGGACACCGCCACGCAGGGACCGGTGGTCACGGGGCCGATGATCACCAGCGAACCATTGTCCAGCGTGGTGTTGTAAGCATTGATGGACTTCTCGGGATCGTGCTCATCGTCCTGAGTGTCCACTTCCAGCTGCATGCCGCCCAGCGTATTGATCTCATCCGCGGCGATCTTGGCAGCGTTGGCAACCGCGTTGCCATAAATAGCGGCGCCGCCGGTCAGCGGGCCGATCACGCCGATCTTGATGACGTCCTCCGCCATGGCGGGCAGGACAAAGCTCATCGCCAGCGCAAGTGCAAGAACGATGGAAACCAGTTTCTTCATGGTCTGTTTCCTCCTCAGTATTGCCAGTATCCATTCAAGAAAAGCTTGAATGATGGTGGATATTATACGCCTATACTGCATTGAATTGCAAGGAATTTTAGCACAAAACCTGTTTTTGTGTTGTTTTTTTGTTGAAACAGAACGCTTTCGTTGCTTTGCATACTTATGCAAATGGCTGCATGGAGGTCTCTTCTTCGATCCCGCCGCCCAAGCACACGTCGTCTTGGTACAGCACAAGGCTCTGTCCCGGTGTGACCGCGCGCTGCAACTCGTCGGCTTCGATGAACATTTCTCCCCCGCGCAGCACAGCCGTCACGGCCTGATCCGGCTGGCGGTAACGGAACTTGGCCGTTGCGCGGAAGGACACGCCCTCCGGCGCAGGCGCCTCATCCGCGACCCATGTAAGCTGGCTGACGCGGGTGTAGCGGCTGTACAGGCGCGGACTGTCCTCGCCCTGCGCTACCACCAGCACATTGTTCTTCAGATCCTTGTCGATCACGAACCATCTGCGCCCGTCGCCGCTGCCGCCAATGCCCAGCCCGCGGCGCTGCCCCAGCGTGTAATAGGCAAGGCCGATGTGCTCCCCTACCTTTTTGCCGTCCTCTGTGCACATGTCGCCGGGCTGCATGGGCAAAAAGCCCTGCAAAAACTGGCGGAAATTGCGTTCGCCAATGAAGCATACGCCGGTGGAGTCCTTCTTTTTGGAGGTGATCAGGCCGTTGGCTTCGGCGATCTGCCGCACCTCCTCCTTGGTCATATGCCCCACCGGGAACAGCGCGCGCTCAATCTGCCGTTCCTTGAGCATATACAAAAAGTAGCTTTGATCCTTGGCCGGGTTGCTGCCGCGCAGAAGCACGGTATGCCCATCCCGCATGTCCTTGCGCACGAAGTGGCCAGTGGCCATATGCCCTGCTCCCAACTTGAGCGCATATTCCAGAAAGGCCTTGAACTTGATCTCGCGGTTGCACAGCACATCCGGGTTGGGCGTGCGTCCCCGCTGATACTCGCTCAGAAAGTAGCGGAACACGCGGTCGTAATATTCCTTTTCAAAATTGACGGCGTAGCAGGGAATACCGATGGTGTCGCACACATCCTGCACGTCGCGCCAGTCGTCGGCGGCGGTGCAGGTGCCGTTTTCGTCCTTCTCGTCCCAGTTCTTCATGAACACACCCACCACATCGTAGCCCTGCTGCTTGAGCAGCAGCGCCGCGACCGAGCTGTCCACTCCGCCGGACATGCCAATGACGACTCTCTCCATCTTTTACCCCTCCAGCAGCCGGGAAAGAACCAGCTCCAGCGCATCCTTGGCGATGCTTTCAATATCCCGCGAAGCATCCACCACAAGGAAGCGCTTCCGGTTTTCCTTGATCAGGCGTTCATAGGCCTTCTGCACGCGGCCGTGGAATTCCACCGCTGCCAGCTCCAGCCGGTCAGGCTCGGAGGCGGCCAGCCGCCGCATGAGCGCCTGCCTGTGGTCGATGGCCAGATACAGCGTAGCATCCGGCAGCATATCGCCCACGGCCGGCTCGTTGATCTGCTGGATCACATCCACGCCCAGTTCGCGCCCGCCGCCCTGATAGGCCACGGAGCTGTCCACAAAGCGGTCGCACAGCACCAGCTCGCCCCGCTCCACCGCCGGACGGATGACCTGCGCTACATGCTGGGCGCGGGAGGCTGCATACAGCAGTGCTTCGCATTCATCGCACATTTCCATGTTTTGCGGGTCGAGAATGATGCGGCGGATCTCCTCACTGATCGCGCAGCCGCCGGGTTCGCGGGTGCGCAGCACGCTGAAGCCGTACTGACGCAGGCTCTTTTCCAGCAGATCCACCTGCGTGGTCTTGCCGCTGCCATCCGGGCCTTCCACGCTTAGGAAAAAGCCGCGTGGGATCTCCGCGCCGGGGCACAGATAGGCGCGCAGGCTTTCCGTATCCGGAATGATGACCGTTGCGCCCGCGTCCTGCAGTTCTTCCTCGCTGCCGCAGCCGTAGGCCACGCCCACCGCGTCGATGCCGTTCGCCTTTGCGCCCTCCACATCAAACTTGCGGTCGCCCACCATAGCGGCGTTCTTGTATCTGTCCGGCAGGGCCCGCCGGATCAGCTCCGGCTTGCCCAGCTTGGCCGCGCCTTCGCCCTCGCCCACCACGCGGTCAAACAGCCCGTCCATCCCGAAGTGGCGAAGGATATCCATCGTCAGCGCCAGCGGCTTGGAGGTGGCGATGGCCACATGCGCGCCGCCCTCGCGCAGCATTTGCAGCGTGCTGCGGATATGAGGATACACGCTGTACAGATACATGCCGCGTGCAGAAAAATCCTCATGATACAGATTCATGGCCTGCTCGATCTGTGCTTCAGGCACATGAAGAAGATCCCGGAAGGAATCGCGCAGCGGTGGGCCCACCACATCGCGCAGCTGGGCATCCGGCGGCACCGCCAGTTCAAGCCCCAAAGCCGTTGCTTTCACCGAGGAGACGATCCCCTCTTCCGCATCGAACAGCGTGCCGTCCAGATCAAATACCACCGCGTCGTAAGGAAAGTTGTTCATTGTGCAGCTCCTTTGCATGCATGATCGCACAAAGCATAGCAAAAAAACGTGATTGTTGCAACCCCGCGATCAATATGTTATATTTATAGGTAGTGCTTTTTCTGCACAACGCATCATGTGAAAAAGGACGGTGCGATCCTCGATGAAGAACCTTTGGAAGCTGCATTCCACCCGGGCCAACCGCATCGGCTGGGCCGTATTCATCCTATCGCCGTTTCTGCTGTTGTGGCTGCTGTCGCTGATCTGCGGCGTAAACGCGCTGGATGCGCACCCTGTATGGCTGGACGAGCTCAGCAACTACCGCACGCTGCTCAGCTGGAGCGCGCGCGGCTTTGACACCGGCTACTATGGCACACTGGAGCAGACCGCCGCCATCGGCACCATGGGCACCTCCGGCGTGGGGCCCATTCTTCTCTACGGCCCGTTCGTAAAGCTTTTTGGCGTCAGCTATAACAGCATTCTGCTGTGCAATGCGCTGTGGTGTTCGCTGGCGGCGGGCGTGTTCTGTCTGCTGCGCAGGCCGAAGCTGTCCACATCGCTGTTGATGACGGGACTGATGCTGGGCTATGCGCCCATCGTGCTGTACTGCCTCACTTCCATGACGGAATGGTTCAACTACGCACTGGTGCTCTTTTACATCACCTTCCTGCTGGGCTTTCAGGAAAAGCGGAAGATCTGGATGCTGGTGCTGTGCGTCCTCACCATCCTGACTGCCACGCTGTACCGTCCCATGTACTGCATCCTGTTTCTGCCGCTCATTCTCATCTTCTGCCGCTACCGCATCGGCTGGCGGCTGGTGCTGTTTTCCATTCCGGCTGCCATCGCCTCCCTGCTGTGCTGCTACCTCGCCATGCAGACGGCGGCCCCGGAAGCGCAGGGCTTTGTATATCATCTGCTGCGTGCGCCCGACCCTGCCACCTTTGTGCGCATGCTGCTCAGCCACGCCAAATCCAACCTGACGGATTATTTCGTGCGCCCCACCCACAGCCGCATGCAGGATGCGTTCCGCGTGCTGTACTGGGGGGTGACAGCGGGTTGCCTGCTGGGCACCTTCGTCTGCACGGCGCTCACGCCGGAAAGAAAGCTGCGGCTGCGCTGGGGCTATCGGGGCCCGATGATGAGCTGCTTTGTCCTGCTTCTTGCCGCCTTTGCCTTTACCGTGTTGTTCTATGAAACCTACGACTGGCAGGATCTGCGCCGCCTTGCGCCCTATTTGTGGCTGGTGGTGGCGTATATGGTGGCCCGTGAACGCTTCAGCATTCCCGTTCTCATGCTGGGCTGCTGCGTGGTTACGCTGGGGCTGCTGATCCACGCCCCGGAAGGCGCATTCGTGGACGCGACCCGTTTCAGCCGTCCGGAAGCCCCTGAATCGCTGCCGGAGGTGGTCTCCATGATCACCTACGATAAAAGCGCGGAAGATCCCTTTGACAACACCATCCGCACCGATGTGTACAGCTACCCGCTGATGGAGCAGTTTGATGCCGGCATGGGCATGCAGTACGGCTGGTTCACCACGGAGACCACCGGCAAAAGCCGCTGGATCCTGACCGACCGGCTCAAGTGCCCGGTCAGCGGCTATGAAAACGTGCTGGACACCGGCGACTACAAGCTCTACCGCAAAATCGACGAATAGGCAGGAGGAACGCCATGCTCCCCTTTCCCCTGAAAAACCCGGACAAACGCTTCGACCCCGGCAAGTGGCTGATGATTGCAGGGATGAGTCTGCTTTCGCTGGCCATCTTTCTGCGGCTTTTGCAGCACCCCACCAGCGACATCAGCATTCACACCGTTTGGGCGGGTGAATGTTCCTTTGCCGATCTCACCACCTTTGTGCGCCACGGCGCGCACCCCATGTGGCACCTGCTGGTGTATCTGGTCACGCTGCTGGGCGTGAAGCTGGAGCTGGCCTCTGCGCTGGTCACCATGCTCTGCAAGGCAGTGGAGGTATGGCTGCTGCACCGTCTTCTCACTGTGATGCTGCACGGCCGTCTCAGCCGCACCGCCATCACCCTTGCCGCCGCCGTTTGCGCCACGGTCAGCTGCCTCTGCATTCCTTTTTACAACAGCACGGTCTATCTGGGCGTGGGTTCACCCAACACATGGCACAGCTGCACGCAGCTGATCGCCCTGTGCTGGATGCTGCTGTGCGTGCCCTATGTGGCGTGGTGCTACGATTGCTTCACGCAGCGGCTCCTGCGCGATGGGCAGGATACCCGCCTGCCGTGGTGGCAGCCCATTCTGCTGGGCGCGCTGCTTCTGCTCAGCCTGCTGGCCAAGCCCACGTTCATGCAGGCGTTCCTGCCTGCGTGCTGCCTGTACTTTCTCTGGCAGTGGATCCGTCATCCGCGGAACAGCCGTTTCTTCGTACAGGTGCTTCTATGCGTGCTGCCTGCCATCCTGTTCATGATCTTTCAGTACCTGTACTACTTTGGCATCATCGTGCCTTGGCAGGCAAACATGGTGCTGGAAGTATCCGGCGGCAAATTCTGGAACGTGCTGATCCGCACCGTGCTGATGATGGCGTTTCCGCTCTACACCCTTGTGGTATGCCGCCGCCAGAAGGCCGATACCCTCTATGTGATCACCTTGGTCTTCAACGCTGTAGCCATCGTGGAATTCCTGATCCTTGGTGAAAACGGCCGCCGCGCTTCCGACGGCAATTTCGGCTGGGGCATGATGGGCGCAAGCCTGATGCTGTGGGTCGTCTGTCTGGGACGCTTCTTGAAGGAAGCGCGGTTGAAGAAGTCGGAGAAGCGCCACATTCCCGGCTGGATCCTGCTGGGGTGGCATCTGGCCAGCGGCATTTACTATATCGGTTATCTGCTGATCAGCGGAGCCGCTCTGTAAGGAAGGAGAGAATCCCCATGACGAATGAAGCCTTGAAAAAGCTGCAGTACGATATTCACTGCTACTCGCAGGCTGAAAGCGTGCTTTTGTGCGATGGCGAGACTGCCGCGCCCCGCGGCGCTGCGGAAGCCCGCGGCGAAGTGGCTGCCTTTTTGAGTCAGAAGCGCTATGAGCTGCTGGTAAACGATGAGACCCGGCGCATGCTGGACGACCTGTGGGCAAAGAAAGAGACACTGAACGGCGACGTTGCGCGGCAGGTGGAGATCCTGCGCGAGGATCTGGACGAGCTCACGCGCATCCCCAAGGACGAATACGCCGCCTATGGCCGGCTGGTGAACAACGCCTCCGCCGCATGGCTGCAGGCCAAGGCGACCAACGATTACGCGCATTTCGAGCCCTATCTGCAGCAGATCATCGAAACCGTGCGGCGCTTTGCAGCCTACCGCCGTCCCGACCTGCCCGCCTATGATTCCCAGCTGGATTCCTATGAAAAAGGAATGTCCACCGCCACGCTGGATCCCTTCTTTGCGATGCTGCGCGGCGAGCTGGTGCCCATGCTGGATATGGCCAAGCAGCTGCCGCCGCAGCCCGCGTTCGTCTCCGCACAGTGCCCCGTTTCGGCGCAGCGCGTGTTTTCCGACTGGCTGATGGATGTGATCGGGCTGGACAAAGACCGCTGCACCATTGCCGAAACCGAGCACCCCTTCACCTGCGGCATGAACCGCTGGGATGTGCGCATCACCACTCATTACTACGAAAACGCGGTGCTGTCCTCGCTGTACAGCGTCGTTCACGAAGGCGGGCACGCGCTGTACGAACTGGGCGTTGCGCCCGAATACCAGTACACGGTTCTGGGCGGCGTGTCGAGCATGTCGCTGCACGAAAGCCAGAGCCGTTTCTACGAAAACCTGATCGGCCACAACGCAGGCTTCCTGCGATTTATTGCCCCCAAAATGCGCGAGCTGTTCCCCGACATGATGCGCGGCGTGACCGACCGCGATCTGTTCCGCGCCGCCAACCATGTGCAGCCATCCCTCATCCGCACCGAGGCGGATCAGGTGACCTACCCGCTGCACATCATGGTGCGCTACGAACTGGAAAAGCAGCTGATTGGCGGCACACTGTCCACCAAGGATCTGCCCGAGGCGTGGAATGCGCTGTACCGGGAATACCTCGGTGTGACTGTGCCGGACGACGCGCAGGGCGTGCTGCAGGATACCCACTGGAGCGGCGGTATGATCGGCTATTTCCCCACCTATGCGCTGGGCAGTGCGTATGCCAGCCAGATGCTGCATGCCATGCAGCGCGATCTGGGCACGGACGCGCTGATCGCAAAGGGCGATATCGCGCCCATCACCGCATGGCTGGGGGATCGGATCCACCGCCACGGCAATCGCTACCAGCCTGCCGAACTGCTGAAGATGGCCACCGGCGAGGACTTCAATCCCGCCTATTATGTCAACCATCTCCAGCAGGTGCTCCGTGATCTGGCATAAGGCGGTTTGACGGGCGCATATGTTCCTGTAATCCATCGCAAAGGCAGGGATGCGCATGCAGCGTCACAGCGGTTTCATCCACCGTTTTCTTTCGGGGATCCTGATTGGGATCGGCTGTATCCTGCCGGGGGTAAGCGGCGGGGTGATGGCCCTCTCCTTCGGGCTTTATTACCCGGCGCTGGATGCGCTGCTGGGCTTTTTCGGGAATGTGAAAAAGCACCTACGCTTTCTCGCCCCCATTGCAATGGGCGGCGGCGCAGGGCTGCTGATCGGTGCAAAGGCGCTGTCCGGGCTGATGATGCACAGCGGCGATTTGATGCTGTTTCTGTTCATCGGCTTCATTCTGGGCGGCGCGCCCGAGCTGTGGAGCAAAGCACGCTGCACGCCATGCCGCCGGCTGGGATGGATGGCGCTGGGCCTGCTGGCTTCGCTGCCCCTGCTTTTGACGGGAACGGAGCGTTCCTCCGTGGCGCTGCTGTCCCCCATGCAGTCCTTTCTGACCGGTCTGCTGGAAGGCGTTGGCACGATCATTCCCGGCGTTTCCACCTCCATGGTGCTGATCCGGCTGGGATGGTACGGCGCGTACCTGAAGCTGGTTTCCGGGCTGATATGGCCGCAGATCCTGTGGATGGCTACAGGCTTTGCGCTTTCGGCGGTTTTGTGCATGCACGCTGTCAAACTTCTTTTTGACCGTCATCCTGCGGTGGCGTACAGCGCGGTGCTCGGTTTTCTGCTGGGCTCTATCGCGCTGGTGTTTCCCGGTTTCGATCCGTTTCCCCGCTGCTTTGCACAGCTCGGGCTTGCGGTCATCGGAATCATCACGGTTCGTTGGCTGAACCAAATCGACATTCCAAAGAGGTGAAACATGACCAAACTCAACCGAAAAGACGAAGCGCGCCGTTTTTTGCGGCGGCACAGCCGCCATCGCGGCATCCTTCATGAAAAATGGAAAGAGTCCTATTCCTCCGTCATGCCGATCGTACTGATCGTGCTGGTATTGTGTTTCCTGTTCGTGCCTGCGCCGGTAAGCGCCATGCTGAGCTTCCTGCTGGGCGGCGTGATGCTGATGGTAGGCATGACGCTGTTCACGCTGGGCACGGATCTGGCCATGACGCCCATTGGCGAGCATGTGGGTTCTGCCATGACGCGCAGCCGCAAGCTGTGGCTGATCATGCTGATCAGCTTTCTGGTGGGCGTGGTCGTCACCATTTCCGAGCCTGACCTGACCGTGCTGGCCAATCAGGTGCCGGGCGTGCCCAACAGGGTGCTCATCCTGTCCGTTGCCATCGGCGTGGGTCTGTTCCTGGTGGTGGCGCTGCTGCGCATCCTGTTCCGTATCCGCATGTCGTATTTGCTGCTGGGATGCTACATCGGCGTGTTCGTGCTGGCACAGTTCGTGCCGGATTCCTTCCTCGCCCTCTCGTTTGACTCCGGCGGCGTGACCACCGGCCCCATGACGGTGCCCTTTATTCTGGCGCTGGGCGTGGGCGTCAGCGCCATGCGAAGCGACAGCAACGCCGGCAACGACTCCTTCGGTCTGGTGGCGCTGTCATCCATCGGCCCCATTCTGGCGGTCATGATCCTGAGCCTTGTGTATCAGCCGGACGGCGCAGCCTATACGCCTGCAGTCATGACCCTTGTGGACGACACTACCTCCCTGACCGCCCTGTTCACGCAGGCTCTGCCCCACTACATGGGCGAGATCGCCATTGCGCTGCTGCCCATTGTGGTGTTCTTCATTCTGTTCCAGCTGGTGGCGCTGCATCTGCCCCTGCGCGAGGTGCTGCGCATCGCCTTCGGCCTTGTGTATACCTACGCGGGTCTCACCCTGTTCCTCACAGGCGTGAACGTGGGCTTCCTGCCCATGGGCAGCTATCTGGGTCAGGCGCTCGGCGCGCTGCCCTGCAACTGGATCCTGGTGCCGCTCGGCATGCTGATGGGTTACTTTGTGGTATCCGCCGAGCCTGCCGTGCACGTGCTGAGCAAGCAGGTGTACGAGCTGACCGCAGGCGCTGTGCCCCAGCGCGCGCTGCGGCTGAGCCTGTCCATCGGCGTGTCGGTATCCGTGGGCTTGTCCATGCTGCGCATTCTGACCGGAATGCCCATCATGTACCTGCTGATCCCCGGCTATGCCGTCGCGCTCATCCTGATGTTCTTCGTTCCGCCCATTTTCACATCCATCGCCTTTGACTCCGGCGGCGTGGCCTCCGGCCCCATGACGGCCACCTTCCTGCTGCCCATGGCCATGGGCGCGTGCGCCGCTGTGGGCGGTGATGTGACCACCGACGCATTCGGCGTGGTGGCGATGGTCGCCATGACCCCGCTGATCACCATTCAGATCCTGGGTCTGAACTACAAGCGCAAGCAGAGCAAGCAGCCCGCTGCCGCCCCTGCCGCGCATCCTGCAGAAGAGATCATCGAATGAAAGGAGACCGACCATGCACGATTTGTGTATGCTTCATGCCATCGTCAGACGCGATCATGATGAACCGCTCATCGCATTCTTCCAGGAGCATGGCGTGGAAACCATGACCTCTATCCCCTGCCAGGGCACAGCCAGCAAAAATCTGCTGAGCCTGCTGGGGCTGGAAGAGACCGAGAAGCTATTCCTGTATGTAATGACCACCCGCGCCCGTGCAAAGCGGCTGATGACCGCCATGGTCAGCGAGCTGGGACTGGACATGCCCGGCACCGGCGTGGCCTTCACCGTTCCCGTTGCCAGCGTTGCCGGCAACAGCAGTCTCAATCATTTCATCAGCGGCCAAGACATCATTCTCGAAGAGGTGAACGATATGCCAAACGCCTTTCCCTATGAACTGATCATCGCCATCGCCAATCGCGGCCATTCCGACATGGTCATGGACGCCGCCCGCAGCGCCGGCGCCATGGGCGGCACTGTGCTGCATGCCAAGGGCACCAATCCCAACAGTGACAGCAACTTCTTCGGCATGTCCATCGCAGACGAAAAAGAGCTGCTGATGATTCTGACCGCCGCCAACCAGAAAGCCCCCATCATGCGTTCCATCATGGAAAAAGCCGGGGTGGAAAGCCCCGCCCACACGGTCATGTTCTCTCTGCCGGTGGAAAGCGTGGCAGGACTGCGCAGCGTGATGGAAGCCGCGGGGCAGGCCTGATTTTCGAACCATATACCATGCATCATGCAAACGAGGTGACAGCAACATGGCAGATCTCTGGATGCTTTTCCCCGATGGAAAATCCAAAGCGCTCACGTTGAGTTACGACGATGGTGTGGAGCAGGATATCCGCCTGATCGACATCATGGATCGCCACGGGCTGAAGGGCACGTTCAACATCAGCAGCGGCCTGTATGCTCCCGAGGGGCATGTATGGCCCAAAGGCCAGATCCATCGCCGCCTCAGCCGCAGCGCGGCGCTTGACCTGTATGCCAATAGCGGACACGAGATCGCCATCCATGCGTGTTATCACGGCGACCTGCCGTCCCTGCCCGCCGCTCACGCCGTGTGGCAGGTCATGCACGACAAGGAAACGCTCGAAAACGAGTTTGGCCGCATCATTCGCGGCATGGCGTATCCCTTCGGCACCGTCACGCCGGAGCTGGCGCAAACGCTGCAAGGCTGCGGCATCGCCTACTCCCGCACGGTGGAATCCACGCACCGCTTCGCTGTGGCGCACGACTGGCTGCGTCTGCCTGCCACCTGCCATCACGATGATCCGCGCCTGATGGAGCTGGCTGAAGCGTTCGTTCAGCCCTATCCGTTCGGGCCGCAGCTGTTCTACCTCTGGGGGCACAGCTACGAGTTTGAAGCCAACGGCAACTGGCACGTCATCGAGCGTTTTGCCGATTTCATGGGTGGACGCGAAACCATCTGGTACGCCACCAACATCGAGATCTACGACTATGTTGCCGCGTGGCGCGGCATGCATGTCAGCGCAGACGGCCGCCGCTTCCACAATCCCAGCGCCACTCCGCTGTGGCTGCGCGTCAATAACGCAGTCCACAAGATCGAAGCCGGCGGCACGCTGGTGCTGTAACCGCTGTATCCGATCCAAATGCCTTCAGGGAAAGCTGCCCGGCAGCTTTCCCTTTTTGATTTGCTGCTTTCGGGTTGTTTGTGCTGCCAAAGCTGTGTTATAATGGACCATCCGATTATGTTTTGAAAAAACGCTAATAACGAAAGGAGCGGGTTTGTCCATGGATGCATCCGTCGTATATCAAAAAGACCTTCCGCTGCTCACTGTCGGCGAGGGTGTGCAGCGCCGCGTGCTGGCCTATACCAGCGAATTGATGATGGTGGAGGTCCACTTTGCGGTAGGCGGCGTGGGAACAGCACACACCCATCCGCATACGCAGTGCACCTACGTCCTGTCCGGCCGTTTCCGTTTCACCATAGACGGAAAAGAGACCGAAGTGGCTGCCGGCGACAGCATCGCCTTCCCGCCGGATGTGCTGCACGGCACGCTTTGCTTGGAAGCTGGCGTGCTGCTGGACGTGTTCTCCCCCATGCGCAAGGACTTTATGTGAAAAGCTGCACAGCAAAACGCCCGGGCTGGCTGGACCCGGGCGCTGCTTGTTGGAGGGGATGAGGGAATCATCCAATGGTCTGGCTGATGGGAGCGGCTACTTCTCATCAGTTAGTTAGTCTTATCTAACCGCAAATGCATTATACAGGACGGTGTTCTTTCTGTCAACCGTTTTTTCAAAAGTTTTTTCGTTTTTCTTTTTGGGCGGACGAAAACAGCGCAAAGGGTTACGGATCGCGGCGTTCCTTGACAGTCCCATGTGCCCATGTTATACTTTTTTCGCTGTCAAATGCTACTTGCTTTTCTACGGGAGGAAACCGTTTTGCTGCATTTCATCAGGCGCTTTCGCTCCTTTTTGCACAGGCGCGCCCGCCCGCTGATCATCCTTTTCTTTCTGGCCATCCTGCTGATCGGCTTTTTTACCACTGGGGATTACGGCCGGGCATGGGACGATTCCGGCGAGATGAACATCCTGCGCATGGCGCTGAAAGAATACGACACGCTCTTGCCCTTTGATACCGTCTACAGCGCCTATCTGCAGGAGAGCTCGCTGCCGCGCATCTCCGAAAGCATTGAGCGCGACCACGGCATCTGTCTGTATTATCCGCTGTTCTGGGCGGTCTGCAGCGAAGACATGCCTTATCAAACCCTCACGCAGATCTGGCGCATGCACACATGGCTCCTTTTCACAGCGGGCCTGTTTGCGCTGTACGCCACGGGGCGGCACATGGGGTTCTCCCGCGCGGTATGCTGCGCAGGCGTGCTGATCATGCTGCTCTCCCCGCGCTTCTTTGCCGAAGGGCACTACAACAACAAGGACATTCCCCTGATGGCGCTCACGCTGATGGTGCTGTGGCAAACGGCGCGTCTGATGGAAAAGCCAACGGTCGGCCGCGGGCTTTGCTTCGCGCTGGCAGCGGGGTTCTGCGCCGCCACGCGCGTGATCGGCGCAGCGTTCGTGGGGCTGGGCGGGCTGATCGTCATCCTCCATCTGATCATGGATCGGCGCATGGATCGGCGTGTGGTCGGCACAGCCATCGTCACGCTGCTGGCCAGCGCGGCGCTCTACGGCGTGCTCACCCCCAGTTTTCTGGCAGATCCGCTTGGTTTTCTCCAATACACGCTGACCAACGCCGTGGGCTTCTCCCGCTGGCACGGCAATGTGCTCTTCTGGGGCGATATCTATGCCGTGGCCGATCTGCATCCCCCAAGGCTCTATCTGCCCACGCTCATCGCCGTTACCACGCCGCTCTGGGCGCTGGCGCTGCTGGCGGCAGGCTGTTTCTGCATCCTGCGCCGTGGCATTCGCGAACGGTTGGCGCTGATATCGCAGCGCCAAGGAGCCATGCTGTGCATGGCTCTGCTGAGCTGGGCGCTGCCGCTGGGGGCCGGCATGGCGGTGCGCATGCTGGTGTACAACGGCTGGCGGCATGTGTATTTTCTGTACGGGCCATTGGTGCTGTGCATGATGTACGGTCTGCATTGCCTGTCGCGCACGAAGCTGCGCCATGCTGTGGCTTGGGCGCTGTCTGTGTGTATGGCTGTAACTGCCGTCGGCATCGCGCTGAATCACCCCTATCAGTATGCCTATTACAATGCGCTGGTTCCGGTGGAAAACCGTGCCGCCGTGTTCGAGCTGGATTACTGGAACCTGAGCTGTACCGACGCGCTCCGCGAGCTGCTTGAGCAGACGGAGGGCGAGATCGGCGTTGCCGCGAGCGACCGCTATACCCGCAGCGGGCTGAGTATGGCGGCGGATTACATAGGCGACGAGCGCCTGACGGTCATCACGGAAAAGGATGCGAACGTTCAGTCGGATTACATACTGGCCAACCTCAGCTATGCCGTGATGGGCAGCTTTGAGGCCGATGACGCGATGCAGCCGGTCGTCGTCATTTCCAGCTACGGCGCGCCCGTCACCGTGGTTTATGCCATGCCGGAAGGAAAATAACCAAATGAAGAAGCATTTACTCTTTGTCTCAAAACTGCTGTGCCTGCTGCTGATCGGCATTGTTGCCGGTTACATGCTGCTGCTGGCGGTCTACGCCCTGCCTGTGGGCCCCATGGCCGCCAACGTGCGCGCATCCATTCCCGCACTCAATGGGGAATGGAGCAAGGAGGATTCCTACGAGCAGCTCATCCCCGGCTATGTGACCACACAGCTGGATAACAGCACTGACGCAGCCATGCTGCTGGCCGCCGTGCATGAAAGCGACCTGCCTCTTACCGTCCGCGCGGCGGAAAACCACCGTTACTATGCCGGCCCCAACGCCTACTATACTTTGCTTGCTTGGCAAAACGCCGATCCGGCCACGCTGGAAAGCGGCCCGATCGCGCGCTACTGGCACGGCTATCTGGTGCTGCTCAAGCCGCTGCTGCTGGTGATGAGCTATCTGGACATCCGCATGCTGCTGATGCTGGCGCAGGGCGCGCTGCTGGCCGCCGTGCTTGCGGGCCTTTGCCGCAAGAGCCTCGGCAAGCTGATCGTTCCGTTCCTGCTGGGGCTGATCTGCGTCACGCCTTCCATCACTGGCTTTTCGCTGCAATTCTCCACTGCGCTGTACGTCATGCTGCTTTCCATGATCGGGCTGTTGTATCTGCCCAAGCGATGGTTCACCCTGCACGGTCAGGCGGCGTTCTTTCTGCTGACCGGCATGCTGACCAGCTATGTGGATTACCTCACCTATCCGCTGGTCACCTTCTGCGTGCCCTTTGTGGTCTGCCTGTTTGCCTATCCGCGCTCCTGCGCGCGGGAAGAATGGAAGCGCGCTGTTGTGCTGGGGCTGTGCTGGGTATTGGGCTATCTGGGCATGTGGGGCGGCAAATGGCTGCTGGCTGGTCTTTTCGGCAGCGAAGAGTGGTTCTGGCCCAATCTCATGGCCACCATCACCACCCGCACTTCCGAAACCAGCGGCGAGCTGGAGCTGAGCTATCTGCAGATCCTCAAAGCCGTTCTTTCCCCCTTCTGCAAGCGGGCCTATGCCGCCGCTGCGCTGGCCGCCATCGCCGTCTACGCCGCCGCATGGCTGCGCAGCCGCCGCTATCCCGCCGCTGAACAGCCGCTGGGCACGCGGCGCGTGCTGCTGGCCGGTGTAGCGCTGCTGCCCTTCGCGTGGTTCTTCTGTACGCAGAATCACACCTACAACCACGCCTTCTACACGTCCCGCACGCTCATGGCCGCCGTGTTCGCCGTCGCCTGCCTGATGGGCACCTTTCTGCGGGCAAAACGTTGAAGTTCAAGGCTTTACAAGCGTTCAAATCTGTGGTAAGATGAATGGTAGCGGCTATGATGAGGACGGGCGTCCCACCAGCGCAGCCAAGCGAGTCCGGAAGCGGTGTGAGCCGGGCGCTGCAGCGGTATGCCAGATCACCTCGGAGCCATCCGCCTGATGACGCAGGTCGTAAGCCGGATCGGGTGCTCCCGTGACAGAGCAGCCAACGAGTGGGCGGCAGTTCGTGCCGTCAAAATGGGTGGTACCGCGGAAAATGCGTTTTTTCCGTCCCGTTTCAGCAAACGGGGCGGATTTTTTCTTCCCCGAATCGAGTCCATTTCCAAAGGAGGAACCTTCAAAATGTACCGTAAAGTACCCACGGACATGAACTTTGTCGAGCGTGAAAAAGCAGTGCTTGACTTCTGGAAGAAGGAAGACATCATCCGGAAGAGCTTCCATCACCGCGACGGTGCAGAGCGCTTCACCTTCTTCGACGGCCCGCCCACGGCGAACGGCCGTCCCCATATCGGCCACATCGAGACCCGCGCCATCAAGGATCTGATCCCGCGCTTCCAGTCCATGAAGGGCAAGGACGTGCTGCGCAAGGCAGGCTGGGACACCCACGGCCTACCGGTCGAACTTGAAGTGGAAAAGATCCTCGGGCTGGACGGCAAGCCTCAGATCGAAGCCTACGGCATCGAGCCCTTCATTCAGGAGTGCAAGAAGAGCGTCTGGAAATACCAGCACGAGTGGGAGGAAATGTCCGACCGTGTGGGCTATTGGGCGGATATGGAACACCCCTACATCACCTACAAGGATGATTATATCGAATCCGAATGGTGGAGCCTGAAGAAGATCTACGAAAAAGGTCTCCTCTATCTGGGCCACAAGATCGCCCCGTACTGCCCCCGCTGCGGTACTGCGCTGAGCAGCCACGAAGTGGCGCAGGGCTACAAGACCGTGAAGGAGACCTCCGCCTTTGTGCGCTTCCCCGTCAAGGACGAGGAGAACACGTATCTGCTGGCGTGGACCACCACCCCGTGGACGCTGCCCAGCAACCTTGCGCTGTGCGTGAACCCGCGCGATGCCTACGCCCGTTTCCATGTAGACGGCCAGACCATCATCATGGCCAAAGCGCTCATCTCCGCCGTGTTCCCCGGCAAGGATGTGGAGATCGTGGCCGAAATGCCCGGCTGCGAGCTGAAGGGCATGGAATACGAGCCCCTGTTCGACTTTGCCGTTGGCAAGCTGGACAAGCCCGCGTGGCATGTGGTGTGCGACGATTATGTCACCATGACCGACGGTACCGGCATCGTTCACATCGCGCCCGCATTCGGCGAAGACGACAACCGCGTTTGCCGCGAAAACGACATTCCTTTTGTCAACTTTGTGGATACGCAGGGCTGCATGACCGCCGATACCAAATGGCCCGGCGTATTCGTGAAGGACGCCGACAAGCTGGTGCTGGCTGATCTGCAGGAGCGCGGCCTGCTGTTCGCCGCCGTGCCCTTCGAGCATGACTATCCCTTCTGCTGGCGCTGCAACACGCCGCTGCTGTACTATCCCCGCCCCACTTGGTATATCAAGATGACCGCCGTACGCGATCAGCTGGTGGCCAACAACCGCACCATCAACTGGATGCCCGACAACATCAAGGAAGGCCGCATGGGCGTATGGCTGGAAAACGTGCATGACTGGGGCCTGAGCCGCGAACGCTACTGGGGCACTCCCCTGCCCATCTGGCGCTGCGAAGACGGCCACATCCATGTGATCGGCTCCAAGCAGGAGCTGCGCGAGATGGCCACCACCGAAGTGGGCGAGATCGAGCTGCACCGTCCCTATGTGGATGCGATCCAGATCACCTGCCCCGAGTGCGGCAAGCCCATGACCCGCGTGACCGATGTGATCGACTGCTGGTACGATTCCGGCTCCATGCCGTTCGCACAGTGGCACTACCCCTTCGAAAACAAGGACATCTTTGAAAAGCGCTTCCCGGCCAATTTCATCTCCGAAGCCATCGACCAGACCCGCGGCTGGTTCTACACGCTGGAGGCGATCTCCACCCTGCTGTTCGAACGCGCGCCGTTTGAAAACTGCATCGTCATGGGCCATGTGCAGGACGCCGAGGGCCGCAAGATGAGCAAGCATATCGGCAACGTGGTGGATCCGTGGAGCGTGCTGAACAAGCAGGGTGCCGATGCAGTGCGCTGGTATTTCTACACTGCCGGCGCTCCGTGGCTGCCCAGCCGTTTCAGCGATGAAGCCGTCAACGAAGGTCAGCGTAAGTTCATGGCCACGCTGCAGAACACCTATGCCTTCTTCGTGCTTTACGCCAACATCGACAATTTCGATCCCAAGGATCATCCCATCGAGAACGTGAAGCTCACGCTGATGGACAAGTGGATCCTCAGCCGCCTGAACCAGCTAATCAAGCAGGTGGACGACGACCTGAGCAATTTCCGCATTCCCGAACCCGCCAACGCTATCACCAAGTTCGTTGACGATCTGAGCAACTGGTATGTGCGCCGCGGCCGCGAACGTTTCTGGGGCAAGGGCATGGACGATACCAAGGAAGCTGCCTTTACGACCCTCTACACCGTGCTCACCACCCTGAGCAAGGTGATCGCCCCGTTCGTGCCCTTCATGGCTGAAGATATGTACCAGAACCTTGTGCGCAGCGTGGACAGCGCCGCGCCTGAAAGCGTACACCTGTGCGATTTCCCCGTGGCAGACGAAAGCCTGATCGACGAGGATCTCAACACCCAGATGAACGCCCTGCTGGAGGTCATCAGCCTTGGCCGCGCCGTACGCGCCAGCGCCAACCTGAAGGTACGCCAGCCCCTGCAGACCCTCTATGTAAAGGGCACCAGCTTCGACGAGCAGTTCGGCGAACTGGCCGAGGATGAGCTGAACGTGAAGAACGTTGTGTTCACCGAGGATGCCCGCGCCTTCACCACCTACAACCTCAAGCCCCAGATGCGCACGCTTGGCCCGAAGTACGGCAAGCTGCTGGGCAAGATCGGCGCGGCGCTGAAGACCATGGATGGCAACGACGTAGCGGACACCTTTGCCCGCGGCGAAAACGTGGTGTTCATGGTGGACGATACCGAGGTGACGCTCGGCAAGGACGATGTGCTGACCGAAGCTGTGCAGAAGCCCGGCTTCGCCGCCCAGATGGACGATGAAGTGACCGTGGTGTTCGACTGCAACCTCAGCCCCGAGCTCATCGCCGAGGGCTACCAGCGCGAGGTCATCAGCAAGCTGCAGAACATGCGCAAGGACGCCGGTTTTGAAGTGAGCGACCGCATCACCGTCACCTACGAAGCGGACGACGAACTGGCCGCCGCCATCGAAGCGGGCCGCGATTTCATCATGACCAGCGTGCTGGCCACCTCCATGGAGCGCGCCAGCACCGAAGGCGCTAAAAAGTGGGATATCAACGGCAAGAAGGCCATGCTGAGCGTTGCGAAGGCTTAAGCCTCTTACCGGCTGGCTGTGCGCACGCGCAGCCAGCCGTATTCACCCTGTTCCCCTGAGAGGAGAATCATATGTATCTTTGCGATCAATGGCGCGATTACGAAGTGCTGGATACCGGCGACGGCGAAAAGCTGGAGCGCTGGGGAAAGATCATCCTGCGCAGACCGGATCCGCAGGTCATCTGGCCCAAGGCCGACCCCGAGCTGTGGAAGCAGGCGCAAGCCACCTACGAACGCAGCGAAAGCGGCGGCGGTCATTGGGATTTCCGCGAAAAGCTGCCGGAACGTTGGACCATCTCGCTGGGCAATCTTCAGTTTTTCGTCAAGCCCACGGGCTTTAAACACACGGGACTGTTTCCGGAGCAGGCGGCCAACTGGGCTTTCATGCAGGAGCGCATCCGCTCCGCCGGTGCATGGAGCCGCCCGCCGCGCATTCTGAACCTGTTTGCCTATACCGGTGGCGCGACCATGGCCTGTGCAGCCGCAGGCGCGCATGTCACCCATGTGGACGCTGCCAAGGGCATGGTGCTGTGGGCCAAGGAAAACCGCGAGCTGACCGGGCTGCCGGAGGAAAGCACGCGTTTCATCATTGAGGACGCAAAAGCCTTCGTGCGCCGGGAGATCCGCCGCGGCAATTTCTACGACGGTATCCTGATGGATCCGCCCAGCTACGGACGCGGCCCCAACGGCGAGGTGTGGAAGTTGGAAAACGAGCTGTACCCGCTGGTCGACCTGTGCTCGCAGGTGCTGAGCGACACACCGCTGTTCTTCGTCATCAACGGCTACACCACCGGCTTCTGTGCAAGCGTGCTGCGCAATATCGCCCAGCGCTGCCTCTGCCCCAAGTTTGGTGGAAAGGCGGAAGCCGACGAACTCTGCCTGAAGGTGACCACGGGCGGCGTGCTGCCCTGCGGCACCACGGCGCGGTGGCTGCCAGATGCCTGAGATCGTTTATGAAGACAACCACCTGCTGATCGCTGTGAAACCGCCCAATCAGCTCACACAGGGCGATGCGACCGGCGATATAGCGCTGCTGGACGAACTGAAGGGCTATATCAAGCAAAAGTATCAAAAACCCGGCGAGGTCTATCTGGGGCTGATCCATCGGCTGGATAGGCCCGTGGGTGGGCTGGTGGCCTTTGCCCGCACCAGCAAAGCGGCTTCCCGCCTGAGCGAGCAGCTGCGCAGCCACGCCATGCACCGCGACTATCTGGCCGTGGTGGAAAACGCCGGCACATTGCCAAACGAAGGCCGACTGCACGACTGGCTTTGCAAGGACGAATCCGCCGGGAACGTGCGGGTCGTTCCTGCGGGAACCCCCGGTGCGCAGGAAGCGGCGCTGCTCTACACAGTGCTTGCGCGCAGGCCGGGAACGGCGCTGGTGCATATGGTGCTGGAAACAGGCCGCAAGCATCAGATCCGCGTGCAGCTGATGCACAGCGGTCATCCGCTCCTGTATGACATGCGTTATGGCCATGGCGAACGTGGCAAGAATATCGCGCTGTGGGGCGCGCAGCTCACGCTCAGCCACCCCACCCTGAAGCAGCCCATGACCTTCGTGAGCCATCCGCGCGGCGATGCATTCGCGCCGTATGCGGACACCATCGACCGCTTTTTGAGCGGGAAGGGAGAAACCATTTGAGCACCCCGAATTTTTCCTTTGAAGTTCTCAAGACCTGCAAGCAGAGCGGCGCAAGGCTGGGTCTGCTGCATACGCCGCACGGCGATATTCACACGCCTGTGTATATGCCCGTGGGTACCGTGGCGACCGTCAAAGCCATGACCCCGCGTGAAATGCTGGAGATCGGCACGGAGATCATGCTGTCCAATACCTATCATCTGCATCTTCGCCCCGGCGAGGAGCTGATCCGCGAGGCCGGCGGCCTGCACAAGTTCATGTCCTGGCCCAAGCCTGTGCTGACTGACAGCGGCGGATTTCAGGTGTTTTCGCTCTCCGGCATCCGCAAGATCAAGGAGGAGGGCGTTACCTTCCAGAGCCATCTGGACG
>CAZDEF010000040.1:0-23599 GCA_964504385.1 uncultured Oscillospiraceae bacterium
AACGCCATGCTTTCTCTTGAAAACATGGCGTTTTTCAGCGGTCTGAGCCTTGCTGCGCAAGGCTGCTGAACCCACCGCGCATGTCGCTGGGTTCAGGATCCATTTGGAGGGCTGCGGCCCTCCAAACCACCCATGGGGGTCAACAAGCTGATTCGAGACAGCCTCTACGGCCGTCTCGAATCTTTTTTGCACATTTTCAGCGTGTGGCTCATAGAATAGCAGTGAACGAGGTGAACAGCATGCGCCAGAACATGGAACGGATCTATCCGTGCGAACGGAAAAGCGGGTTGATGGCTGCGGGATATGCACTGCTGGCGGTGGGGATCATCCTGCTGTTTGTGTGCATTCCCGGCTGGGTTTGGCTGGCGCTGCTGGGCGTGCTGCTCATGGCGGCTGGCACGCTGCTGCTGAAGTTGAGCCGGGTGTGGAGGTGAAAAAACAATGGCGGTGCGGATGGTGTGCGTGAAAGCTCCGCGCTTTCTGAGCGGACTGCTGAAGCTGTTTTGGCATAAACGAAAATGAGAAAAGCCTGTTGCAGCAAAAATGCAACAGGCTTCAGCTTATTTTGCATGCGGCTTGAATAGGAACGCTACCAGCGTGCCGAACAGCACTGCTGCGGCGATCCCTCCGGCGGTGGCGGACAGGCCTCCCGTAAACGCGCCGATGATGCCGCTTTCCTCCACAGCGTGCTTCACCCCCTGCGCCAGCGCATGGCCGAAGCCGGTCAGCGGCACTGTGGCGCCGGCACCTGCAAATCCCACCAGCGGCGCGTACAGACCGACAGCGCTCAGCACGACGCCGACCAGAATATAGCACACCAGAATGCGGGCGGGTGTCAGCTTGGTGCGCAATACCAGCAGTTCGCCGATCGTGCAGATCAGCCCGCCCACAGCAAATGCTTTGACATACATGAGCAGCATCAGCCGTTTTCGCCTCCTTCCAGTACCACCGCGTGCGCCACGCCGGGAATGCTTTCGCCCTGCTGGCTGGAGGTAAGGCTCATGAGCGCACCGGTGGCCATGAAGATGATCCGATGGTAAACGCCGCGCTGCAGCTGCGGCAGCAGATAAGCATTCAGCACGGATGCGCCGCAGCCGCAGCCGCTGCCGCCCGCGTGCACATCCTGCGCTTCCCGGTCGAAGATCATCAGGCCGCAGTCGTTGTAGCGCTCATCCGGCAATGGGACGCGCTGCTCGCGCATCAGCTGCATCAGCAGGTCGTGCCCCACCTGCCCCAGATCCCCTGTGACGATGAGATCGTAATCATCGGGCGCGGTATGCGTATCCGCAAACAGAGCCAGCAGCGTGTCGGCGGCGGCGGGGGCCATGGCTGCGCCCATGTTGTTGGCGTCCGATATGCCCAGATCCACCACGCGCCCCATGCATACATGCGTGATGCGCGCCAGCACGGGCGCGTGCGGCTGTGTGCTCAGCAGGCTTGCGCCAGCGCCCGTTACCGTCCACTGAGCCGTAGGCGGACGCTGCGCGCCGAATTCCAGCGGATAGCGGTACTGGCGCTCCGCTGTGCAGAAATGGCTGCTGGCGGCGCAGACCACCTGCGAGGCGTGGCCGCCGTCCAGCAGCATGGCCCCAAGGGCAAGACTTTCGGCCATGGTGGAGCATGCGCCGTACAGACCGATAAAGGGAATGCCCAGATCGCGCGCGGAAAAGGAGGCGGTGATAATCTGGTTGAGCAGATCGCCGCCCAGCAGGAACTGCACGTCCTCCGGACGGGACGCGCCCTTGCGGATGGCTTTGCGAATGGCATCCAGATACAGTTGCTTTTCGGCCAGTTCAAAGGTGGCCTGATGGTACAGTTCATCCTGCGTTACATGATCAAAACAGTCGCCCAGCGGCCCTTCGCCCTCCTTTTTGCCAACGTATGCAGCGCTTCCGCAGATGGCGGGGCGGCTGGGCAGACAAATGGTCTGCAGCCCGATTCGCTTCTGGCACATGACGGTCGTTCCCTTTCTGATTCCTTAATGGAGAAACAGCGCGTAGATCAGCCCGTAGAGGACGGATGCGCCCACGCCGTAGACCAGCACCGGCCCTGCAATGGTGAACAGCTTCGCGCCTACACCCATCACCAACCCTTCACGCCGAAACTCCAGCGCAGGGGAAACCATGGCGTTGGCAAAGCCTGTGATGGGCACAAAACTGCCTGCGCCGGCATATTTGCCGATCTTGTCAAATACGCCCAGCCCTGTCAGCAGCGCCGTGATCAGAATGAGCGTGATGCTGGTCAGCGCGGAGGCGTTTTTGGCGTTTATATCCAGCAGATGCAGCCCCACATCGCCAATGCCCTGCCCCAGAGCGCAGATGAGGCCGCCAGTCCAGAAGGCGCGCCACAGTCCGCTGCCCAGCGGCGAAGGCGGGGACAGCTGATCGGTCAGCCATGCGTAATGCTGCGGATTGGCATGCACGCGCTGTTTATCCATTCGGCTGTTCCTCCCCGAGCGCATTCGGCCGCTGAAGATGCCGCAGCGCGGGCGGCCTGAAACGGATCTCGTTTTCACATGGGCGCGGAGCAGATTCGGTAACGGCGGGGATCAACGAAGGCCGTCTGTTCAGCATGCGGATAAACCTCCCTTTTCCGATGACAATATCCAAGCGTAGTATGCAGCAGACGCGTACGAATTATGTACCCTTGTTTGCTTTGTTTGCGCGTGTTACAATAGTGTATGAGGTGAGAATGGTATGAAGGTATTGCTGCATATCTGCTGCGCGCCGTGCTCCATCATGTGCATCGAAACGCTGCGGCAGGAAGGCATTGAACCGGTCGGATTCTGGGATAATCCCAATATTCACCCATTTACGGAATATCGCATGCGTAAAAACACGCTGGTGGAATACGCCAAGAGCATTGACCTTGCATTGATAGTGCACGGAGAATATGGGCTGAGACCCTTTGTGCAGACCGTGGGGGATCATATCGACAGCCGATGCGGAGACTGCTACCGCATGCGCATGCGCGCTGCTGCGCAGTACGCGGCGGAAAATAGCTTTACGCATTTCACATCCACCCTGTTCGTGAGCCCTTATCAGAATCACGAATTGCTGATGCAGACGGCGCAGGAGGCGGCGGAAGCGTTTGGCGTTTCGTTCCTGTACCGCGACTTTCGGCCGTGGTTCCACGAAGGGCAGGAGCGTGCACGCGAACTGGGGCTATATATGCAAAAGTACTGCGGCTGCGTGTTCAGCGAGGAAGACCGCTACAAGAAGTGCAAGAAGAAACACAAGCAGGAGAGTGCGCAATGAAGACCTATCTGGAACAACATTTGCAGACCCGCTGGGCAGGCCGGGGCGAGATCTGCTATGAGGCGCAGATGCGATCCACCAACCTGCGGGCCAAGGAGATGGCGCGCGCGGGCGCTGCGCACGGCAGCGTTGCCGTGTGCGACAATCAGACGGCGGGGCGCGGGCGAATGCAGCGCACATGGGATACGCCCGCCGGACAGGCCTTGACGCAGAGCATGGTGCTCCGGCCTGCGCTGACGCTGGAGCAGGCGCCGCTTGTCACGCTGGCGGCGGCAGTGGCTTCTGCACAGGCCATAGAGGATGTGTGCCCGGAATTGCAGGTGGGCATCAAGTGGCCCAATGATGGCATCATAGGCGGGAAAAAGTGCTTCGGCATCCTCAGTGAAATGGCGCTTACGGATGGCCGGCTGGATTATGTGGTGCCGGGCGTGGGGATCAATGTCAATCAGACGGCCTTTGAGGGAGAACTGCAGGAGAAGGCGACCTCCATGCTGCTGGAACTGCGCAAAATGCACCCGGAAGCAGGGCAGATCGAACGGAAGACGCTGCTGTGCGCTTACCTTGCCCGCATGGAACAGGCGGCCGACTCGCTAGAGGCGCACGGCTTTGACGGTATCGCACAGGAGTATCTGCGCCGCTCGGTCACGGTCGGAAAGAAAGTGCAGGTCATTGCTGCAACGGAGACCTACGTTGCCGAAGCGAAAGCGGTCGACAAAGAAGGCGCGCTGATCGTGACAGACGAGCAGGGAAACGAACGCCGCGTGCTGTGCGGGGATGTATCGGTGCGCGGGCTGATGGGTTATTGCTGAGAAAGGATGAAGGCAGATGAAACAGCCGGTTTTTGAGGGCAGCATCACATGCGTGCAGGGCATCCGTGTGGGACAGGCCGAGAATCGCGAAGCCATGACCGGCGTGACCGTGGTACTGGCAGAGGGCGAAGGCGCAACGGTCGCGGCGGATGTGCGCGGTGCGGCTCCTGGCACACGCGAAACCGACCTGTGCAAGCCGGAAAACACGGTGGAAAAGGCCAATGCCGTTGCGCTGTGCGGAGGCAGCGCGTTCGGCCTTGCGGCGGCGACCGGGGTGATGGAGTATCTGGAAAAGCAGAAAATAGGCGTGGACATGGGCGTGTGCCATGTGCCGATCGTGCCGGGCGCTGTGATCTTCGACCTGATGGTGGGCGATGGCCATGTGCGGCCGGATGCAGCCATGGGCGCTGCCGCGTGCGCGGCTGCATGCGGCAGGGTGGAACAGGGCGCGCACGGCGCGGGCACAGGCGCGACGGTGGGCAAGATGGCGCCCGGCTGCATCCCGGCGCGCGGCGGCGTGGGCACGGCCAGCATCACGCTTGAATGCGGCGTGACGGTGGGTGCAATCGTGGTGGTCAATGCCTGCGGGGATGTATATGATTTCCGGAATGGACAGCCGGTGGCATGCGGGCATATGCCGGATGGAATGCCGGTGCTGTGCGAACAGTGCCTGAACGAGACTGCGATGACGGTCGGCCAGAACACCACGATCGGCGTTGTCGCTACCGACGCCGTGCTGACCAAGGCGCAGGCGCAGCGGCTGGCTACCTGTGCACACGACGGCCTTGCCCGCAGCATCCGTCCGGTGCATACGCAAATGGACGGCGACACGCTGTTTGCTCTTGCCACGGGCAGGGTGCAGGCGGAGATCAACCCCATCCAGCTGTGCGCTGTGGGGGCTGAAGTGATGGCGCGCGCCGTGCTGAACGCCGTAACGGCGGAGGCGGAGGAATGAAAGGGCTGGGGATTGATCTGTGTGAGATCGCCCGCATCGAGCACGCTGTTCAGACGAGCGAACGTTTCCTGCTGAGGTATTACACGGAGGCGGAACGCTGCTGGATCGACCGGCGAGGCCGTGCGGGCATGCAGAGCGCGGCGGCAATGTTTGCGGCCAAGGAAGCCTTCCTGAAGGCGGCGGGCATTGGCATCGGCAGGGGCGTGGAACTGTGCGACATCGAGATCCTGCACGATGCAGCAGGTGCGCCGCGCTATGCCCTGCATGGCGGCGCGCAAAGAAAGCTGGAAGAGATGGGCGCTTGCGCGGCGATGCTCAGCCTGTCCCATGAGGCTGGCATGGCGGCGGCAGTGTGTGTGCTGGAATAGGCACGGAGGTGAAATATGCTCACGACCATTACACCTACGGAAATGAAACGCGTGGAAAATGCTGTGATGCAGCATACCGCCATCACGGGCGAAGCGCTGATGCAGCGCGCTGCCGCACATGTGGCGCGGGCTGTGCGCGGCCTGTATGCAGGGCAGAAGGGCTGGGTGCTGTGTGCGTGCGGCGCGGGCAATAACGGCGGCGATGGTTTGGCGGCCATGCGCATGCTGGCAGAGACGGACGATGCGTTTGCAGGCGAGTGCTGGATGCTCAGCCGCCAGCTGTCTGCGGACAGCGCGCGTGAATTGGAACGGCTGGAAAAACTGGCTGGCCCGCGTGTGGCCATCCGCTGGCTGGAGAACGACCTGCCGATCGTGCCGCAGCTGCCGCTGGTGATTATCGATGCCATGTTCGGCACCGGGCTGGCGCGGCCGCTGGAAGGCATGGCCTTGGAACTGTGCCGGTGGATCAACCGGCAGGATGCATCGGTGGTTGCGGTGGATATTCCATCCGGATTGAACGGCGCGACCGGCGAGGTGCTGGGCGACGCGGTGCGCGCTGCCAAAACCGTGACTTTCCACCGTCCAAAGCCCGGCCTCTATCTGAAAAACGGCCCTGACTATGCGGGCAGAATCGTTGTGGGTGACATCGGACTGAACGAGCCTGAAACCGCAGCTTATGACGATGCCCATGGTTTTTCTGTGCTGGAAGAAGGCGACCTGTCCACCTTTTTGCCCAAGCGCAGACGCGTTACGCATAAAGGGAGCTATGGCAAGGTGCTGCTGATGGCGGGCAGCCGGGGAATGGCCGGAGCGGCGGCCATCAGCGCTACTGCCGCGCTGCGCGCTGGAGCCGGATTGGTGATGATCGCCTGCCCGGACAGCATTGTGGACACCGTGCAGATCCTTTGCCCCTGCGCGACCTGCTTGCCGCTGCCGCAAACGGTGGAAGAAGCGTGGACGCTGCTGGAAGAAAGATTGATGTGGGCTGATGCGCTGGGCGTAGGGTGCGGGCTTGGACTGAGCGAGTGGCCGCGGGCGCTGGTGGAAAGGCTGATGGATTGGCTGGCGCAGCATACGCTTCCGGCTGTGCTGGATGCAGATGCGCTGACGCTGCTTTCACGGATGGAAGCGCCGAAAACGCTGGGCATGCTGCTGCTGACGCCTCACCCGGCAGAAGCGGCGCGGCTGCTGGGTGAGGAAACATCAGCCGTGGTGGAGGACGCTCCGGCTGCTGCCGACCGGCTTGTAAAGAAATACGGCGCTGCCGTGATCCTGAAAGGGACGGTCAGCGTGCTGCGCTCGGCGGAGGGGAAAGCGCTCAATCCCTTCGGCACCCCTGCGATGGCGAAGGGCGGCAGCGGCGATGCGCTCACCGGCATTCTGAGCGCGCTGCTGGCCGGACGGGCCGCCGGCGCTTATGGGATGAACGATGTGCAGCTGATGCAATGCGGCTGTGCGCTGCACGGTTTGGCTGGCGAAGCGGCTGCGCGCGTTTGCGGTGAGCGAGGCCTGCTGCCAACAGAACTGTGCGATTGGATCGGGAAGGTCGACATGCAAAAAGCCGAACATTCCACACTGCAAAAAGGAATGACGCTCAGCTGTCCCATCCGCAGGGTCACGGTTACGGTGGAGCATATGCTGGGGACACGCGGCGATGGACAGGATAAACGGGTTTACCGGCGCAACTACGGCTATGTGCAGGAGGTGCTGGATGAGCAGAATGAGTGGCAGGATGCTTGCATCTGCTGCGTGAACGACCCTTTGGAATGGTTTGAGGGCGAGGTGGTGGCGCACGTCCGGCTGACATCCGGGATGGTTTGGGCGGTAGCGCCTGTGAATGAGCGTCCTGCCGAAATGCAGCTTCGCCAAGAAATGGCGTTTTTGGGAACGATCGAAAATGTCGAGATGCTGTGAATTCCTTCTTACATGCAAATACCAACGTTTTTTTAAAGATAAAATTTAATGTTCGGAAAAGCTATTGACAATGCGTCTTCTTTCCGCTACAATAGCCTCATCGTTTGAAGGGAGGCTGCGGCGCTATGCGTACCATGCACTGCAACAGGGTCGGATCTGGTCGCTGCCAGCGCGCTCGCTTTGTTCAGAACGATACCATTTTTGGATGATTCTTTTTGCAGTCGCCGCACTATGTGTGGGCGGCTGCTTTTTGATGGATGCCAAAAAAGCAGGAGGAAAGCAAAATGAAGAAGGTAGCCGTGATCATGGGTTCCGACAGCGATCTGCCGGTGCTGGAAGGTTGTTTTCAAACGCTTCGCAAGCTGAATATTCCGTATGAAGCGCATGTGTATTCCGCACACCGTACCCCTGCGGAGGCGGCTGCGTTTGCAGCAGCTGCGCGCGAAAACGGTTTTGGCGTCCTGATCGCTGCGGCAGGCAAGGCGGCGCATCTGGCGGGCGCGCTGGCGGCGCAGAGCATTCTGCCGGTGATCGGCATCCCAGTGAAGGCCAGCGCGCTGGACGGCTTGGACGCGCTTTTGTCCACCGTGCAGATGCCCGGCGGCATTCCTGTGGCAACGGTGGCCATCAACGGCGCTGAAAACGCCGCGCTGCTGGCGGCGCAGATCATTGCACTGAGCGACGATGAACTGGCGCGCCAGTTGCTGCAGATGCGCCGGGAAATGTACGAAGCCGTCCTGCGCAAGGACGCGGCTTTGAATGTGTAAGGGCGGAGGCGTGAGTAGTCATGCAGAATGAGAACCAGCTTCATGAGGCGTGCGGCGTATTTGGCATCTATCGGCAGGGCGGCCGCCAAGGCGTGATCCCGGAGGCGTACCATGCGCTGTATGCCCTGCAGCATCGCGGGCAGGAAAGCTGCGGCGTTGCCATCAACACAAACGGCGTGATCACCTGTCACAAGGACGTGGGACTGGTGACGGATGTGTTCACCCATCCGGTGCTGAGCCAGCTGCCCGAGGGCAGCGCGGCTGTGGCGCACTGCCTGTATGCTCCCAAGAGCAGCCACAACCGCGATAACGCCCAGCCCATGCTGGTGAACCACCGCAAGGGGGCGCTGGCGCTGTGCAACAACGGCGTGCTCACCAATGCCGCCAGCCTGCGGGAAGAACTGGAGACCAACGGCGCGATCTTCCACACCACCAGCGATGCGGAGATTATCGCCTATCTGGTGGCGCAGGAGCGGCTGCACTGTCACAGCATTGAGCAGGCTGTGGCAAACGCCATGGACCGCATGCGCGGTTCCTTTTCCATGGTGATCATGAGCCCGGCCAAGCTCGTGGCCGCCCGCGATCCGCATGGCTTCCATCCGCTGTGCATGGGGCGCATTGATGACGATATCGTGTTTGCCAGCGAAAGCTGCGCGCTGGATGCCATTGGCGCGGAATTCGTGCGCGACATCGAGCCCGGCGAAGTGGTGGTGGCAGACAAGGACGGTGTGAAAAGCCTGCGCTGCCAGCGCAGATGCGGCAGTTCCCTGTGCGTGTTTGAATTCATTTATTTCGCCCGCCCCGACAGCGTTGTGGAGGGCAGCAGCGTGCATACCGCGCGCGTGCGCGCCGGCAGCTTCCTGGCGCTGGAGCATCCGGTGCAGGCGGATGTGGTCATCGGCGTGCCGGACAGCGGCCTGGATGCGGCGATCGGTTTTGCGCGTCAGAGCGGCATCCCTTACGGCATTGGCTTTATCAAAAACAAGTATATCGGCCGTACATTCATCCAGCCCACCCAGAAGGAACGCGCCAACAGTGTGCGCATCAAGCTCAACGCCGTGCGTTCCACAGTGGCGGGCAAGCGCGTGGTGCTGGTGGATGATTCCATTGTGCGCGGCACCACGAGCGCCCATATCGTCAGCCTGCTGCGCGAGGCCGGAGCCACCGAGGTGCATATGCGCCTGTCCTCCCCGCCGTTTACCCACATGTGCTACTTCGGCACGGATATCGGCTCGGTGGACAATCTGATCGCTGCAAAACACTCTACCGAGGAGATCTGCAAGATCATCGGCGCGGATAGCCTTGGATTCCTGAATGTGAACCACCTGCCGTATCTGGCCGATCATTCCGCCTGCGGCTTCTGCAACGGCTGCTTTACCGGCGTGTATCCGGAAGAGATCCCCGGTCAGCCCCATACCCCCATTTGCACCCGCCCCCTGAACCCAGAAAAACAGACGGAGGAAAACGCCAAATGAAAAGTGAAAGCGCAAGCTACAAGGCTGCCGGTGTGGATATCACCGCCGGCTACCGCGCGGTGGAACTGATGAAGAAGCATGTGGCCCGCACCCGCAATGAAGGCTGCTTAGATGATGTGGGCGGCTTTGGCGGCTGCTTCGGTCTGCCTGTGGCGGGCATGGACGAGCCGGTGCTGGTATCTGGCACGGACGGCTGCGGCACCAAGGTGAAGCTTGCCATTCTGATGGATCGGCACGATACCATCGGGATCGACGCGGTGGCCATGTGTGTGAACGATATCATCTGCGTGGGCGCAAAGCCGTTGTTCTTTCTGGATTACATTGCCTGCGGCAAGAATGTGCCCGAGAAGATCGCCTCGATCGTTGCTGGTGTGGCGGAGGGATGCGTACAGTCCGGCGCGGCGCTCATCGGTGGTGAAACGGCGGAGCATCCCGGCATGATGCCTGCGGAGGATTATGATCTGGCCGGTTTTGCAGTGGGGATCGTAGATAAGAAAAAGATCCTTGACAATACCCGCATGGCGGAAGGCGATGTCGTGATCGCATTGCCCTCCACCGGCATTCATTCCAACGGTTTTTCCCTGTGCCGCAAGGTGTTTGATATTGACAACAACAACCCGGAGCTCTATGTGCCCCGTGCGGAGCTGAACGGTCAGACCATTGCCGAAGCTCTGCTCACCCCCACGAGGATCTATGTCAAGCCGATCCTTGCTCTGCTGGAAAAGGTGGATGTGAAGGGCATCAGCCACATCACCGGCGGCGGTTTCTATGAGAATATTCCGCGCTCCATTCCGGACGGACTGTGCGCAAGCATTGACAAGAGCGCCGTGAAGGTACTGCCCATCTTTGATATGATCGCCCAGTGGGGAAAGATCCCTGAGCGGGATATGTACAACACCTACAACATGGGCGTTGGCATGAGCGTGGTGGTGCCGGCGGATGAGAAGGATACGGCGCTGACGATCCTGCGCGAAAACGGAGTGGACGCTTATGTGATCGGCCAGATCGTCAAGGGCGAGGAAAAGGTGATCCTGAAATGAAAACGAACATTGCCGTGCTTGTATCCGGCGGCGGCACCAACCTGCAGGCACTGATCGACGCGCAGCAGCGCGGCGAGCTGGGCGGCGGCGAGATCACCGCTGTTCTTTCCACCAAAGAAGGGGCTTATGCGCTGGAACGTGCGGCCAAGGCCGGGATCCCCGGCTATGTGCTCCCGCGCAAGGCTTATGCAAGTGCTCAGGATATGACGGTGGCGCTGGTGGAAAAACTCCGTCAGCTGAACATCCAGCTGGTGGTGCTGGCTGGGTGCATGGTGATTTTTACCCGCGAGCTGACCGACAGCTATCCCAACGCCATTCTGAATGTCCATCCGGCGCTGATCCCCTCCTTCTGCGGCAAGGGCTTTTATGGGCTGCGCGTCCATGAGGCGGCGCTGGCCTACGGCGTGAAGGTGTCCGGAGCGACCGTGCACTTTGTGAGCGAGGAATGCGACGGCGGCCCGATCATCGCCCAAAAGGCGGTGCCTGTGCTGGAGAACGATACGCCCGAAAGCCTGCAAAGACGCATCATGGAGGAGGCGGAATGGAAGCTGCTGCCCGAGGCGGTGCGCCTGTTCTGCGAAGGGCGGCTGATGGTGGAAGGCCGCAGAGTTTGCATCAGATAAGGAGAGAGCAAGATGAACGTTTATGAAACGCCGACCATGCGGGAACGCCTGAATGGCAATACCTACCCCGGCCGCGGCATCGTGCTGGGCGTAAGCGAGGACGGAACCAAGGCTGTAGCCGCGTACTTCATCATGGGGCGCAGCGTGAACAGCCGCAACCGCGTGTTTGTGGCTGAACCGGATGGGATTCGCACGGAAGCGTATGATCCCAGTCTGATGGTGGATCCGCATCTGATCATTTACCACCCCGTGCGTGAAGCGGGATGCGGCCTGATCGTGACCAATGGCGACCAGACCGATACCATCTGGGAATCCCTCTCCCGCGGCGAAAGCTGGGAATCCGCGCTGCGTACGCGCCAGTTTGAGGATGACCGTCCCAACTGGACGCCGCGCATCTCCGGCATTCAGGCGACGGATGGCAGCTATAAGCTGTCCATTCTGAAGGCGGCGGAGGAAAACGGCTGCGCCTGTGCGCGTTTCTTCTATGAATACCCGGCGGTCAGGGGACTGGGACATTTTCTGCATACCTATGTGTGCGATGGCAACCCTGTCATTCCCACCTTCCAGGGCGAGCCGGAACGCGTGCAGATCCCGGATGATATCGATGCGTTCACGAAAGAGCTGTGGAACCATCTTGACCAAGATAACAAGATCTCTCTGTTCGTGCGATATACCGATCTGCAGACCGGCCGCCACGAGCAGCGCATCCTGAACAAACACCAGTGAAAAAAGGAGAAAGCATCATGACGGAAATGGAACTCAAGTATGGCTGCAACCCCAATCAGAAGCCTGCCCGCATCTTTATGAAGAAAGGCGAACTGCCCGTCGAAGTGCTCTCCGGCCGCCCGGGTTACATCAACTTTCTGGACGCCTTCAACGGTTGGCAGCTGGTGAAGGAATTGAAACGCGCGACCGGCCTGCCGGCTGCCGCCAGCTTCAAGCATGTCAGCCCCGCCGGTGCTGCCGTGGGCCTGCCCCTGAGCGATACGCTGCGTCGCATCTACTTTATCCCTGCGGAAATGGAGCTGTCTCCGCTGGCCTGCGCGTATGCCCGCGCCCGCGGCGCGGACCGCATGTCATCTTTTGGCGACTGGATCTCCTTGTCTGATGTGTGCGATGTATCCACCGCGCTGCTCATCAAGCCGGAAGTGTCCGATGGCGTGATCGCCCCCGGCTACGAACCGGAAGCGCTCGAGATCCTTAGATCCAAGCGCAAGGGAAATTACAACATTGTGCAGATCGACCCTGACTATGAGCCGGAAAAGCTTGAGCAGAAGGATGTGTACGGCATCACTTTCGAGCAGGAGCGTAACGAGCTGCACATCACGGATGATTTCTTTGCCAACGTGGTGACGGAAAACAAGAAAATGACGGAGGCCGCGCTGCGCGATCTGGCCATTTCCATGATCACGCTCAAGTACACCCAGTCCAATTCCGTGTGCTATGTCAAGGACGGACAGGCCATCGGCATTGGCGCGGGACAGCAGAGTCGCATCCACTGCACCCGTCTGGCGGGGGACAAGGCCAACAACTGGTGGCTGCGTCAGCATGAGAAGACATTGAACCTGCCCTTTATCCCCACACTGAAGAATCCGGATCGCGACAATGCGATTGACCGCTATATTTCCGACGAATCCGAGGATGTGCTGGCAGACGGGATCTGGCAGACCTTGTTCACTGAAAAGCCGGAAGAACTGACCAAGGAAGAAAAGAAGGCATGGCTGGCGCAGATGACGGATGTGGCGCTGGGCTCCGATGCGTTCTTCCCTTTCCCGGACAATATCGACCGCGCTGCACGCAGCGGTGTGAAATACATCGCCGAACCCGGCGGTTCCATCCGCGATGAAGTGGTGATCGACGCCTGCAACAAATATGGCATCGCGATGGCCTTCACCGGTCTGCGTCTCTTCCACCATTAAGCGGAGCGGATGCGGGCGAAACGCCGGAGCACGCAGCGGCTCCGGCTCGCTTGCGTGTGCATGTGCTTCTGGTCATGGGATCCCAACGTTCTGCTGTGGAGGTAATGTATGAAAGTTCTGGTTGTTGGCGGCGGCGGACGTGAGCACGCCATTATTAAGAAACTGAAGGAAAGCCCGGAGATCACGCAGCTGTACTGCGCGCCCGGCAACGGCGGCATTGCCCAGGACGCTGTATGCGTGCCGTACCGCTCCACGGATGTGGAAGCCATCACCGCCTACGCGGCGGCAGAAAAGATGGATTATGTGGTGGTCGCGCAGGACGATCCTTTGTGTATGGGGCTGGTGGATCGGCTGAAGGCGGTGGGCATTCCCGCCTTCGGGCCGGACCAGAAGGCTGCACGCATTGAAGGCAGCAAAGTGTTTTCCAAGAACCTGATGAAGAAGTACGGCATTCCAACAGCGGCGTACGAAGCCTTTGACGATATGGACGCGGCGCTGACTTTTGTGCGCACGGCGCGCTGCCCGCTCGTGGTGAAGGCGGACGGATTGGCGCTGGGCAAGGGCGTGCTGATCTGCACGAGCAATGCCGAGGCGGAAGCAGCTGTGACCGACATGATGCAGGGCGGCAAATTTGGCGCATCCGGCAGCCGCGTGGTGGTGGAGGCGTTCCTGGATGGGCCGGAGGTAAGCGTGCTGTGCTTTACCGATGGAACCACGATCCGCCCCATGGTGTCCAGCATGGATCACAAACGGGCGCTGGATCACGATGAGGGCCTGAACACCGGCGGCATGGGCGTGATCGCCCCCAATCCCTATTATACGGCCGATGTGGCGCAGCGCTGCATGCGGGAGATCTTTCTGCCGACGCTGGAAGCGATGCGCAAAGAGGGCTGCCCGTTTCATGGCTGCCTGTATTTTGGCCTGATGCTGACAGCGGACGGCCCCAAGGTGATCGAGTACAATTGCCGCTTCGGCGACCCGGAAACGCAGGCGGTGCTGCCGCTGCTGCGCAGCGACCTGTTTACCATCATGCGCGCCACCACGAATGAGACGCTGGATCAGGTAAAGGTGGAATTTGCAGACGGCGCAAGCTGCTGCGTGGTGCTGGCCAGCGGCGGATATCCGCAGAAGTACGAAACGGGTAAGCCCATCAGCGGATTGGCGGAGGCGGAGAAAACAGCCTACGTCTATCATGCCGGCACCAAGAGAGGCGAACAGGGCCAGATCCTCACCTCCGGCGGCCGCGTGCTGGGCGTGACGGCTGTGGCGGACGATCTGTGCGAGGCGATCCGCAAAGCGTATGCGGCTTCCGATGAGATCAGCTTTGAAAAGATGCATCGGCGCAGCGACATCGGCGCAAGGGCGCTGAAGGCGTTTGAGCAGTAGCCCGCCCCTGAACACAGGGCAGGCGGCTGCTCCGTTTCCCCAATGACGAAGGAGAGAAAACAATGGCTGTTTATCGCGTTTATGTAGAAAAGAAGCCCGAGTATGCTGTGGAAGCCAAGGGACTTTTGCAGGAGATCCGCCACATTCTGCTCATCAAGAGCGTGACCGGCGTGCGGGTGCTCAACCGTTATGATGTGGAGGGCATTGACCGCGAGCTGTTCGACCGGTGCATGCCCATCGTGTTTTCCGAGCCGCAGGTGGATCTGACCTATGAAACGCTGCCGGAAGGCGCGGATGCGATGATCGCGGTGGAGTATCTGCCCGGCCAGTTTGACGCGCGCGCCGCCAGCTGTGAGGAGTGCATCCAGCTGGTGAGCCAGTGCGAACGTCCCACTGTGCTGACAGCGCGGGTGTACTTGCTGGAGGGCACGCCAACGGAAGATGAAATGGCGCGTATCCGCAAGCATCTCATCAACCCTGTGGAAAGCCGGGAAGCCAGTCTGGCCGAGAAAACGACCCTCAAACAGGACTATGATCAGCCGGAAACGGTGGAAACGCTTACCGGCTTTACCTCCATGGACGACGAGACGGTGGCTGCCTTTGTGCAGAAGTACGGCTTGGCCATGGATGCGGATGATCTGGCCTTCTGCCGTGCCTATTTCCAGAGCGAACAGCGCGACCCGACCCTAACGGAAATCCGCATGATCGATACCTATTGGTCTGATCACTGCCGGCACACCACATTCCTGACCACGCTGGATCAGGTGAACATCGAGAAACCGGCTGTGGAAGCGGCCTTCCGGCGCTATCTTGCGCTGCGCGAAAGCGTCTATGCAGGCCGCAAAGGCGGCCCCAAGCCCATGAATCTGATGGATATCGCCACCATCGGTGCCAAAGCGCTCAAGCAGCAGGGCAAGCTGAGCAATCTGGACGAGAGCGAGGAGATCAATGCCTGCTCCATCAAGATCGACGTGGACGTTGCGGGCAAGAAAGAGCCGTGGCTGCTCATGTTTAAGAATGAAACGCACAACCACCCGACGGAGATCGAGCCCTTCGGCGGCGCGGCCACCTGCATTGGCGGCGCGATCCGCGATCCGCTTTCCGGGCGCACCTATGTGTATCAGGCCATGCGCGTGACCGGCGCGGCGGATCCGCTGCTGCCGGTCGCACAGACCATGCAGGGCAAGCTGCCCCAGCGCAAGCTGGTGACTACGGCCGCTGCGGGCTACAGCGCATACGGCAACCAGATCGGTCTGGCTACGGGGCTGGTGGATGAAATGTATCATCCCGGCTATGCGGCCAAACGGCTGGAGATCGGCGCGGTGGTGGGCGGCGCGCCGGAAAGAAACGTGCGCCGCGAGCAGCCGATTCCCGGCGATGTGATCGTGCTGCTGGGCGGCCGCACGGGCCGCGATGGCTGCGGCGGCGCAACGGGTTCCTCCAAGAGCCACAAGCTGGAAAGCATCGAGACCTGCGGCGCGGAAGTGCAGAAGGGCAACCCGGTGGTGGAGCGCAAGCTGCAGCGCCTGTTCCGGGATGAAAAGGTCACTCGCCTGATCAAACGCTGCAATGACTTTGGCGCGGGCGGCGTGAGTGTGGCGATCGGCGAACTGGCCGACGGCCTGAGCATCGATCTGGACAAGGTGCCTAAGAAATATGAAGGCTTGGACGGTACGGAGCTGGCGATCTCCGAAAGTCAGGAACGCATGGCCGTGGTGGTGGCCTCTGAGGATGCGGCGCTTTTCATCCGCTATGCAAACGAGGAGAACTTGGAAGCAACGGTCGTGGCGGTTGTCACCGAGGAGCCACGCCTGCGGATGCATTGGAAGGGCCATACCATTGTGGATCTGAGCCGCGAATTCCTGAATTCGAACGGCGCGGAAAAGCATGCTTCCGTATGCGTCGAGGACGCAAAGGTGGAGAATGTGCCCTTTGCAGGCGTTACTTTTGCTGAAAAGCTGGAGAACATGGTCGGCGACCTGAACATCTGCTCCAAAAAGGGATTGAGCGAACGTTTTGATTCCACCATTGGCGCAGGAACAGTACTGATGCCCTTCGGCGGAAAGTATCAGCTGACCCCGGCGCAGACCATGGTGGCCAAGCTGCCAGTGCTGGAAGGCGAGACCACCACCGTCAGCGGTATGAGCTACGGCTTCCACCCGCAGGTGATGGCGCAGAGCCCATACGAGGGCGCATACCTGAGCGTAGTGGAAAGCATGATGAAGCTTGGCGCTGCCGGCTTTGACACCACAAAAGCCTATCTGACATTCCAGGAATACTTTGAGCGCATG
Organism: uncultured Oscillospiraceae bacterium; assembly: GCA_964504385.1. Classification (GTDB taxonomy): domain Bacteria; phylum Bacillota; class Clostridia; order Christensenellales; family Aristaeellaceae; genus Limiplasma. Next base: position 16,805 of record CAZDEF010000040.1, read on the forward strand.
ACGGGCGCGCCGGAACGCTGGGGCAAGCCGATGGCGGCGCTGCTGGGTGCTCTGGACGCGCAGATGGATCTTGGCGTGGCGGCGATCGGCGGCAAGGATTCCATGAGCGGTACGTTTGAAAACTTGGATGTGCCGCCTACGTTGGTCAGCTTTGCTGTGGCTCCCGGCGACAGCGGCGAGGTGATCTCACCCGAGTTCAAGGCGGCGGGACATACGCTGTGCCTGCTGCGCGCGGATGCCTTTGACTGCAAAACCGTCAAAGAGAATCTGGCCCAATTGTATCAAGCCATCCAAAAGGGCGCTGTACTCTCCGCCTGGGCGCTGGGTCTGGGCGGCGTGGCTGAGGGCGCATTTAAAATGGCACTGGGCAACCGGATCGGAGCGGAATTGGAGAACGTGGCCGATCTCTTCCGTCAGGATTTTGGCGCGGTGCTGCTGGAAATGGCTGAGGGCGAAACGCTGGGCGATGTGATCGGCCGGACGGTGGAAGACTATACGCTGTCTTTTGGCGGCGAATGCGTAAACCTTGCCGACATTCAGGAAGTGTACGAAGGAAAGCTGACCAAGGTGTTCCCCTACTATGCCGATGGCGAGAAGGTGGAGAAGGCGAACTTTGAAGCCAAGGAGTGGGCAAAGCCCGCAGTTTTGACGCACAAGCCTGCGGCATTCATCCCTGTGTTCCCCGGCACCAACTGCGAAGTGGATACAGCGCGCGCACTGACCCGGGCAGGCGCGGAGCCGCGCATCCTTCTCATCAATAACCTCACTCCCAACGCGATCGGTGAAAGCCTGCAGCAGGCGGTGAAGATGATCGGCGAAAGCCAGATGATCGTATTGCCCGGTGGATTCTCCGGTGGCGACGAGCCGGATGGAAGCGCCAAGTTCATCACTGCATTTTTCCGCAACCCCATGATGAAGGATGCGGTGCATGAACTGCTCAAGCAGCGCGACGGCCTGATGCTGGGGATCTGCAACGGCTTCCAGGCGCTGATCAAACTGGGTTTGGTGCCCTATGGCGAGATCATCGACACGGACGATACATGCCCCACGCTCACATTCAACACCATCGGCCGTCACCAGAGCATGCTGGTGCGCACCCGCGTGGCCAGCAACAAGAGCCCGTGGCTGCAGCTGTGTGGAGCAGGGGATATTCACAGCATTGCCATTTCGCACGGCGAGGGACGCTTTGTAGCGGGCGATGCGGTGCTGGAGCAGCTGAAACGCAATGGGCAGATTGCCACGCAGTATGTGGATGCGGACGGAGATCCCACCATGAATCTGCGCTGCAATCCTAACGGCAGCGTGCTGGCCATTGAAGGCATCACCAGCCCGGACGGCCGGGTGCTGGGCAAGATGGGCCACAGCGAACGCGCAGGCATCGATCTGTACAAGAATGTTCCGGGAGAATGTTTCCAACCGATCTTTGAAGGCGGCGTGAAGTATTTCAAGTAAAGATTAGCAGACACTCGCTCTACTTCCATGTAACGCTCTACAATTCACCGTAGGTTTAGTACAGCAATAGTATCAAGCAGAGCCTTGACGGGTTTTCTTTTCCGTCAAGGCTCTGCTTGTTTATTCATCTATTTTAAACTCTTTCAGTGTGTTGCTGTTAGTGGGCGCATAGATGATTGCATGGCTTGTAGCATCTGCTTCACTTAATGAATAGTCACCGTTTTTGTCTTTTGTAAACACTACTTCTTTTTGAACGATGCCACTAATTGAATATACACCCGAATTATCGTTTTTATCACTGTAAAGTATCATGCACCAGTTAAAATCGTTCTTGGAAACATAGTTGAAATACCAGTCAGTAAGTGCTTCCGTGGTGACTAAATTCGAGTTCGCTTCGATGATAGAATACTCGCCTATTTTTTTGTACCCACTCCGTTCATCACATCTCGAACCCGTGCAGTGTCGTACAGATGTGTTTCTTGCATTTCTTGCGTTTCTTGTAGTTCTTGAGTTTCTTGCGTTGATGTGTCGTCCGTATTGCTAAAGATGCCAGATAGAATCAGAACAATGAGTATCCAAAACCACCACTTCTTGAAAAGGGGTTTCTTTGTTTTGGCTGTAGCTTCTTTACCTTTCATAATGCAAATCCCCCCAAAAAAATTTGTTGGTATTTACATTATAACAGATTGTAACAAAAAAGCATAGTCGAAGTTCGGGTTATTTATGGTATAGTTTCAAGAAATTGGCATTACCAGATAAAACCAGTGGAGGAATTGCAGTGTTTGTAGATGTTCGAAGCCGGGCTTTGACCTATTCGGGCCGATCATATTGAAGAATGAGCAATGTTCCGCGCTGCACGCTGATGACGGCGGGCGTGTCGAGATGCTGATTGCTTACACCCAAAGGATAATCGCCGGTCAGCGTGTGGTTGGAAAGCGGATACTTGAGCCCTTGCAGGGTCACGCCATCGGCCTTGTCGCCGAGACAGAACACGCTTACGGTTGTGCCAACGGGGCGCGAGGGGAGCAGCAGCTTTCCGTCGGTAAGGGCATAGGCGGTGTATGTGCTGGCGAGCAAACGGAGGAATGCCCCCAGCTTGCTGTACCACCCCATGCTTTGAAAATTAGCCAGCAGATGATCGGGTCTTCCGCCGGCACAGCCATAGAGAGCGAAATCGCGATACCCCATAGCGAAGCCCTGTGCGAGGGCGATGCCGGTGTCTGTATCATCCTTCTCCACGGGATGCTTTTCCAGCGGGAGATCGGTGGGAATGGAATACGCGCCCAGCGAGTCCAGATCGCCGATCAACAGATGCGGCCGAATACCGATGCCGTCCAGCGTGCGCAGCCCGCCGTCGGCCGCGATGATGAAATCATCAGCCTGAGGATGAAAACCGCGCGCGGTGAACTCGCCAGCGCCGACGATATAGCATGAGGGCATGGAGCGGAGCCTCCCTTTCAGACAGGATAAGGGTATTGTAGCACGCTTTGAACAAAATGCAAAGTGCAGCCTTGACATCCTGCATACCTGCCCTTATAATACTTCCAGAACTGAACACCGCTAGGGGCGCAGAAATGCTGAGATTGCCTTGCAAAAGGCATGTCCCTTTGAACCTGATGTCGTTAGTACGACCGTAGGGAAGCGAAGTCACACAAGAAAACCTGCAAAGGTTTGAAAGTGCCATCGTCCCGACGGACGATGGCTTTTTTGTACCGATGGCGGTGCGTCTGTTCGAAAAAACAAAAGGGAGGAAACCCCATGGCTTTCAAATTCGAAGACGTTACCCTCGTTGGTTGGATCCTGCTGGCAGTGCTGGCTGCCTGCGCTGCCGCTCTATTGCTAATCGCGCGCAACAAGCAGAAATGGACGCCTCAAATGCTGGCCAACGCCGCCATCTGCATGGCGCTCAGCTTTGTGCTCAGTTACATTCGTCTCTTTAAGCTGCCGCAGGGCGGATCCGTCACGCCTGCATCCTTGCTGCCGATCCTGGCCTTTGCCTATTATCACGGCACGGTTCCCGGATTGGTGGTGGGCATTGCCTATGGATTCTTGCAGATGATCCAAGACCCGTGGATCGTGAGTGCGGCACAGGCTGCGCTGGATTACCCGCTGGCATTCGGCTGCGTTGCTTTTGCAGGGGTTTTTGGCCAGCTGCAGCACCGGAAAGGCTGGAAGGAATTGCTGTGCTGGCTTGGAGCAGTGCTGACGGTGGGCTTGGGCCGATTTGTCTGTCACACCCTCAGCGGAGTGGTGTTCTTTGCGGAATATGCCGCTGAAAGCGGGCTGTCCCCGTGGGTGTACTCGACGGGCTACAATGCCTTTGTGTTCGTAGATCTGGCCATCTGTCTGGCAGTGGTCGCCTTCCCACAGGTGCGCAAGGCCCTTGCCCGAATGACGGTGAAAAAGTAACATAAAGAAAAAAGACGCAGGAAACCGTCCGTGTATGATAGCCCAAAACCATTCGCTAAAAGGCTGGAAACGTCATTCGTGCAATTCCAATGGCAAACCGTCCGGATCGAAAAAGAAGGTCATCTTTCGGCCTGTGTACTCATCGGTGCGGACAGGTTCGCAGACGATGCCGAGAGTGTTCAGTTCCTGCATGGCGCTTTCCACGGAAGGCACATGAAAAGCCAGATGCCGCAGACCGCGCGCTTCCGGGTAACTCGGGCGCTCGGGACTGTCCGGCATGATGAACAGCTCCAGCTCGATCTCGCCCATCTGAAGATCGATCTTCCAATCGTTGCGCTGCTCACGATAGTTTTCACGGATGATATGGAAACCGAGCAGATCCACATAAAAATAACGGCTTGCGTGGTAATTGCTGCCGATAACGGCGATATGATGGATTTTGGACAACTGCATATATTCTCTCCTGATAACAAACATGGCATGCGGGAAGCGATCTCGCATGCCATGAAATTTTAGATATCGATAAACTCGCGGAATTCCCGCATGATGCCGATACCGTCTGGATAATGAGCGGCAAACTGCGGTACGGCGTGGCTGGGAAAGCTGTTGCCCTCAATAAAGACGGGGCCGGTTTCGGTAATAGCCACATCCCATGCGACAAAGCGCATCTGCGGCACTTTTTGAGCGGCTTTCAGGCACATTGCCTTGGCTTCTTCAAAGAAGGGAATCTCAAAACCGATGATGGGCGTGCCGGTGATGGGGTGGTGGGTAAAAGTATTGCCCTTTTTGTCGGCGCCAACGGTCAGCAGCTTTCCACTTTCCAGATCGACGCGGGCAGCCATGCCGCCTTGATCCACATTGTCCATCACGTTGCCATTGCCGATGCGCAAAAAGGCATAAACGATTCCCTGCTTCTTGTCGCCCAGCAGGGTGGCGATGCGGATGGTATTGACGGATGTGGGACACATGGCCGCCATGCGCGGATGCTGGATGACACGCTCCTCGATGATGCCGATCTGCTTATCCAACAGCTCCTTCAGAAAATCTGCCTCACGTCCCTGCCAGCGCTCACGGGTGAAGCGCTCGATGCCTACACCGCTGCTGCCCTCCAAAGGCTTGGCAATGATATCGCCATAGGCAGCAAGAAAGGCTTCGAAATCGGCTTGCTGTGTGTCTGGGCTGATCTTCATCCAGCCGCGGCCGACTTCGTCCTTGAACAGCACGTTGAAGGTGGCCTTATCGTCGAAAAGGTACCAGTAGGCCTTGTCGTTCATGCGCCGCACAATGGTATTGCTCAGCCCGCGGGTGATCTGCGTTTTGCGCTGCGCGTCGTTCAGACGGTACATCTGAGCGATCTTGTAGTCCACATAACCGGCGTTGTACTTCAGCGCGCAGTGCAGCATGTCGCCCAGCAGCCACAGACGGCTTTTGCCGCTGCGCTCCTTGAGCAGACCGGTCGTCTGCCACATGGCCTTCCAGTCCATACGCACCAAGCGTTTTAAGAAAAAGGAAAGTCGGGACATAGGGAACAGCCTCCTTCTGTTATACGTTGAAACGGAAGAGGACGATGTCGCCATCCTTCATCACATAGTCCTTGCCTTCGCTGCGGACGAGGCCCTTCTCCTTACAGACGTTCATGCTGCCCAGCGCGATCAGGTCGTCGTAGGCCACTACTTCGGCACGAATGAAACCGCGCTCGAAGTCTGTGTGGATTTTGCCTGCGGCCTGCGGCGCTTTGGTGCCGCTGACGATGGTCCAGGCGCGGCACTCGTCGGAGCCGGAAGTCAGGAAGGAGATCAGCCCCAGCAGAGAGTAACAGGCGGTGATCAGTCGATCCAGACCGCTCTGGCCAAGCCCAAGCTCGTGGAGGAATTCTTCCTTCTCTTCGCCTTCCATCTGAGCGATCTCTTCTTCGATCTGCGCACTGATGGTGAACACCTGAGAGCCTTCAGCGTCTGCGATCTCGCGAACGGCCTTCACATAGGGCAGTTCATCCATATCCGGTCCAATGTCGCTGTCGGCGATGTTGGCGGCATAGATGACGGGCTTGTCCGTCAGCAGGAACCAACCCTTTACGATCTCACGCTCGTCATCTGTCATGGCGAATGTGCGGGCAGGCTTTCCGGCTTCGAGGTGAGCTTTCAGACGCATCCCCAATTCGGCCTCGGCGGCGTTCTTTTTGTCGCCGCCCTTGTAAAGCTGCATCGCTTTGGCGGCGCGGCGCTCTACAGTTTCCAAATCGGCGAAGATCAGCTCCAGCTGGATCACTTCAATATCACGCGCAGGATCGATGGAACCGTCAACGTGGATGATGTTTTCATCCTCAAAGCAGCGCACCACATGCACGATGGCATCCACCTCGCGGATATGAGAAAGGAACTTGTTGCCCAAGCCTTCACCACGGCTGGCGCCTTTGACCAAACCGGCGATATCAACGAACTCCACTGTGGCAGGAGTGACCTTCTTGGGCTGATACATCTGCGCCAGTACGTCCAGACGGCTGTCTGGAACAGGCACAACGCCGGTGTTGGGTTCAATAGTACAGAAAGGATAATTGGCAGCCTGCGCACCCGCACGGGTGATAGCATTGAACAGGGTGCTCTTGCCTACGTTGGGAAGACCTACGATACCAAGTTTCAAAGTTTCCACTTCCTCAGTACAAAACTATTTGCATTGGTTAGTATAGCCTGAAATAAGGAAAAAAGCAATTTGATTTGTGACTGTTGAAAGAATATAAAAGGAATAATCAGGAAGAAAGGAATGAATACGAATCATCGAATGATGAATATCTATAAAAGTTCGGATGGATTCAAGAGGAAGAAACGTGAAAGAAAGCAAAGGTTCGGAGAAAACAAAAAACGAAAAAATATTCAAAAAAGTTTCAAAAAAGGTGTTGACAAACCCCTTAAAGGGTGGTATTATAGTCAAGCTCGC